>CP019326.1:1588278-1905933 GCA_001971685.1 Halomonas sp. 1513
ATGGCATCGAATATGACTTTATAGGCATGGAAGCTCGGAAAAAACCGTGGCGCGGTGTAAGGAAAATCAATCAGGTAGCTGCTAGATTTTCCCCGGATATTGTGCACTGCCATTTGTATTATGCTACCATTTTTTCGCTCTTTGTGAAGAATGCAAAAGTTATTTATACTCATCACAATATTCGTCTTGGTGCTAAATCAGTAATTTATAAGCTGCTGGATATTAAGGTTTCCAGGTATATAGGTATCTGTCTAGCTTGCAAAAATCTTTTAGAAAGTGTTTCCCGTAAGAAGGTTGAGAGAATTGATAACGGCGTGGCACCGGAACGTATAAAAAGACGGATACGAGGCGGTGAAAAGTCGTCTGATGATATGGTGAAATTAATCAGTATCGGAAGGTTGTCTGATCAGAAAAACCTGTCGCTAATGATAACTTCACTAGCCAGATTCGGCGACGGCCATTATCACTTGAAAATAGCCGGTGAAGGCGAATTGCGCGAGAATCTTGAGCAATTGGTACGAGAAAAAGGAATATCAGATCATGTGCAGTTCCTGGGTAATGTTAGCAATGTAGACGAGCTGCTTTACGAAGCCGATGTTTTTGTTATGTCGTCTGCGTGGGAGGGGCTGCCGATTGCGCAGATAGAAGCTACCCTTAGTGGGCTTCCGGTTGTTGTGACCAATGTCGGGGGGTGTGCTGAAATCGTGCACAAGGCATGTAATGGCATTGTTGTCGATGAACTGGATGAAGAGGGTTATGCTGCAGCATTACAGAAAATGTTGACGAATAGTGAGTTGCGTCATTTATTTTCCCAAAACGCGCTTGATTATTCGGGTGATTACTTTATTAAAACTTCTGTCGATAAGCACATTGCCTTATACGAAGAAGCTATAACAGTCTAACGCTGTCCCTTTAGTGAGACATATATGATAACGTCGCTTTTTGTTGTTGTAATGCTTCTACTATCATTTGTATTTTGTTTGATGGTTTCAATTAAGCATCGTTGGCTACTATGGCCGATAATGATTGGTTTTGCGTTTCGTTTGCTTTTAATGGTGCTTAATTACTATGAAATATTCGTGCCGCCGGGTGCAGATGGTGATGCTGTCGTATTTACAAGGAGAGCATATGAATGGTCGCTGCTGAATTGGAATGAACTGTTAGATACTTTTAATTACAGCGCATCGTATGTTTACAGTACCGTTGGTGCAATCTTCTTCAAGGCTTTTGGATATAATAGTTTCGTACTGCCCGTGCTTAATTTTCTCGCAGGCATGATAGGTATCTTCCTTACTGGAATCATGGCGTACCGGCTGTGGGGAAGGAAGCCTGCGGTAATCAGCTCGTATATAATGGCAGTGTTCCCGTTTGCGGCATTTAATTCAATTATCGCGCTGCGTGAGGAGTTTTCAATTGTCGCATTTTTGCTAGGTGTTTATTTTTTCTTGAACTGGGTGTCTGGCAAGGGAGTAATTTGGATCTTTGCAGCGTTTTCCTTATTTGCAGTAGCGCTGATGATTCACCCGGGCTGGATTGGGGCAATGGTCGGCATCGCCTTGTATCTCGCCTATTTCGCATTTAGAACGCTTCTGCATTCGATTAAAGGCGGAGCTACGACACGCCAAGCGGCTAGTAAGTTTTTTTCATCTATTGCGCTTTTTGCGGTAGCCATGACTATTGTCGTGGGTGGCGGTGGCATTAATCTTGCGAAAGGGATTACCATCGGCGGAGAAAATGAGGGGGAAGGGGTAGAAGAGCTGATTGAATCCCGCTTTCAACGTGAAGCGAGAGGTGGCTCCGCTTATCCTGGGTTCGTGGCGCAGGGTAACCCCTACACTCAGCCTTGGTTAATCCCGATGCGCATCGCGTATTTTACTTTTTCGCCGTTTCCTTGGGACTTGCGCAGCCCACGTCAGTTGATGGGGGTCTTGGCATCGGCCATGTATATGTTTCTTGCCTGGCGCTTTTATAAAGGATGGCACCGGATTAAACGCAAGGAAGAGTGTCTTGCGCTGATGTTCATGGCGGGGGCGCTGATATTCGTTTTTGCTATTGGGGTAACCAATGTCGGCACGGCAATACGGCACCGTACGAAGTTTCTCGCAATATGTACGCTGCTTGCCGCTTCGTCTTTCGATAAATTGACAATCCGCTTGAGAAGGCATTGATTCGTGGATCTACTTATCATCGCAGGCAATGCGCGTTCCCTGATCGCCAACCGTGGGGACTTGGTAAAAGAGATGCAGGCGCGAGGGCTTGTTGTGGCAGCTGCAGTGCCCACTGCCGACTATCTCCCGGAGGTCGAAGGGTTAGGCATCGAGATCCATCCGATCGAGATGGGACGTACCGGTATCAACCCGGTGCATGATATCAAGACGCTGTGGTCGCTATATCGCCTGATACGCCAGCTGAGGCCCAAGGCGGTATTTGGCTACACCATTAAGCCGGTGGTGTATGGCAGCCTTGCTGCCAAGGCGGCAGGGGTGCCACGCATCTATTCGATGATTACCGGCCTGGGCCATGTGTTCACTACGCAAAGTGCCAAGAATCGGCGCCTGCAGAAGGTGGTGTCGCTGCTCTACCGGGCCGGACTTGCCTGCAATGATCGGGTTTTCTTCCAGAATCCAGACGACCTCAAAGAGTTCACCGAGCGCGGAATTCTGCGCGATAACGGCAAGGCCGTACGCACCTACGGGTCGGGCGTGGATATGCAGCGCTTTGCGCCTACGCCATTGCCAGAGGGTGCTTTGACGTTTCTCTTCATCGGGCGGCTGTTGACCGAGAAAGGTGTCGCAGAGTTCTGCGCGGCCGCAGGCCAACTGCATGCCGAGCACCCCTCGACCCGATTTATCGCGGTAGGCCCGCATGATCCCAACCTGCCCCATTCATGCGCTGCAAAGGATTTGCAGCGCTGGAAGGCTGAAGGCTGTGTGGAGTTCGTGGGAGGCGTTGCCGATGTGCGCCCATGGATAGCGCAGTGCTCAGTGTTCGTGCTGCCGTCGTATCGCGAAGGAACGCCACGCTCGGTTCTCGAGGCGATGAGCATGCGCCGGCCGATCATCACCAGCGATGCGCCGGGCTGTCGTGAAACGGTGGAGGACGGCGTGAATGGCTTTTTGGTGGCGCCGCGCGCCAGTGGGCCGCTATTCAAGGCGATGCGGCGTTTTGTCGAGGAGCCGCGGCTAGTGCCGCAGATGGCCGAGGCGTCGCGCACGTTGGTTGAGCGTCATTATGACGTTCGCAAGGTAAATAGCGTCATTCTCAAGGCTATGGAGTTGGCATGAGAGAGGGTATCAAGCGATTTATCGATATCATCGTCAGTGGCGCCGGCTTGATCGTATCAACACCACTGCTGGTATTAGTAGCGGCGTTGATCAAGTTGGACAGTCCGGGGCCGGTGTTTTTCATGCAGCCGCGTGCCGGGCGTAATGAACAGCCCTTCAGTATCTTCAAGTTCCGTACCATGCGGCATCGCGCACCTGACACCATCGACCAGCAACAGGAACAGGTGGTTAGCGCTGGCCACGATCCACGTATTACCCGGGTAGGCCGCTTCATACGTGCCACTAGCCTCGATGAATTGCCCCAGCTGATCAATATCCTCAAAGGCGACATGAGTGTCGTCGGCCCACGTCCGGTGCTGATGGAACAGACCGAAGTGGTGCCACCGGGCTACAAGATACGCTTCAGTGTTCGCCCAGGCTTGACCGGGCTTGCCCAGGTCAAAGGCCGGCGCAGCCTCGGCTGGCTGCAGCAACTGGCCTACGACGCCGAATACGTCCAGAAACGGGGGCTGGCGCTGGATCTCAAGATCCTGCTGATGACGGTGAGGGTAGTGGTGCTCGGCAGTGGGATCTACGGTGAGCCGGGGCTCAACTGGCGGACGTACCGTGACCGACTGAACGGCGAGCCTCCGCGCGACAGTGATGTCGAGGAGGCGATGCGATGAGCCGACTCAATTTCATGATGATAACCGCCAGCCCCGATGTGGCGTCGTTCATCGAGCAGCACGGCGTGGCCCGCATTTTCATGGATCAGGAGGTGCTCGGCAAGGCCGAGCGTCAAGGGCATCTTGATACCCACAAGGCGGCTCACTCACTCGAGGAGATCGCCGCGGTAGCCTCCGTTATCAAGCGCGCAGAGCTGATGGTGCGGCTCAACCCCTTGTATGCCTCGACCCGCCAGGAGGTCGACGATGCCATCGCGCATGGCGCCCAACGCTTGATGCTTCCGATGTTCTATTCGCGTGCCGAAGTGGAGCGCTTCCTGGTTATCGTCAACGGGCGTGTCCCGGTCACGTTTCTTGCGGAGACGGCCGCATCGCTGGTGAGGCTGCCCGACTGGCTAGGCTTGCTTACGCCGGGGTTCGACGAAGTACACGTCGGCCTTAATGATCTCTCCTTGAGCATGGGGCTGGGCTTCCTCTTCGAGCCGATGGCAGCACGCTTGTTGGACCCCATCGCAGCGGTGCTCAACCACGCCGGTGTAGCGTGGGGGGTTGGCGGCGTCGCACGCATCGGACAGGGCGAGCTGCCTGCCGAAGTCGTGCTCGGTGAGCACGTTCGCCTCGGCTCGCAGTGGATCATCCTGTCGCGGGCATTCCACGCCGGGGCCGCCACATCCGCTGGCCTGCTCGAGACACTCGACTTCCCGGGCGAGATTGGCAAGCTGCGCCAGGCCGAGGCGCAGTGGCGCAGCGCTAACGAGTCTGCGCTGCTCGACAATCAGCGCCAACTAGCCGACTGCGCCTACCGCTTGGGCAACCCGGGAGGTGCATGATGCCGCCTCGCCCCATCCGTCGCGTGCTTTATCTCCAGAAAGCCGAGGTGATTGGCCAACAGCGAACGCTGGTCACCAGCGCCTTGCGTGCAGCGCTGCCGGAGGTGGAGGTCGTCTTTGCCGATAGTGCCGAAGCGGTGCCACGGCACGCCAACATCGATGTGGTGATTACCCCGACGCTGCCGTGGCTGCCCGACGCACTGGCACGCCTGGACAGCTACCGCTGGATCCACTTTCTTTCCGCCGGTGTGGAGAAAATCTGGTCGATGGATTTCGACAAGTCCTCGATCTGGATGACCAAGAGCAGCGGCGTGCACGGTGCGCCGATGAGCGAGTACGCCATCGGGGCCATGCTCTACTTCACCAAGCAGTTTGGTCGCTTTCATGATCAGGCTCGGCAGGCGCTGTGGCAGCGCAGCTGGTTGGGTGAACTGACTGGCAGCCAACTGACGGTGCTCGGACTGGGTCACATTGGCCAATGCCTTGCTCGGCGCGCCAAGGCGTTTGATATGCAGGTGGTGGGCACGCAGCGAACACCTCGCGCGGTAGCCGGCGTTGACCGCAGCGTGGCGCTCGACGACATCGGGCCCGAGCTGGCGTGCAGCGATTTTTTGGTGGTCTGCCTGCCGCTGACTCAGGCCACCCGTGGGGTGGTGAATGATCAACTGTTGGCCCAGCTCAAGCCCGGCGCCGTGCTGGTTGATATCTCGCGTGGCGGAGTGGTGAACGGCGAGGCACTGCTGCGGGCCTTGGACAGCGGCACGCTGAGTGGCGCCGCCTTGGATGTCTTCGAGCAGCAGCCGTTACCCGTCGACTCGCCGCTATGGAAACGCAGTGATCTGCTGATCACGCCGCATGTCTCGGGTACCACACCGCTTTATCTCGACAGAGCACTGGCTGTGTTCATCGAGAACCTACGTGCCTATCAGCAAGGCAACCCCCTCCCCACAGCGGTGAACATCGATGCCGGATACTGACACGCCGCAAGGCAAGATACTGGTCACAGGGGGCGCGGGATACATTGGCTCCCACACCTCACTGGTTCTTCTGCAGGCGGGGTATGAGGTCCTCGTGCTGGATAATCTCATCAACGCCTCGCAGGAGGCACTGCACCGCGTTGAGCAGATTGGCGAGCGGGCCTTGACCTTCATCGAGGGCGATGTTCGTGACCGCGCTTGCCTGGACGAGCTCTTCAGCGAGCACGCTATCCATGCAGTGATCCATTTCGCGGGCTTGAAGGCGGTGGGCGAGAGCGTCGACCAGCCCTTGGCCTATTACGAGACCAACGTGGCAGGCACGATCGCGCTCTGCCAGGCCATGCAGCAGGCCGGGGTTTTCCGCTTGGTGTTCAGCTCGTCGGCCACGGTCTATGGGCCCGACGCGCCGGTGCCGTACCACGAGAGCATGCCGCGTGGCCGCACGTCCAACCCCTATGGCACTTCCAAGGCGATGGTAGAGCAAGTGCTTGAGGATATGGCTCGCAGTGATCGGCGCTGGTCGGTGGCGTTGCTGCGTTATTTCAACCCGATCGGAGCACATCCTTCTGGCCGACTGGGCGAGGATCCGCAAGGCATTCCCAATAACCTGTTGCCCTTCATTGCCCAGGTGGCGGTGGGACGAAGACCGTCGTTGACGGTCTTCGGCAATGACTACGCCACCGCGGATGGCACCTGCGTCAGAGATTACCTGCACGTCATGGATCTTGCGGAGGGCCATGTCAGTGCGCTGAATCGCCTGAACGAGCCCGGCACGCATGCCTACAACCTGGGTACCGGCCAGGGGCTATCGGTGCTGGAGGTGGTGGCAGCATTCGAGCGTATCAGCGAGCGAGCGATTCCTTACCAGTTTGCGCCACGCCGTGAAGGCGATCTGGCGGCGTTCTGGGCTGACCCTCACAAGGCCCGGGAGGAGTTGGGCTGGCAGGCCCGACGAGGCCTGGATGACATGCTGGCCGACACCTGGCGCTGGCAGCGTCAGAACCCCCAAGGGTATCGCAGCGAGATCAACATCACGTCAAAAAGGACATCGCAATGCTGAGCATGGATAACGTTCGTTTGGGAGTCATCGGTCTAGGCTACGTGGGCTTGCCGCTCGCCGTGGAGTTCGGCAAGGTCATGCCCACGGTGGGCTTCGATATCAACGCCAAGCGCATCGGTGAGCTGCGCGATGGGATCGATCAGACCCTCGAGGTGGAGCCCGAGCTGCTCGCGCAGTCGACGCAGCTGAGCTTCGCCAGCGAGCTCGAAGCACTGCGCCACTGCAACATCTATATCGTTACCGTGCCAACGCCGATCGATAGCAGTCGCCGCCCCGACCTGACCCCGCTGATCAAGGCCAGTGAAAGCCTGGGCCAGGTGGTGGCCAAGGGGGATATCGTAATCTTTGAGTCGACGGTCTATCCGGGGGCGACCGAAGAGGATTGCATACCGGTGATCGAGCGAGTTTCGGGACTTGTCTATAACCGTGATTTTTTCGCCGGCTATAGCCCCGAGCGCATCAACCCAGGCGACAAAGAGCACCGGGTGACCACCATCAAGAAAGTGACGGCGGGTTCTACGCCGGAGGTGGCCGACTTCGTCGATGCGCTGTATCAGCGTGTGATCACGGCCGGCACCCATAAGGCGAGCTCGATTGCGGTGGCCGAGGCGGCCAAGGTCATCGAAAATACCCAGCGAGACGTCAACATCGCCCTGATCAATGAACTCTCGATGATCTTCAACCGATTGGGGCTGGATACCGAGGAAGTGCTCGAGGCGGCAGGGACTAAATGGAATTTCCTGCCGTTCCGTCCCGGTCTGGTGGGCGGGCACTGCATCGGTGTGGACCCCTACTACCTCACCCATAAGGCGCAGCAGGTGGGTTACCACCCTGAAGTGATTCTCTCCGGAAGGCGCATCAATGACGGCATGGGCGCCTACGTGGCAGCGCAGTTGATCAAGCAGATGATCAAGAGCCGAATCCACGTCGAGAAAGCCCGCGTGCTGGTGATGGGGCTGACTTTCAAGGAGAACTGCCCCGATCTTCGCAACACCCGGGTCATCGATATCTTCAAGGAGCTGGATGACTTTCATATCCAGGTCGACGTCTATGACCCGCATGTCAGCAAGGATGAAGCCGAGCGTGAGTACGCCATCCGGCCTATCGAGGCACCGGAGCATGGAGCCTACGACGCCATGATCCTCGCCGTGGCGCACCGTGAGTTCCGTGAGCTGGGAGTGACGGCCATTCGTGCCTGGGGTAAGCCGCAACACGTGCTCTACGACCTCAAGTATCTGCTTCCCAAGGGGCAGGCCGACCTGCGTCTGTGAGGCATTGCGGCGAGTTAGCATTTAACACATTGAGCGAGGGGGTGTGCAGCGTGGCTAGTATGGAAAAAGAGTTTGCGTACAACAGCACTATGTCGATCAAAGACGAGAGGCGCGGCAAGATAGGCGTCAGTGATCAGCGTTTTTACTACCGTACCTATGGCTTGAACATCGAGTCTCACTTGGAATTGCCCGAGCTGCCCGCGATACCGCCATGCTCTGCGCCTGACGTCGTGGTGCTGACCCGAGACGTAGCGGAACAGCTCGAGGATGCCACCTTCCGCAGGGGCTGGTTGGAAATGGGCGATGGTCGCTGCCAGATCACCATCGAGGGAATTGCACGCTATCGCGTTGAGCAGGGCCAGCGCATTCTGCTTGACCGCCGAGTGCCGCGGGGCGTCGACACGCTTGCCGACCCGGGCGACATCAGACTATTCCTGCTGGGCAGTGCCCTAGGTGCCTTGTTGCATCAACGCCATTGGTTGCCGCTGCACGTCAGTGCATTGAAGACGCCAGGTGGCGTCTGGGCGTTCACCGGGCATTCCGGAGCGGGTAAGTCGACCATTGGTGCCTGGCTGCATTACACCCAGAACTGGCCGCTCTTGACCGACGACGTCGCGGTGATCAAACCCCATGAAGATGCTCCCTACCTTCATCCTGGCCCCCCCAGGGTCAAGCTGTGGAAGGATGCCTTGGCGGCGCTGGGTATTCAGGCCGAAGGGCTAGTTCGCGATCTGACGCGCGAAGATAAATATCATTTGATGCTCAACAAAGGCTTCAAGGATACCCCATATCCGCTCAAGGCATTGGTGATGCTGGAACGCGCGGAGGAGGGCGAGCCGGCGAGCCTTGAGCCTATCATGGGGGTCGAGGCATTCACGTCGGTGATGGCCACGCTTTACCGGCCCGAGATGGGCACCGAGTTCAATACGCCGCAAGGGCTAATGCGCGAATGTACCAAACTGGCGGGCAAGATCGATGTCTATCGCTTCCGCCGACCTTGGTCACTGGCTGATATGAATACCAGCATCGAGCCTTTGCTGGAGCGGATCATGCAGGGGCAAGATGCCGAGGAGGAGGCTGAGGGCGCCGATGCCAGCGCCGCGAGCAACGTGGCAAGATAATGGCAGTTGCTGCGCTCAAGCGAGTGCTGAAACAGGCCGCACTGCGCTTGCAGCGCGAGCGCTGTCACGCCCAGCACGCGCGAATGGCGCAGTCGTTGCTGGGGATGATTGAGCGGCGCAGCGGCGTGCTTGACTCCGCGGTGAAGCGCCAGGCGCGCGATTATGCCAATGAGGTGCTGGGCAGCCCTAAATACGCTCCCTGGTTGCAGGTATACGCTGCCGTTCAAGGGGAGTTCGTAGAGGGCTGGATACCTGGCGATTACTACCAGCTGGTGGTCCTGCCGTGCAAGAACGGCCAGATTGGCCAGGCGACCAATACCAAGACACTGACCAACCGCTTGTTGAACTCCTCGGCGCTGCCTGATCTCGCCTATCTGATCGATGGCATCGGCTATGCTGCTGACTATACCGTGATGCAGCCAGAAGCGCTGATCGACCTGCTCGTTACCGGCCAGGAACGGGTCTTCTACAAGCCAGATCATGCTTTTCAAGGGCAAGGCATTCGTGTTCTTGAAAAGCGCGATATCTGCGTCGAGAACCTGTCAACACTACCCGATGGTGTCTTCCAGCGTCCGATCGTTCAGCATCAGGTATTCGATGCGCTTACCCCTGAGTCCACGGCGACACTCCGGCTTACCACGGCCAAGACGCCAGGCGGCGTCGTTGAGCTACGCGCAGCCGACCTCAGGTTGGGTAGGTCGTGGGATCGCTTTGTCAGGGCGGTGAGTGAGATCCGGGTGCCGGTCGATAGGATGACGGGGCGGCTTCACTCACACGGTTTCATGCCCGACTGGGCGCAAGTGGCGTCACACCCAGACTCAGGGCAGTCCTTCGGCAGCATCCAGATTCCCAGCTTTCACCGCGCTGCGGAGACGTGTTGTCGTCTGCATCAGGGGTTCCCGCATCTGGGCTGCATCGGGTGGGATGTCAGCATTGATCGAGATCGGCAGGTCAAGATAATAGAGTGGAACGCGCGGCATAATAGCATCGTCTTTTCCGAGGCGACGACGGGGCCGAGCTTTTTGAATCTTGGCTGGGAAACACTCTGGAAATAGTCAACAGCATGCGGCCATGCTTGATGAACAGACGATTTGGCGTGGTGGTCGAATGGCTTAAGTGCGTACTACATAATGATCATTAGCATGCTGTCGCCATGACCTGCCATCCTTGGCAAAATATTATGCAGTACGCAATGCTCTAGAGGGCTATATCAAGAACCTGGCTTAAATGCCGTTCCATCTATCCCCCTGAATTCATCAGCATTGGGCACATTCCCTGCCTGGGTAATATCCGCGGGGGAGCCTAATGAGATTACTTCAGGTGCTTTGTAGGACTCTTTATCGCGATTGTCCATATGTTTCTCCTTAAGTTTATTGTTGCAGCCCCAACACTGATGTCGTTGGCGACTTTCCATATGCGGTTGCCAATTGATGCCTGCGCTTCTTGTCGACACGTCACGCTACATTCCGCAACATTATAGTAGCCGCAATGGAAGCGCTCAACAAGCATGATAGCTGTTTTTTTGTTGGCTTCAAGTTGGATGAGGCTTTTATTCTGAAACGCTCCTTAAAGTATTAGGTGACGTGGTGTATTAGTGTGGCATGGCTAGTGGTAAGTCATGCTATTATTGTTTGTTTCGTAATAACGGTTGGGTGAATATATGGTGTTTGAGTATTGGAGAATCGAAAAATAGCCGATGGCCGAGGAAGGGCTGCGGTGGATAGATTGCTATTGCCTTTTCAGGTGCGGTGATAGGTAGCAGCCGACCACGGTGAATTGATGGAACCCAAAGCCGCCGGTAACCGCGACCCGCCCAGCGGAAACCCAGGCATGTGCCCTGTAATCATGCCTCTCGAGGTCACGCATCACACCGAAGTAGAGCGAATAAGGAATGCGGTAAATGCCCAGTATCAGCCTTGCGGTGACCGCCTGCGGAAAGCAGTTCGAGGTCCAGGGCGTGTAACGTGCCGCCAGCCTGATCGCCTGACCGACCTGAGCTGCTCGTCTTTCCTGGGGCGGCGTAAGCAGAGGGGTGTAAGACGCTATTCCTACGGGTATCCCGAGATGGGGAGCTATGCGGCGAAACGAGAAGACGAGGATTGCCAGGCGGCTCAAGCCTAGCAGGACCCATAGCACCGGGAACCATCGCTTGGCAAAGCGGGGCTGCCGCACGAAGCTGGATGCCTTGCGCTTGAGCTTGTTCAGCAAGCCCGATGAAATACTTGGAGTATGAGCCGACAAGGGGATGACGCCTCTATTCGATAACTTCTATCAAGTCGATCTTCAGAAGATCGTTGACGAAAGTCGACATATCGTCCTGGCAGGTTGAAGGGTCGGTTTCGTACTCGCGGCAGATGATGTCGGTGATGCCGTCAATGGATATCGGCTCCTCGAGCAGTTCCCAAACGCGGGAGCCAACGCCAGTGATACCGTAGTACTGCCCCTGGTCCACGCCCATCATCACGACATCACCATCAATATTTGCTGCGACCATATCCGGGTTTCGCTTGAGAAGTGTGGTATGGGAAATGGTAGTTGAAGGCATGTGGTGGTACTCGGCAGCTGAAAAATAATTGTGCTATTTGGACATAATAGCCACATGCCACCGGTAACTTGGCAGCATGCGGCTAATGGCGCTATATACTAATAAACGCCAAACGCTAGGAGCCTGGCTGGAAGGCACTTCCGTCTTGGCCTCCTTCTTGCTCAGCACTCGGTACGCCGCCCGCTGCGGTGATGTCTTTCAAGGCGCCTAGTTGCTGAAGGGATGGGCTCGCATAAGGTTTGCGGTCTGTCTGTTGCATATTATCGCTCCTCATTTATTTTAGCGTCGTTACCGGGGAGTTGATGGCAACCTTTTTAAGTATAGCGGCATGTTGAATGTCCATCTATCCATCATTTTACGGTTTTTCATTCATTACTTTCGTCAGCATATCGAATGAAGGTGCCTACTGATAAACCTCTGAGAAGTTTGAAGCGAAAGCGTCTTTCTACCTCTGGGTTTGCCCATCCATCGTCAGGCCATTCATCTAATGCTTTTTCCAGCGCCTCCAGATCGAGAAAGTCGCCGGCGCTATGGTGGGCCTTCAGGCGTTGCAGCTCGGCGCGCAGTTCTGGCAAGGCCTGTTCGGTCTGCTCATACCAGTCCGCGGCCTGTAGTCCCCGCGTCTTGGCGTTGAGGATCTCGGCAGGTAGCACATCGGCCATCAAGCGCTTGAGCAGCCATTGCAGCTGGCCATCTCCCAGGTACTGTGAGTCGGGCACCGCCAGGCAGAACTCCATCAGGCGAACATCGGCTGCCGGGTCACGATATTCCACGCCGTCGATGTTGGCAGCGGCGTTGTACTCTCCGGTATCGGTGAGAAACAGCGTATTGATACGAAACTGCCGGCTGTTCGAGCTGGGCTGGTAGGTTAGGTCGAACTGGATGTGCTTGGCCCGCTTGCGCGTATTCATGCGACGCGACAGTTCCGGGCTGATGGCGGAGTGCCCACTCAGCATCCAGGCCCTGCCACGCGATTTTTCGAAGGCGTGCCACAGGCTTCGGGGTATGAGTGGCGCCGCGCATACTCTGACCATTTGGCGCCATGTCATGCTGGGATGGCGTTGCTTCAGCTCCTTGTAGACGGACCATAGCGTGGTCCAACGTCCAGAGCGCAGTAGTGATGCCAGGTAGGGGAGGCCGTCGTAGGAGATGCTGAAGTTGCCCATGTTGGCGCACAGCAGGGCTTTGGCGCCACGCCTTGCGGCATCTTCACGGATGGCTGATGCCCAGGCGACGTTACAGATATTGAGAGGGGCTCTATCGAGCTCTTCGGTCATCGTTTGCAGGTTGTCGAGCGGTGACGTGCCGTCGGTACGGATCAGCACATGCTCGATATTATCGAAGCGCTCGGCCACCGCACGTGCCTTAGGGCCCTCATCGGCATGCCGGCCAGTGGGCACGGGCCCATTGAAGCCTTCCCGAGGCACGGCCGTATAGGCGATCAAGGGTTGTTGCCTTTGGCTGAGTTGCTGTGCTGCGAAGGCGGTCACGGTGGTGCTATCCATGCCCGAACTCAGATGGGTGGCAATCGGGCCCACTGCACGCAGGCGGCTGGCCACGGCGCGGTCGAGGTGTTCGCGCAGGGCTTCGACGTAGGCCTCGTCGCTGTCGAGGTGTATCTCGTGATGCGGATCGAAGCGGTGATAGCGATGCGAGGTGACCGCGCCGCCCGACAGGGTCACCACATGACCCGGCTCCACACGGTAGATCTCTTTGAACAAGGAGGCGGGGCCGGTCATGGGCAGCATGCACAAGTAGTCATGCAGTTGCTCTTCGCAGATCGCTTTGGTGAGGCCGGGAATCGCGAACAGGGCCTTGGGCATGGTGGCGAATGCGAACAGCGTGTCACGCTTGTACCAGAATAGCGGGCGCATACCGAGCGGATCGCGTGCCAGCCAGAGTCGCTCTTGCTCAGGCTGCCAGCATGCCAGGGCGAAGTCGCCGAGCAGGTGCTTTGGCGCATCACTGTCCCAGTGCAGGCAGGCGGCAAGTGCCAGATCGCTATCGGCCATCAGCCGGGTGTCGGCAGGGCCAAGCCCCAGTGCCTCGGCCAGTTCATCGCGATTGTCGAGTCGGCCATCGAAGACCATTGCCATCTGATTGGCGGCGTCGACCAGCGGTTGGCGATCGAGGCTGTCTTCCGGGGTCGTGCGCAACAGCGTGCGTAGCAGGGCGCCGTTGCCTTGGTGCCAGTGGTGCTGTGCGTCCCTGCCATAGGGGGTCAACAGTGCTTGCATCCGATACAGGGTATCGCGATCGACTGACTGGCCGTCGAGCTGAACAAGGCCGGCGATGGCACTCATGGGCAAGACTCATCTGGTTTGGTTTGGGTGAGGAGGTCGCCCAAGCGTTCGAAGAGGGTTTCGGCAATGGCCTCGGGTCGGCGGACGGTCAGCGCGTGGCGATAGAAGCGTGCCACGTCCTGGCCGGTGCCGATGGCCGCCAACGATATCGGGCTACTGTCAATCTCATCGATGACACGACGCAGGTGCTGTTCGAGGAATGCCCGTCCGTTGGCCTGGGCCGTGGCCTTGTCAAAGGGAGTGCCGTCGGAGAGCACCATGAGTATCTTGCGCGGCTGGGGTTGCCGAATGAGGCGTTTGGCCGCCCAGTAAAGCGCTTCCCCATCAATATTTTCATGGCCCATCTCATCGCGAAGCAGCAGGCCCAGTTGCGGGCGTGCGCGTCGCCATGGCTGCTCGGGCGTCTTGTAAATGATATGTCGGATGGCATTCAGCCTACCCGGGGCGTCGGGTGAGCCGCTGCGCTTCCATTGCTGCACCATGGGATTGTTGGCGTTGAAGCGAGAGGTGAAGCCAAGCACTTCGCAGCGTATCTGGCAAAGCTCCAGGGTATGAACGGCAAGATCGATGACAATGGCGGCCATGCGTCGACGCTGGCCACGCATCGAGCCGGACTGATCGACGAGAAGTGTGACGCAGGCATCAGGGACGGGCGACTCATTCTCGGTGCGAAATATGCGTTGGTTGGGGGTGTCGCCTACTAGCCTTGCCAGGCGGCGACTATCCAGGCGACCTTCATCCTGATCGAACGACCAGTGGCGTAGGCGCGCGGCCATCAGGCGCCGCTGCAGACGGTGGGCTAGCTGACGGATCCGCCGGCGGTCTGGCAGATCCAGCTGCTTCAGCGCCTCGGCATCCTCGCTGTGAAACCAGAAACTCGCCGGCTGTTGCTCATCCCAGGCGCGTGAATACACCGCATAGCCATGTTGACGGTCATCGCGTTCGGCCTGCTCCTCCTCGAGGGTTGGCGCATCATGAGGCTTCCCCTCCGCGGCCAGCTCGGCATCGGGATTCTCCTCCTCCTGGCCATGACTGGCATTGCCGTGGAGGGTCAACTGGGCATGCTGGCTGTCGGCATAATAGCTCGCCAGCCGCTGCACGATCGCCAGGACCGATTCAGCAAAGGCGCTGCAATCGCCCAGGTGTTGAGACGCCGCTGTCAGCGCTTGCTCGATATCGCTGTCCTGCAGGGCGGCCTGGTGCGCGCGCTGGTGGGTCTCGGTACGGGCAGATGAGAACAGGCTTGTCAGCCATCCCTGGCGAGCTTTTGGCGCGTTCGGGGGCGTTTCGAGAATCGATAGCGGCGTGGCCGGCTGTGCAGCAAAAATCGTGCGCGAGGCATGATAGAGCGCCGCCATGGCACTGTCCTCGGGGGCAGTCGCCGGCGCATGCCTCAAGTTGCTGGCCATGCCGGGTAGCTGGCGTGCTGCCAGTGTCTCGACTCGCGCCCGCTCGAGGAGCGCATACCAGTCCCACTCTTGTGCGCTGAAGGCGCTGTCCTGGCGAGGGTCATGCCAGCGCCGCCACGCCGCCAGAGCGTCAGCTTCCGCGCGACTCGAGGTGCTGGGAGGGGCCGCTGCGCCTGGCAGGGAAAGGGGCGGACGCCCTGCAGCATAGGTGCGAGACCATGCCGCAATCAGCGCGGTGGCGCGGCTAGTGTCAGTAGATGCCTGAGACATTGGCTGTGCCCTGCAGCAATTCCGCATCGAAGCAGCGCTGATAGAGTTCGGCGACCAAGGGGCGCTCGGTTTCGTCGCAACGGTTCACGAAGGCCAGTCGCAGCGCTTCATCGGTGGCCTCGATGAGCGCGATGTTTTCGCCCCATGAGACCAGCGTACGAAGCGATAGCAGCGATGAAAGATCGCCCTGCTGGAAAGCTTGTCGCGTCAACCCGGCGAAGGTCACCATGCGCTCGATGGTGGTTGCATCGAGCGCTGGCAGGCGTGCCTTGAGTATCTGTTGCTCCTGCTCAGGTGGCATGTAGCCGAGTTCCGACACTACGTGCCAGCGATCCATCTGCGCCTGGTTGAGGGCCTGGGTGCCGGCGTAGAGGCCAGTGGCGTCGCCTTGCCCGGCGGTATTGGCCGTGGCGAACAGGCGAAAGGCTGGATGCGGCGTGATCACTCGGTTCTGGTCGAGCAGCGTCAGGTGGCCATGGCTTTCGAGCAGGCGCTGAATGACGAACATCACGTCTGGGCGTCCGGCGTCATACTCATCGAATACGATGGCAACCGGTCGTTCCAGGGCCCAGACCAGTATCCCCGGCACGAACTCGGTGACCTGCTTGCCGTCGCGGATGACCACCATGTCGCGGCCGATCAAATCGGCGCGGGTGATGTGCCCATCGAGGTTGATGCGTATGCACGGCCAGTTGAGTCTCGCGGCGACCTGCTCGATATGTGACGACTTGCCACTCCCGTGCGGGCCGTGCAGGTAAACGCGACGATCATGGGCAAAGCCCATGAGGATGGCCTTGGTGACGTCGGGCATGAAGCAGAACGCAGGATCGAACTCCGGTACGTGCTCGTTGGTGCCACTGAATGCGGGAACCGGCCACGGCAAGTGAAGCTTGAACGTGTGCTCGGGATCGCAGAATGCGTCTGGGTTCTTGAGGGCGTCGTTCATGTCCGCGCGCAGCGTTCCTTGTTGATAACGGGTGGGGCGTGCCATCCCAGGCACACGAGGCTTTCAGTTGATAATGATTCTAAGCTAGCAGAAGGCTTGACATGGGGGCAATGGATCGCGCAAAAAATGTGTTCTTTTGTTAATATTGGCGAACTGATGTCGGCTTGCTGGTGCCGGGCTGAGAGCACCTTTCTCGCTAAAGGCCCATGGTGGCGGGGTTCATGAGATTCTCTGTTGCTTTGCGCGGCGCGACTGACAGGCTGTTATTTTGTCACTAAACTGTTAATGTCGCTGTTGCAGGGAGCGCTGCACCGACCGTCCGAATCGTCCAGCGGTAGCGCTCGTGTCGCATCCGCGGCTAGCCGATCTGCGTCGCTGTGGAAGTGGGAGTGCGCTCGCATCAGGGCAGCACGAGAATGATGCAGGTCTTTGATAAGAGGGCGTAATAATGACTAGACATTGGCACCATGGTTAGTGAGGGATGCTCGTCATGACGATTACGCTCAAGGCATCGCCCCCGTTGGATCCTTGCTTGCGGCTCTTGATACTCCTCGCGCGGCTGCAGCTAACCGAGTCCCAAGCGCGTGCTGCGCTGGCGCTCTGCCAGAAGGTCGATGACTGGGCGCTGTTTACGCGCCGCGCCCAGGAGCGTTTCGTGCTGCCCCTGGCATATCGCCACCTGCGCAAGCTATCACCGCCATCACTGCCCGAAGAGCAGCTCGAGATCATGAAGCTGCACTCGCTTAGCGTGTTGCAACATAACCTGAACGTTTCGGCAGCACTGCGCGATCTGGTCAAGGAGTTGCTGCAACCACTCGAGCTACGGCATGTGTTCTTCAAGGGGCCGACCCTGGCCGCGCGTTACTACGACGAGCCTGCCATGCGCTTCTGTCAGGATATCGATGTACTGGTGCCCCGTGGGCGAATGGCCGAGCTACTCGAGCAGGCGCTGGGGCAGGGGTATACGCCGCTCGACCCCGAATCGCTCGATAGCGATGCGACCAGCCTGGCGTTCGTGTCCAGGGTGCAGAAAGTCATCACTCTCGTGGCACCACGGCGGGTGGCCATCGAATTTCACCAGCGTATCGATAACATCGGCTCGATCTACGATTCGCAGCAGGTGCTGGCCATGGCCGAGCCGATGCGCCTTGGCAGTCACTATCTCTCGGTGATGCCCACAGCAGAGCTGTTCGTGTATATCTGCTGGCATCACACCAAGCACTACTGGTCCCACTTGCACTGGCTGGTTGACATGGATGCCATCCAGCGCCACCCCAGTTTCGATCTCGAGGCTGTCATGGCCTGCGCTGATCGCCGCAACCTGCGCGCTACCGTGGAGGCGTCCCTCGAGCTCTTTACTACCCTGTCAGACCCCGACCTGTGGGAGGGTAAGGCGCTGTCCGAGAACGGCAAGGAGATGCTGGCCATGTCTTTGAAAGCCATGCAGGGCGACTATCAGGTCGAGCTGGCCCTGAGACGTCAGAAGGCCACGCCGGATTTCTCGTTCAGTTGGCAGACCGACTCCTCGCAGTGGCTGCGCTGGAAGCTGCTGGGGTGGACGCGGTTGTTTCGGCCTAGCTATGCCGACTACGAGTGTTGGCCGTTACCCCGAGGGTGGCAATGGCTCTATCGAGTGACCCGCCCGTTTCGCGAATCCTACGCTCGCCTGATCGCTGGTGGCCCGCGTAGATGAAGATACCCAATGGCGGCCATCCATGATCGAGACCCATAAGATCTTTGCGCCCGTGCTGACCCTGCGCCGTATCTTGCCCATGCTGTGGAAGAGCAGCCGCAAGTGGACGGTGCTCAGCACCCTGTTCATGGCACTCGAGGTGGTGTTCGGCCTGGCAGTGCTCTATATGCTCAAGCAACTGGTGGATGTCGTTACCCAGATGCTGGGCAGTGAAAGTGATCCTGGCGGGCTGTCGCATGTGTTGCTCTACGTCGCGCTGACGGGAGCGAGTACCGTCGCCTTCATCGCGGCGCGCAGCCTCTCGGGGCTGGCCCGAGAAGCCCAGGGCATGCTGGTGGCAGACTACGTCGACCGCGAGGTGCACTCGCGCGCGGTGCGGGCTGACCTAGCGTTCTACGAAAGCCCGCGCTACCACGACACGCTGGAGCGGGCGCGCCAATCGGGTAATCAGCGGCCCGCTCAGGTCGCCGGCAACCTGATGATGCTGGGCAAGAATAGTCTGATGCTGGCGGCGGTGGTGGTCTTGATCACGACCATCAACTGGCTGCTGTTGCCGGTACTGTTGATTGCCATCGTGCCGGCCCTGCTGGTGCGCATCTACTTTACCCGCTACTTGTACGAGTGGCAGCGGCGTCGTACTCAGATGGAGCGCCGAGCGGCCTATCTCGACTGGCTGATGACCTCCAACATCAATGCCAAGGAGCTGCGCCTCAACCAGCTTGGCGACTATCTGCGCAACCAGTATTCCACGCTGCGCAGCATCATTCGTGGTGAGAAGCTTGCCATCACCAAACGCCGTACCAGCATCGAAATGGTCGTCGCCAGCATTGCCTCGGTGGCCTTCTTCGGCTCGCTGGGGTTCCTTGCCTGGCAAACGGCCGAAGGCCGCAACAGCGTTGGCGACCTGGTGCTGTTCTTGCTGATTTTTCAGCGAGCCCAGACGATGGGGCAGGAGCTGGTTCAGCAGCTCTCCAAGCTCTACGAAGACCATCTCTACGTCGGCTTGCTGTTCGAGTTCCTGGATATTCAGCCTGACATCGCCGAGCCTGACGACCCGCGCGAGGTGCCAGCCGAGCCAAGCCAGGGGGTGTGTTTCGAGAACGTGGGATTCTGCTACCCCGGCACCGATATTCAAGTGCTGCATAATATCAACCTGACCATCCGTCCGGGTCAGATCGTGGCACTGGTCGGTGCCAACGGCTCCGGCAAGACCTCGTTGATCAAGCTGCTATGCCGGCTTTACGACCCGACCTCGGGTCGCATTACGCTGGATGGTATCGACGTGCGGGAGTTCGGTATCGAAGACTATCGCCGCGTATTCAGTGTGATTTTTCAAGACTACACACACTATGCGGCCAGCGTGCGTGACAATATCCGCTTTGGCGATATACGCGAGCCTGAAGATACCCCCGCGGTCAGAACGGCTGCGGTCAATGCCGGGGCGGCGCCGTTCATCGAGGCGCTGGAGCGGCAATACGATACGCCGCTGACGAGGATGTTCGATGACGGCAAGGAGTTGAGCATCGGCCAGTGGCAGAAAATTGCCCTGGCGCGTGCGTTCATGCACCGCTCCAATGTCATCATCCTCGATGAGCCCACCAGTGCGCTGGATCCCGGCGCCGAGTTCGAGCTGTTCGAGAACTTCCGCGAGCGAATCGATCATCGCGCCGCGCTGGTAATCAGCCACCGCCTGTCTACCGTCAGAATGGCGGATTACATCTACGTGATGGACAAGGGCGTCATCCGTGAGGCCGGTACCCACGATGAACTGATCAAGCGCGAGGGCATCTATTGTGATCTGTTCAAGCGTCAGGCCCACCATTATCGAGAGGTCGATGCCGAAGAGACCCCATGATCAATTTGCGCTGGCATGCCGATGACGTTTGGCCGGGTGGTGGGTCATGCCAACAGCGCACTGCTGCTGGCCTTCGTGGCCCTGCTGGTGCTGATGCCCGAGGCCTACAGGGGCGTTGCGCTCGCGGGGCTTTGTGTATCGACCGTGATTGCCGTCATCGCAAGAAGCGAGCAGTACGCAAGGCTTGACCGGGACGACGCCTGGTTCTGCGCTGCGCTGATGCTCTACGGCGCTTTGTGGCTGCTGGATGTATGGCGCTCGGCGCAATGGCCACTGATTGAAAGGGCCGGCCCGCGGGCCTTGCCGGTATGGCCGCTGCTGGCGGTGCCGCTACTGATTGGACTGCGCTGCTACCCACCCAACCCGCGCATGCTGTGGTGGGGCGCCTGCCTGGGCGCCTCGGGGGCGGGAGCGATCGCGCTCTATGAGCGGCTGGTGCTTGGCGCCGAGCGCGCCAGTAACGGCATCAATGCCATCCCCTTTGGTAACCTATCGCTGCTGCTAGGGGCGCTGGCACTGCTGGCGGTGCTGTGGTGCCTGCGCACTCATTCGCCGAGGCATGCGTCCTTGTTGGTGCCGGCGATACTGGCCGCGGCCTTGGGCCTGCTGGGGTCGGTGCTGTCGGGTACCCGCGGCGGCTGGGTGGCACTGCCTTTCTTGATGCTGCTGGCCTACCGCGCCGCGCGTGATGTCCTGCCTCGACGCTACCTGCGGCTCGGGGCCGGCGGCCTGGCGGGACTGCTGCTGATGGCGGTGTTACTGCCTCAAAGCGGGGTCGTCGAGCGCGTAGCACACATCACCGAGGATGCGCATCATTACTGGCAGCAGGGGCGCGCTGGCAACTCGCTCGGCATGCGGCTGGAACTGTGGCGAGCCGGCGCGATCATGGTCGCAGAAAAGCCACTGTTCGGCGTCGGCGAGGGCGGCACGGAGAGTGCCCTGGAAGCCTTGGCCGAGGCGGGCAGGGTCTACGATAGGGTCATCATCCACGTGCAGCTGCACAACGAGGTCCTCGATACGGCGGCCAGACGAGGCCTGTTGGGTGCGGCAAGCCTGCTATTGCTGTACGTCATTCCCTTCGGCCTTTTCTGGAAAAGGTTACGGCGTGCGGGGCGGCGGTCCGACCTGCAGTTGCTGGCCGTGGCCGGCATGATGGTGCCCCTGGCGTTCTTCTATTTCGGCCTGACCCAGTCGATGTTGCGCGACCTGCGAGGCTTGAGCGGTTATCTGGGGCTTTGTGTGGCGTGCTGGGTCGCACTGCGGGCGCACGAAGAGGTCCTTGGCAGCTCACGACCGGAGTCGTCGGGTTTGCATCCAAGCGCTAATATTGAAGATGATGAAGGCAGGTTTTTCGCCCAGCGTTCAAGGAGCAGATCATGAGCGATCGCAAAGAGTCAGCGCAGGAACATCGTCTGCGTGAAGGGTATGAACGCATGCTGGCGCGTCTCCAGGAAGGCGCCGACGAGCTGTCATGGGAGGCACTACAGAAGGATCTCGACGAGGCGGTGGAATTCGAGGCCGAGCTCGAGGAGTTCACCAAGGATGAGCTGGCGCTGCTGCGCGCCTGGGTCGAGCGCGACCTCAAGGACATGCGCCGCTACCTCGCCGCCGGTGGCAACAGTGTGGCCAACTGGCTGGGCATCGATCTGACGGTGCTGTCGCGCAAGGTCAGCGAGGCGCTGCTGTCGGTGGCCGACCGCAGCATCGTCGACCGCGAGCGGCTCGAGGACGACCTCGAGGCGGCCCAGGCCGACTACTGCGAAGGCGAGATAGCGGCCCCAGGGCGCATGGCCTGCGTGCACTGCGACGCCAGGGTCACCCTCGAAACGGTGACCCGCATCGAACCGTGCCACCAGTGCGGGCATCGCTATTTCGCCCGCGCCTCGGACTGATCACACCAGCAGCTGGTCGAGCAGGACGATGCCGGCCAGCACCGCCAGCGACATCACGGCTGCATAGGGGGCGTTGAGGCGCATGGTGCGGTAGCCGCTGACGCCGTAGCGCCCCTGCAGCGAGAGATTGATCCCCGACAGCGGCCCCACCGCCGTGCCGACTCCCCAGGAGGCCAGCGCCACGAAGGCCAGCAGGGTGTAGCGGCTACCCTCGAGGTCGAGCATCGAGGCCAGCGTCGAGACGCCGATGATCGGGTGCAGGCCGACAACTGCGCTGGCCACGATCACCACGTAGCTCGCCAGCGCCTGGGGCGCGCCGAAGTGCGCGAACAGCACCCAGTCGCCGCCGGTGACGGCGGCAATCAGCGTCGACAGCCCCTGGGTGAAGAGTCCCGCCGCCAGGAACAGCGAAATCTCGCCGCGCATGCTCGGCAGCCGCCGGCGGGTATGCTCGACGATGCGCCGTCGCGTCCAGCGCAGCCCCTGGGGCAGGTTGGTCGCCAGCGCCGCCGCCGGCAGCAGGAAGGTGATGATGCTGACGATCGACAGTCCCGGGGTCAGGCCGTAGTGGAACAGCATCACCAGGCTGGCCATGATCACCGGCATCAGCAGGTTGGCCGGCGACATGGCGAACCCGGGGGTGGTAGACAGATCGAACCGGCGGCTCAGCTCCACGCTGGTGAATAGCCCCGACAGCACCCCCAGCGGCAGTCCGAAGGCCAGGATCCATAGGAAGTTCATCTGCGGCGCCAGGCTCATCACCACCCCCATCGAGGCGAAGAACGGCGACCAGAACGCCGCGCTGGAGAGCCCGCGGTTGAGGGCGAGTATCTGGGGCGGGCTAAGCGGTGCGCTGGCCGGCTCAGGGGGCGGCGGATTAAGCCCGCGCAGCCGGTCGCCGACCATGAACACCGTGGACAGATTGAGGATCGCGCCCAACAGGTGAACGCTGAACCAGGTGCTCAACACGCCGCGCCAGCCGGTCAGCCGAGTGCCGCTGCGACTGGGGCTCTGGGTGCCGATCAGACTGATGAAACTCACCCCCACCAGCATCGCCACCACGTAGGTGTTACCGTCCAGCGCCCATGCCCAGCTCACCTCGGCGCCGTAGCCCAGCCGCGCCGCGACCAGCATTCCCGCGCCCAGTGCGATCAGCGCGCCGGCCTGGTGGCGCGAGCGCGTGGGGATGTCACGCCACAGCAGCAGCACCGAACACCACAGCAGGTAGCCCACCGGCAGTGCTGATAGGCCCGCGCCGGTGAACAGCAGGATCTGCCAGATCAGGCCAGCGAGGATCGCTACGCCGGCGATGACCTGACGCGGGGTAGGCGAAGCGGGGTAGGCGTTGCGGGCATCCTGAGCGGGCATTCAGTGTCCTGAGTGAGACGCAGCGTCGCGGCACATAAAGTTAGCATCCTAGGGAGTTTGTCGTGCCTCGTCGAGCAGGGCCAGCATCGAGCGGGCGGCATTCGAGAGAGTGCGGCTCTTGTGCACCAGATAGCCCAGCGGCCGCTCGATGGGGCGGTGCTCGATATCCAGCACATGCAGGCCGGCATCGATCAGCGACTCCGGCAGCACGCTCCAGCCCAGGCCGATGCTGACCATCATCTTCAGCGTCTCCAGGTAGTTGGTAGAGAGCGCCACTCTCACCTGCAGGCCGTCGCGGGCGAAGGTATCCACCACGATGCCGCGGGTGAAGGTCAGCGGGCCGGGCAGTACCGCGTCATGAGCCGAAAGCGCCGATAGTGGCGGCGTGGCGCCCTGAGCCAGGGGGTGGTCGTGGGCGCAGACGAAGCGCAGCCGGTCGACCCACACCGGGACCACCGTGAGCTGCGGGTCGGGTACCGGGGCCAGGGTCACCACGGCGATCTCCAGCTCACCGTCGAGCACCTCCTGGTAGGCCTGCTCGGAGTCGAGGAAGCGCATGTCCAGGCGTACCTCGGGATGCGCACGGGTATAGCGCTTGAGCAGTGGCGGCAGGCGGTGCAGGCCGATATGGTGGCTGGTGGCCATGGTCAGGCTGCCGGCCACGTCGCCACTCAGGTTGGAGAGCGCGCGGCGGCTGTCGTCGACCATCACCAGGATCTGTCGCGCCCGCGGCAGCAGCAGCCGGCCCGCCTCGGTCAGCGACACGCGGCGGTTGATACGGTCGAATAGGCGGGCACCGACCTGCTCCTCGAGGCTGGCGATGCGCTTGCTCACCGCCGGCTGAGTGAGATGCAGCTGCTCGCCGGCCAGCGAGAAGGAGCCGTGATCGGCCACGGCGAGGAAGGCTTGGAGGCTTTGCGTATCCACGCTATGTATTCCTTGGAGGAATTCAAAGCATAAATAACATGAATTGATTTTATGCGCGAGGGGCGGGAGACTGCGGGTATAGCGATAAGCGCCCAGCGCCCAGCGCCACGACACAGCGGCGCTGGGGACAGGCCGGAGAGGAGGTTCGATTCCAGGGATGGAATCGGTAGCGTACAGGGAGGTATTTACAGCGCCTCCTCCTAGGCCTGTCGCCGAGATAGCCGCGGCGCACCAGGCACAGACCGGATGATGAAAACAGGCCCATAGAGCCCGGGAGAACGATATGGCAGGCCAGACCCTTTACGACAAGCTGTGGTCGCAGCACCTGGTCAAGGAGCGCGACGACGGCACCGCCTTGATCTACATCGACCGCCAGCTGCTGCACGAAGTGACCTCGCCCCAGGCCTTCGAAGGCCTGCGCCTGGCGAATCGCAAGCCGTGGCGGCTCGACGCCAACCTGGCGACGCCGGACCACAACGTGCCGACCACGGTGATCGAGCGCGCCGAGGGCAATGCCGGGATCAAGGACCCGGTGTCGCTGATCCAGGTCCAGACCCTGGACGATAACTGCGCGGCCTTCGGCATCGAGGAGTTCAAGATCAACGACGCCCGCCAGGGCATCGTGCACGTGGTGGGCCCGGAGCAGGGCGCTACCCTGCCGGGCATGACCGTGGTCTGCGGCGACTCGCATACCGCCACCCACGGCGCCTTTGCGGCCCTCGCCCACGGCATCGGCACCTCCGAGGTCGAGCACGTGCTGGCCACCCAGTGCCTGCTGGCGCAGAAGATGAAGAACATGCAAGTGCGCGTCGAGGGTGAGCTCGGCGTGGGCGTCACCGCCAAGGACGTGGTGCTGGCCATTATCGGCCATATCGGCACCGCTGGGGGCACCGGCTACGCCATCGAGTTCGCCGGCAGCGCGATCCAGAGCCTCTCCATGGAAGGCCGCATGACGGTGTGCAACATGGCCATCGAGGCCGGCGCCCGGGTCGGCCTGATCGCCGTCGACGACACCACCATCGAGTATCTCGCCAAGCGCCCCTACGCGCCGACCGCCGAGCAGTGGGACGCCGCCGTGGCCGACTGGCGCGGCCTGGTCTCGGACGCCGACGCCGCCTTCGACAAGGTGGTCGAGATCGATGCCGCCAGCATCGAACCGCAGGTCAGCTGGGGCACCAGCCCCGAAATGGTCACCGGTATCTCCGGTGAAGTGCCGGATCCGGCCGACGCCGCCGACGACACCGTCAAGCGCAGCTATACCCGCGCACTGGAGTACATGGGCCTGGCGCCCAAGCAGAAGATCACCGATATCCGCCTCGACAAGGTATTCATCGGCTCCTGCACCAACTCGCGCATCGAAGACCTACGCGAAGCCGCCAAGGTTGCCAAGGGCAAGAAGGTGGCGAGCTCCATCCAACTGGCCATGGTGGTGCCCGGCTCCGGGCTGGTGAAGCGCCAGGCCGAGGCTGAGGGGCTCGACAAGATCTTCACCGAGGCCGGCTTCGAGTGGCGCGAGCCGGGCTGCTCGATGTGCCTGGCGATGAACGCCGACAAGCTGGGGGCCGGCGAGCACTGCGCCTCGACCTCGAACCGCAACTTCGAGGGTCGCCAGGGCTACGGCGGCCGCACCCACCTGGTCAGCCCGGCGATGGCCGCCGCCGCCGCCATCGCCGGCCACTTTGTCGACGTGCGTCAGCTCGACGCCCAACCTACCGCCCAGGAGGCCTGAGCCATGAGACAGTTCGAACGCGAGCAGGGCCTGGTGGCGCCGTTGGACCGCGCCAACGTCGACACCGACCTGATCATTCCCAAGCAGTTTCTCAAGTCGATCAAGCGCACTGGCTTCGGCGTCAACCTGTTCGACGAGCTGCGCTACCTCGACGAGGGTTACCCGGGCCAGGACGTGGCGAGCCGACCGCTGAATCCCGATTTCGTGCTCAACCAGCCGCGCTACCAGGGCGCCAGCGTGCTGCTGGCACGCCGCAACTTCGGCTGCGGCAGCTCCCGCGAACACGCGCCCTGGGCGCTGGAGGACTTCGGCTTTCGGGTGGTGATCGCGCCGAGCTTCGCCGACATCTTCTACAACAACGCCTTCAAGAACGGCATCCTGCTGGTGACCCTCGACGAGGACACCGTGGATCGGCTGTTCAAGGCGGTGGAAGCCAACGAGGGCTATCGCCTGGATGTTGATCTCGAGAACCAGCGCGTGATCACCCCGGAGGGCGAGATCCTCGAGTTCGAGGTCGATGCCTTCCGCAAGCACTGCCTGCTCAACGGCCTCGACGATATCGGCATCACCCTGCAGGACGAAGATGCCATTCGCGATTTCGAGGCCAAGCATCGCATCGCGCGGCCGTGGCTGTTCCGCGACAAAGTATCGGCCTGAGGCCTTAATTCCGCTGTTGGTGGCTGCGAGGTTGATCCGGGATCAGGTTGACCCATCTGGAATTGAAGGGCGGAGGGGACAGGCCGAAGAGGAGGTTTGCGCCATGGATGGCGCAAGGTAGCGCCCAGGGATGGGTTTACAGCGCCTCCTCGTAGGCCTGTCGCCGTACAGCCCGCCACCATTCGCTTGGAAACGGCGAACGACAAGGATTGAAAAACACATGACACGCAAGATTCTGGTACTCCCGGGCGACGGTATTGGCCCCGAGATCACCGCCCAGGCCAGCCGTGTGCTGGCCGCCTGCCAGGCCCGCGGCCTGGATGTCGACGTCGAGGAAGCGCTGGTCGGTGGCGCCGCCTACGACGCCCACGGCGAGCCGCTGCCCGCTGAGACCCTGGCCAAAGCCGAGGCTGCCAGCGCCATCCTGCTCGGCGCCGTGGGTGGCCCCAAGTGGGACAAGATCGAAGACCTCAGCAAGCGTCCCGAGAAGGGCCTGCTCGGCCTGCGCAAGAACCTCGGCCTGTTCGGCAACCTGCGCCCGGCGATTCTCTACCCGCAGCTCGCCGAAGCCTCCAGCCTCAAGCCTGAGGTGGTATCGGGGCTCGACATCATGATCGTGCGCGAGCTCACCGGCGGCATCTACTTCGGCCAACCGCGCGGCATCGAGGAGCGCGGCGGCGAGCGGGTCGGCTTCAACACCTACGTCTACTCCGAGTGCGAGATCGAGCGCATCGGTCGGGTCGCCTTCGAGATGGCGCAGAAGCGTGGCAAGAAGCTGTGCAGCGTCGACAAGGCCAACGTGCTCGAGGTCACCATCCTGTGGCGCGAGGTGATGGAGCGCTTGGCGCCGGAGTATCCCGACGTCGAGCTCTCGCACATGTACGTCGACAACGCCGCCATGCAGCTGGTGCGCGCGCCCAAGCAGTTCGACGTGATCGTCACCGGCAACATGTTCGGCGATATCCTCTCCGACGCCGCGGCGATGCTCACCGGCTCCATCGGCATGCTGCCCTCGGCCTCGCTCAACGAGTCCGGCCAGGGCATGTACGAGCCGTGCCACGGCAGCGCCCCGGACATCGCCGGTCAGAACGTCGCCAACCCGCTGGCGACGATTCTCTCGGTGGCCATGATGCTGCGCTACTCGCTCAATGAACCGGCCCTGGCCGAGCGCATCGAGGCCGCGGTGGGCAAGGTGCTCGACGACGGCCTGCGCACCGCCGATATCGCTTACCCCGGGACTCGCCAGGTCTCCACCAGCGAGATGGGTGACGCCGTGCTGGCGGCGTTTGAGACACTTTAACTACAGCGCCTCCCCGAAAGCCTGTCGACGGAGTAGCCCGGGATTAGCCTCAAAGGTACTTTGGGTTCCTGCGGCCCGGGCGCGCTTCATGTATAATATTGGCCTCATTTGAATTCTGGAGGACTTCACATGTTGAAAGTCGGTTTCGTCGGATGGCGCGGCATGGTGGGCTCGGTGCTCATGCAGCGTATGCAGGAGGATGGAGATTTCGACGGCATTGAGCCGATCTTCTTCACCACCTCCCAGGTCGGTAAGCCCGGCCCCGACATCGGCGTCGACGTGCCTCCGCTCAAGGATGCCACCGATATCGACGAGCTCAAGACGCTCGATGTCGTGATCACCTGCCAGGGCGGCGACTACACCAAGCAAGTCTACGGCGACCTGCGCGGCGGTGGCTGGAAAGGCTACTGGATCGATGCTGCCAGCACCCTGCGCATGGAAGACGAAGCGACCATCGTCCTCGACCCGGTCAACCGCGGCGTGATCGACGCGCAGCTGGCCAAGGGCGCCAAGACCTTCGTCGGCGGCAACTGCACCGTCAGCCTGATGCTGATGGGGCTGGGTGGCCTGTTCGAAGCTGACCTGATCGAATGGATGACCTCCATGACCTATCAGGCCGCCTCCGGCTCCGGCGCCAAGCACATGCGCGAGCTGCTCAATCAGATGGGCAGCCTGCGCGACAGCGTCGCCGGCGAGTTGAGTGACCCGTCCAGCGCGATCCTCGACATCGACCGCAAGGTCACCGCGGCGATGCGCTCGGGCGACTTCCCCACCGATAACTTTGGCGCGCCGCTGGCCGGCAGCCTGCTGCCGTGGATCGATACCAAGCTCGACAACGGCCAGAGCCGCGAGGAGTGGAAGGGCAGCGTCGAGACCAACAAGATTCTAGGCCTCGACAACAACCCGATCCCCATCGACGGCCTGTGCGTGCGTATCGGTGCGATGCGCTCTCACAGCCAGGCGTTCACCATCAAGTTGAAGAAAGATGTGCCGATAGATGAGATTGAGGATCGTCTGGCCAAGCACAACGAGTGGGTCAAGGTCATCGCCAACGACAAGGACGCTACCATCGACGGCCTGACGCCGGCCGCCGCCACCGGCACTCTCAGCGTGCCGGTGGGTCGCCTGCGCAAGCTGGCCATGGGGGGCGAGTACCTGTCCGCCTTCAGCGTTGGCGATCAGCTGCTGTGGGGGGCGGCCGAACCGCTCAAGCGCATGCTCAAGATTCTGCGCGAGCAGTGAGGCAATCGCCGCTTCGTTGAGCTGACGACGCCTCCCCTCGGGGAGGCGTCGTCTTGTCAGCGGGATGAAAACTGGCATACGTTGAATGAGCAGGCTTGTCAGGCGCGGCCCGATGATTTCTGCTGACATGAAACGATGCGTTAGCGCCAATGCTGTTCCAGATCGCAGGGTTAACCATAAAAATGAACCGCAAGCTCCCACTGGCCATCGCACTGTCGCTCACGGCAGCGACCAGCACGCCGCTCCTGGCACTTGGGGTGGGTGAGGTAGAGGTGCACTCGCGCCTCAGCGCCCCGCTGCGTGCGACCTTGCCGCTCACCGACGTCGAGGGCGTCGATCCGCGTCGCATGCGAGTCGCGCTGGCCGATGAAGCGGCCTTCGAACAGGCCGGTTTGAGCCGCGACCTGATGGCCCGCGGCATCGACTTCCGCATCGAGCGCCAGGACGGCGAGCTGGTGGTGGCGATGCGCTCGGAGCAGCCGGTCCGCGACCCTTTCCTGGATCTGCTTATCGACATCGACTGGCCCGAGGGCCGGGTGCTGCGTCAGGTCACGCTGCTGTTCGATCCCCCCGGCTATGAAGAGAGTCCGGTACTGGTGGCAGGGGCCGCCGCCACGGTCGCCGAGCCCAGCGCGCCGCCGCCTGCCGTGTCGCCGCCCCCGGCTGCGGCTCCCCAGCCATCCGCGGCCCCGGCCGCCAGCAGCAGCGCCGATCCCGCGGCAGTGCGCAGTGGCGACACCCTGTGGGCCGTCGCCTCGCGGCTGCGGCCGGGGAGTGATATCGACATCAACCAGATGATGCTGGCTCTGGTCGAGGCCAATCCCGACGCCTTTCCCTCCGGCAATATCAATTCCATGCGTGCCGGGTTGACCCTCAATGTTCCCACCCGTGAGGCGATCACCCGGCGCTCGCCTAGCGACGCCAGTGCCCTGGTACAGACCCAGAATCAGGCCTGGGCGGCGCGCCAGAGCGATGGCGGCGCGGCGGTGGCGGCGAGCGCGCTTTCGCCGGCTAGCGAGCCGAGCGCGGCGGTCGGCGAGGTGGCCGACGCCACCGAGCCTGACGATGGCATCGATAGCGCAGAAGCGACGGCCAGCGCAGAGGCCCCTGACGAGACTGCGGAGACACCGCGGCTGACCCTGCTCAGCGACGAGGAGCTGGCCGCCGAGCAGCAACTGGATGACAGCGATGAGGTGGCGCTGGACGAGGCGGCCCAGGTGGCCGGCTTGGCCGTGGCTGGCGATGGCGACGCCGAGCAAGGGCAGGGCGGTGACGATGGCTCGCCCAGCGGCGCCGGCGACGATCAGGATGAGCGCCTGATGCGTGTCGAAACCGAGCTGCTGGCAAGCCAGCAGGCGCTCAGCAACGTCGAGGCCGAGCGAGACCAGCTGCAGCAGGAGATGCGCGAGATGCGCGACGAGCTCGCCGCCATGCGCGAGCAGCTGGCGCAGCTCAGCGCTGGCGGAACCCCCAGCGAGGTGGCCGGTGCCGGCGGGGTTACGCCGCCCACGGCAAGCCCCGCGGCGCAGCCTGAACCCTGGTGGGGGGCGCTCTGGCAGCAGGCCCGCGACGGCAGCCTGACCGTGGCTGGCTTGGCCTTGGCGGCGCTGCTGGCGCTCTGGGCGCTGGTGCGTCGGCGGCGCGAGGGTGGAGCCACGCCACGGGCGGGGCAGCGCTATGTCGACGGTGCGGCGGTCATGCCGAGCGTCTATGCGCCGAGTCACGTGGCGGCGACGGCGCCGGCGGCGGACGCTGTGCCGGAGGAAGCGCCCGTGGCACGCCCGATGCCTCAGGCCGAGGCGATCAGCGAGGCCGATATCTTCATGGCCTACGGGCGTTACGATCAGGCCCGCGAGCTGCTGGAGACCAGCCTCGACGAGCAGCCCGGGCGCCACGACCTGCGTCTCAAGCTGCTGACGGTACACGCCGAGCAGGGTGATTGGGGGGCAGCCGAGCGCGAGGCCGAAACGCTGCGCGGCGTCGACGATCCGGCGCTGCAGGCCGACGTTGAGGGCCTGATGGCGCGCCGTCAGCGACGCGATGAGACTAATGTGGCCGATGATTCCCCGCGCCAGGATCCTATTGCCGAGCCCGAGCCCGAGCCCGAGCCCGAGCCCGAGCCCGAGCCCGAGCCCGAGCCCGAGCCCGAGCCCGAGCCCGAGCCCGAGCCCGAACCCGAACCGACGCCAAGGGTCTCTCCTGCCCCGGCGGGTGGCGGCGAGACGCCGCGGGTGATCGACTACCGCCCGCCCGCGCTGGAACCGTCGGCGCCCCGCGAGGAGACCCCGATGCAGCCCAGCGTCGAGTTCGAACCAAGCGAGCCAGTACAGGATGAAGCTCCGCCAGTGCGGTCCGCCGAGGAGGAGTGGGAGGTCGAGGAGGTGGCATTCGAGCCGCTGCATCTGGATAATGACCAGTCTGCCGCCGCTTCGCCACGGGCGCTAATCGACGCAGCCCGCCAGCGCCTCGACCAGGGCCAGCCGCAAGCGGCCCGGTCGCTGCTCGACCAGGTGCTGGCCGAGGCTCGGGGAGATGAGCAAGTGGAAACCGAAGCGCGGCGGCTGATTGCCCAATACGACCTGTGAGGCGCGCGGCTTGACGGCGCGCTGACCCCCGACGAGCCGCTGACGAGCCGATGCCCCTGTTCCAACGCCTGGATGAAAAGACCCGCCTGACCGGCCGCCTGGCCGCCGCCGTCGAGTATGACGGCAGTGCCTACTGCGGCTGGCAGCGCCTCAAGCACGCGCCCTCGGTGCAGTACGAAGTCGAACAGGCCCTGGCGCGGGTGGCGGGGCATCCGGTCACCGTGCACTGCAGCGGTCGCACCGACAGCGGCGTGCACGCCACCCGCCAGGTAATCCATTTCGACCCGCCCGTACCACGCTCTCAGAAGGCCTGGGTGTTCGGCGCCAATGCCAACCTGCCGCGGGATATCGCCATTCGCTGGCTGGTACCGGTAGCCGATGACTTCCATGCCCGCTTCCTGGCCCTGGCACGGCGCTACCGCTACGTGATCCTCAACCAGCCCAGCCGGCCGGTGCTGGAGCGCGCCAACGCCACCTGGTGCCGCGATCCGCTGGACGCCGACGCCATGCATCGCGCCGCCCAGGTGCTGGTCGGCGAGCGCGACTTTTCCAGCTTCCGCGCCGCCGGCTGCCAGTCGAAGACCGCCTGGCGCCACCTGCACTTCATCGAGGTGCACCGCCATGGCCCGCTGGTAGTGGTCGACGTTCAGGCCAACGCCTTCGTCCATCACATGATCCGCAATATCGTTGGCGCCCTGGTCGACGTCGGCCGCGGCGAACAAGACGAGACCTACATCGCCCATCTGCTCTCGGTGCGCGACCGTACCCAGGCCAGCGCGACGGCGCCGGGCTGCGGGCTGCACTTCGTTGATTCCGTCTATGACGAGGCCTGGGCGTTGCCCCGGGAACCGCTGGGGCCCAACCTCCTGGCCTTCCTCGGCGAGTGGACCGGCGAGCGTGAGCTGCCCGACTCGCCGCTGGTGCGCTACCGCCGCGGCCGCCCGGTGGCCGAGGCGACCCTTGACGAGGGGAGCGTCCAGCCGTAGCACCGATCCTCGCAGCAAGTCTGAGTAACCCTGTGTTTATTTATGCTACATTGTGTAAATGGCGCTGGGGCGCTGCGTGCCTCCCTGGAAAGCCTGACGTAGGCGATGCCTGTCGTCATTCGACGGCCAGGTGTCGTGAGGTGTGGTAGAGCAGGCTTGGCGTGAGGGTGCGGGTCATCATGAGTGGCATATGCGGAATCATCCATCTCGACGGCAGGCCGGTCGAGCATCATCAGCTCGAGCAGATGGCAAAACGAGCAGCATATCGAGGCCCCAGTGGCATCCAGTATCATCTCGATGGCCCGCTAGGGCTGGCCTGCCTCTCGCTCGATGTCACCCCGGATGGCACGGGAGCCTGTCATCTGGTGCGCGACGACCGTCACGGGCTGCTGTTCCTGGCGGATGCCCGGCTGGACAATCGTGACGAGTGCGCCGCTGGCGCGTCTCACGCCGCTGGCAAGCGTGCCACGGACGTCGAACTGATGCTCGACACCCTGTCCCGGGCAGGCGAGGCAGGGCCTGGTCGTCTCCTGGGGGACTTTGCCTACGCCCTCTGGGATGGCAAGCATCGGCGTCTCCACCTGGCCCGGGACGCCATGGGGCTGCGCCCCCTCTACTATCGACTCGAAGACAACCGCATCCTCTTTGCCAGCGAGGTCCAGCAGATCCTCGGCGTGCCCGGCGTGCCCCGCCGCCTCAACGAGCGGGCGGTTGCCTGGCACCTCTGCGGAATGCAGATTCCTCCGGGCGAGGTGTTCTATTCGGGTATCGATGAAGTCCGCCCCGCCGAGGTGGTGGTCATCAACGCCTCAGCGGCCAAGCGCAGTCGCATCTTCTGGCACCCGGACCCGGAAGCGCGCATCCGCTACCGAGACGAGCGCGACTATGCGCAACGGCTGCAAGAGCTGTTGACGACCTCAGTACGCGACCGCTTGCGGGCGCGCGATCCCGTCGGCATCAGCCTGAGCGGTGGCGTCGATTCCACCTGCGTAGCGGCGGTTGCCGCTTGGCGTCGCCAGCAAGGCGAGAACCTGCCATCGCTGCGCGCCTACAGTTGGGTGTTTCCGGAGTACCTGGCCGAGTGCGATGAAAGCGAGACCATCTACCGTATTGCCGACCACTTCCAGATACCTGTTACAGAAATTCCGGCCGAACACACTTCCCCGCTGGTGGACGAAGATCTCAATCGGCCTCACGAAGACGACCCCTTCTTTTCCATGTTTCAGCCGTTTCTGGAAGGCTCGCTCTCGGCGGCGGCCGCGCATGGCGTGAGCATCATGCTCTACGGGTTCCGCGGCGATGTGATCTGCGGCGGCAGCGTCGACGATGTGCCGGGCATCCTGCTAAGCGGTCGCGTTGGCGAGGCGCGGCGAAATCTTGCCCGCTTGGCCAAGCTCAACGCCCTAAACCGTCGCCAGGCGGTGACTCAGTTCCTGCTGCGTCCCATGCTCCTCGATCTGATGAAAGGCCGCCATCCCGCTACCTGGCTGGACGCCATGCGCGGTGAGAAAGGACGTGAGGCGGGTGTGAAGAGACTACAAGCGGCTCCGTCACGGCATGCCGAGGGGCACGTTTCGCAGGGTTTCCTCGACAGGATGGGGTTGCCGGTGGCCGAGCCGCATTACGTTGCCTCCCGAGCCTGGCCGCGCGAAGCGGTTCGTGATCGCTATATTCATATCGCCTCGCCGCTGGTGGTGCGGGGGGTGGGCTACGCAGAACGAATGACGGCGAGACACGGCGTGGGCATGGCGGACCCCTGGAGCGACCGGCGACTGGTCGACTTCATCCTGGCCTGCCCACAGCATCTTGTCTGCTCCGCGCGGGACCCTAAGCGAATCGCGCGCCGCGCCATGGTAAGCATCATGCCCGAGGAGGCTATTCGCTCAATCGGCAAGGTATCACCAGAAGGCCTATATATCGACGCGCTGCGCGACAGGGCGCATGACAAGGTGGTGGATCTGCTGACCAATAGCCGCTGTGCCGATCTCGGCTATATCGATGAGCCGGCGCTCAGGCGCCGCTTCGAGCGCTTCGCAAGCGGCGAGGCGCCGGTCTTCGACCTCTGGCCCACGCTGTCGCTGGAACTCTGGCTGCGGCGCTACTGGACATGAGTTTTCTGATGTGCGGAGAGGGTTTGAAGGGGGAGTTTTTCCATGCCTGGCAGGCCGCTAAATCAGGCGTTTCTCGTATTGAGGGGCCTGATTGGTACACATAACATTACACATGATGGCAGTGGCATCCAGCCGCTATTGGATTGGACATGAGCGCTGCCAGGCATGTGGCTACGAATAAGTGCTGCACAGGCAGAGGATAATAGTATGGCGAATATGCAAACCAAGTCGACCGAGCGTCGCGACTACAGTGCCCCCCAGCTTAGCCAGTGGGGTAAAGTGTCCGACATGACTCAGGTCGGTCAAACCAGACCCGGCGGCGACGTGCTTCCTGGTAATGCCCGAGGTAATGACGGCGGTAGCATCATGCCCTCGGGGCTTGACAGATAACTGAACCGCCACCATGACCATGCATCGTCATTTAGATGCATACCTGCTGCTCGACGTCCGTGAGGGCGTCGAGCAGTTGCTGTCATTTACCCAATGCGCTGATTCGCACTCGGCGCTCGCGGCGCTTGTCACGGGCCTGGAAGCCAACGAGCTGTGGCGCGAATTTGGCGACATGCGCCTGGTGGCGCGTGCCAGCCCGGCGCCACTGCTGGCCGCCTTCGGCCACTTCACCCCTCATCAAACGATGCTGCTGGAGAATCTCTCCGCCGAGCTCAACGATGTGATCCACTGCCATCGCCATGTCGGCTACGCCGAGGCCGAAGCCGCCGCCGGGGCGCTTGCCGCGCAGCTGATCTCGCGCTTCGGACGAGATGGGTTGAACGGCTTTCGCTTCACGGCCATTCCGCGCGGCGGCTGGATCGTGCTTGGCATGCTCTCCTACTGCCTGGGGCTGCGCCACGATCAGATCGGCGTCCCCGGCGATCCGCTCGACGAGGAGGCGCGGCAGACGTGGGTGATCGTCGATGACTGTGCGCTCTCCGGGCTGCGCTTTCGGCAGTTTCTGACCCGCCATGATCTACGTTCGGTCATTTTTTGTCCGCTGTTTGCGCCTGCCGGACTCTGTGCTGCCATACAGCGCGCCGAGCCCGGCGTAGAGGCGTGCCTCAATGCGGTGGATCTCCGCGACGTGGCGCCACAGCGCTTCGGCGACGCCTACCCCCAGTGGCTCGATCAGCGCAGGGAGCGAGTCGGTGGGGCGGGCTGCTGGCTGGGCATACCCGAGTTTGTCGCCTTTGCCTGGTGCGAACCCCAGTCCAAGTACTGGGACGCCGAGGCGGGCTGCTACCGGGCCAGCTGGAATCTATTGCCGCCGTCGCTCTCCCTGAACCGTAAACATGCCGCCCAGCCGCGAGGCGGGCAAGCCGAGGCAGGCGAGCTGGCGGTGCTGCTGGCCCCGGGTGACGGGGCCATCCAGGTGGGGCCGCGCGTTCTCTGGGCTGACGTCGACGGCGCCGTCGCGCTGGCGCGTTTCCCCGGCGAGCCCGACACCAGCGCACCCTGCTTCCGCTTGGAGGGCGCGTCAGCGGACATGTGGCGCTGTGTGCTCGAGTGCGGCACCCTGGCAGGCGCTGAGGCGAGGATGTTGCAGCGCTATGCTGTCGATCCGCCCACCCTGGGTGAAGATCTGGCCGTGTTCGTGGCGGAGCTCGAGAACAACGGGCTCTTGGTACAGCGCTAGCTGGATCCGGTATTATCAGGGTGGCCAAGCGGCTATGTTAGCCTAGCCTTTACCCGCACCTGCCAGCCGTGCATCGGGCCGTGGCGGCCAATCTCGCCACGCCAGCTGCCGGAAGAGCCCTCGAGGAAGTCGATGACCCTGCCTGACCCTAGCCTGAACGCCGACACGCCAACGCGCACCCGTATCAAATTCTGCGGCCTGACACGCGACGCGGATATCGACGCCGCCGTGGCGGCTGGCGCCGACGCCCTGGGCTTCGTGCTCTGGCCCGGCAGCGGGCGCGCCGTGGACGAGGCGCGCCTGGCCGAGCTGGCTGCCCGGGTGCCGGCCTTCGTCACCCGCGTCGGTCTCTTCGTCGACCAGTCCTCCGCGCTGGTCGAGCGCTGTGCCCGGCACCTGGACCTGCTGCAGTTTCACGGCGACGAATCGCCGGCCTTCTGCGAGGCCTTCGGCCGAGCGTGGATCAAGGCCCTGCGCATGCGCGACGACCTCGACCTGTACGCCGCGGCAGAGGCCTATTGCGGGGCCCAGGCGCTGTTGCTGGATGCCTACCGACCCGGGGTGCCGGGAGGCACCGGCGAGACTTTCGACTGGTCGCGAATTCCCCCGAGCCTGGCCAAGCCGGTGATTCTCGCGGGTGGGCTGACGCCGGCCAACGTCGCCCAGGCGATTGCCAGCGTGCGGCCCTTTGCGGTGGATGTCTCCGGCGGCGTGGAGGCGGCTCGCGGCCATAAGGATCACGCAAAGCTGCTGGCCTTTGCCGCGGCGGTGCAGGGCGCCGACGGCGAGCGCCGGGGTCTAATGAGCTGAGAAAAACCACCCTGGCGAGTGTTTCGCCATTTTGTTTCTTTGTGTAACCTCAGGGTGTGATGATCGCGCACGCGTCACCACAGAGCGGCTCATTCCGTGGGCTTGGCCATGCTTGAACCTGCTGCAGTATCCCGTCGATGAGCAACAAATATTGGGTCTTTGGTCAGTGCATGGCGACCGAGCGTCGGTTTCGTACGCCGATGACCCTTGCCGATGCGTCCATGCCGCCCGACCTGCACTTCCGGTGTTGCGTTCAGCAGACACCCGTGCAGCCGGCGGCAGAGAGCTGTCTGTATGCCAGCCCCGACACAAACCGCTTCGGCGAGCCAGTCGTCCAGCTCTACGCCTTCGCCGATGGCTATCTCATGCGCTTCCCCCGGGTGGCGGATTTCATCCTCACTCCCGGTTTGATCGATTGCCGGCTCATGGATCCCGACCTCGACTACCTGGTCGAGGTCTGCCTGCTCGGCCATGTCTTCAGCTGCTACCTCGAGTTCTCGGGCATCATTGCGCTGCACGCCGGCGCCGTCGAGGTGGAGGGCCGGGCGGTACTGTTTGCGGCGGACCGCACCGGCGGCAAGAGCACGCTGGTGACCTCGCTGGTCAAGGCAGGCTTTGCACTGCTGGCCGATGATATCTCGGCGCTGGCGGTTAGCGGCCAAGGGGTGCGCTGCCTGCACGGCTTTCCCCAGCTCAAGATGACCCCGGAACAGGTACGGCGGTTCGTGGCGAGCGACAAACAGTACCCGCTGGTGCACCCGGCGTTCGAGAAGCTTAGCGTACCGCTGCAGGCGCTGGGCCGGGCGCAGACCGAGCCGCTGCCGGTGGCGGCGATCTATCTCCTGGCCCGCGGCGCGGAGACGGGGGAAAAAGCCAGTACGCAGATGACATCGCTGCCAGCCTCGCAGGCGGTGATCCACCTGGCACGCCACTCTTTCCTGTGGCACCTGCTCGAGGCTCAGCGAGGCGGCAAGGCCTTTTCCGGCGGATCGGGCTCGCCCGAGCGCGCCGACCTGCGCGTTGGCCGCTTCATGCGCCTGTCGCGCATTGCCGCCCAGGTGCCTGTCCGCCATCTGCATTATCCGAGCGGCTATCAGTGGCTGCCGGAGGTCCATCGAGCCATCGTCGATGATGTGACGACGCTCTAAAAGCCGTTCAAAACCTGCTATGCTCCGGGGTCGGTTCGTATCGCACACCATGCGATGCGCGCCAGGCAAGCCAATCCGCTCAAGCGACCCTGTGAGGTGTCTTTCGTGACCAAGTTCAGCGACCTGACCCGACTGCCCGATGCGCGCGGCCATTTCGGCCCCTACGGCGGCCGGTTCGTTTCGGAAACGTTGAGCTTCGCCCTGGATGAACTCGAGAAGAACTACGCCGCCATGCGCGACGATCCCGATTTCCAGGCGGAATTCGACTATGATCTGGCCCATTTCGTGGGGCGGCCCTCGCCGCTGTATCATGCCAAACGCTGGTCGGATTCACTGGGCGGTGCGCAGATCTGGCTCAAGCGCGAGGACTTGAATCACACCGGCGCGCACAAGGTCAACAACACCGTGGGCCAGGCGCTGCTGGCCAAGAAGAGCGGCAAGCCGCGGGTGATCGCCGAAACCGGCGCCGGCCAGCACGGCGTGGCCACCGCCACCGTGGCGGCGCGCCTGGGCCTCAAGTGCGAGGTCTACATGGGCGCCGAAGACGTCCAGCGCCAGAAGCTCAACGTCTACCGCATGCACCTGCTGGGCGCCAAGGTGATCCCGGTGGAGTCCGGCACCCGCACCCTCAAGGACGCCATGAACGAAGCGCTGCGCGACTGGGTGACCAACGTCGACGACACCTTCTATATCATCGGTACCGTGGCCGGCCCGCACCCCTATCCGCTGCTGGTGCGTGACTTCAACGCCGTGGCCGGCCGCGAGGCGCGTCGCCAGTCGCTGGAGCAGATCGGCCGCCTGCCGGACGCGCTGATCGCCTGCGTCGGCGGCGGCTCCAACGCCATGGGCCTGTTCTATCCGTTCGTCGAGGACGACGAGGTAGCCATGTACGGCGTCGAGGCCGGCGGTGACGGCGTCGAGACCGGCCGCCACGCGGCGCCGCTGGCCTCCAACGCGCCGCGCGGCGTACTCCACGGCAACCGCACCTACCTGATGTCAGACGCCGCCGGCCAGGTCTCCGACACCCACTCGATCTCTGCCGGGCTCGACTATCCCGGTGTCGGTCCCGAGCACGCGCTGTGGAAGGACGTCGGACGCGTCAACTACGTGGCCGCCAACGACCAGCAGGTGCTCGAGGCGTTCCGCGAGCTGACCCACATGGAAGGCATCATGCCGGCGCTGGAGACCGCCCACGCCCTGGCCCACGCCAAGGTGCTGGCACCCACCATGCGTCCCGATCAGCACATCGTGATCAACCTCTCGGGTCGCGGTGACAAGGACATCATGACGGTGGCCCGACTCGACGGCATTGAATTCTAAGGACCCGCGATGAATCGTATCGATCAACGCTTCGCCGAGCTCAAGGCGCAGGGCCGCAAGGCCCTGATTCCCTATATCACCGCCGGTGACCCGGGCCCCGAGCACACTGTGGGCTTCATGCACGCCCTGGTCGAGGCCGGTGCCGACATCGTCGAACTCGGCGTGCCGTTCTCCGATCCCATGGCCGACGGCCCGGTGATCCAGAAGGCCTGCGAGCGGGCGCTCGCCAAGGGTACCCGGCTGGTCGACCTGTTCGACATGGTGCGCGAGTTTCGCCGCACCGACACCACCACCCCGGTGGTGCTGATGGGCTACCTCAATCCGGTCGAGCGGATCGGCTACGACACCTTCGCCGATGCCGCCGCCGAGGCGGGCGTCGATGGCGTGCTGACCGTCGACATGCCGCCGGAAGAGGCCGAGGAGTTCGGCCCGGTGCTCAAGGCCCGCGGCCTGGCATCGATCTTCTTGGTTGCCCCTACCACCTCCAACGCCCGGGCCGCTACAATATGCGCCCATGGCGAAGGCTATCTGTATTATGTGTCGCTCAAGGGCGTGACCGGCTCCGCCAGCCTCAACGCCGAGGACGTCGCCAGCCACCTGGCGCCGCTGCGCGAGATCACCGAGCTGCCGCTGTGCGTCGGCTTCGGCATCCGCGACGGCGCCTCGGCGGCGGCGGTGGCCCAGGTCGCCGACGGCGTGATCGTCGGCTCGGCGCTGGTCAACCGCATCGCCGACAACGCCGATGACCCGGCCGCCATCGCCCCGCAGCTAAAGGCGGTGCTGGGCGAGATGCGACAGGCCATGGACGCTTGAGCGACCGCCAACGATCGATGACTCCAAGATTCAGCATACGGGAAGCATTCTGACATGAGCTGGCTAGACAAGATCGTGCCCTCGATGGGCCGGATCCAGCGCAAGGACCGACGCGCCAGTGTCCCCGACGGGCTGTGGCGCAAGTGCCCCAAGTGCGAGGCGGTGCTCTACCTGCCCGAACTCGAGAAACACCACAACGTCTGCCCCAAGTGTGACCATCACCTGCGGCTGACCGCGCGCAAGCGCCTCGACTGGTTCCTCGACAAGGAGGGCCGCGAGGAGATCGCCGCCGACCTCGAGCCGGTGGATCGCCTCAAGTTCCGCGACTCCAAGAAGTACAAGGACCGCCTCGCCGCGGCCCAGAAGAGCACCGACGAGAACGATGCGCTGATCGCCATGCGCGGTACCCTCGACGGCATGCCGATCGTCGCGGTGTCCTTCGAGTTCACCTTCATGGGCGGCTCGATGGGCGCCATCGTCGGCGAGAAGTTCGCGCGTGCGGCGACCGCCGCGCTGGAAGAGGGCATTCCGCTGGTGTGCTTCTCCGCCTCCGGCGGGGCGCGCATGCAGGAGGCGCTGTTCTCGCTGATGCAGATGGCCAAGACCTCGGCGGCGCTGGAGAAGCTCAAGCAGGCCGGGATCCCCTACATCTCGGTGCTCACCGACCCGGTCTACGGCGGCGTGACGGCGTCGCTGGCGATGCTTGGCGATCTCAACGTCGCCGAGCCCAACGCGCTGATCGGCTTTGCCGGCCCGCGGGTCATCGAGCAGACCGTGCGCGAGAAGCTGCCGGAAGGCTTCCAGCGCAGCGAGTTCCTGCTCGAGCACGGCACCGTGGACATGATCGTCCACCGCAGCGAGATGCGCGACCGCCTGGGGGCGGTGCTGCGCAAGCTGACCCACCTGCCGGTCAGCGGCATGCCCGAGGAGCACGAGCCCGATCTGGTAGACGTTGCCGAGCAGCCCGCCGAGGTCAGCGAGGCCGAAGCGCCGCCGGAGCCGCCCGCCGAGGACGACGGCCTGGAGCCGCGTTGACGGAGCGCCCCATGAGTTCGCCCGACAGTGCCACGCATGACGCCACCCTGCCTGCGGACCTGGCGGGCTGGCTCGCGCGCCTCGAGCAGCAGCACCCGGTGAGCATCGATCTCGGCCTCGAGCGTGTGGCCGCGGTGGCCGAGCGCATGGGGCTGCTGGCGGGCCCTATTGCGGGACGCGTGATCACCGTCGCGGGCACCAACGGCAAGGGCTCCACGGTGGCGATGCTCGAGGCGCTGGCCCGCGCCCACGGCCTCACCACCGCGACCTACACCTCGCCGCACCTGCTGCGTTACAACGAACGCCTGCGGATCGATGGCGTCGAGGCCGACGATGACGCCCTGATCGCCGGCTTTGCCGCCGTCGAGGCGGCGCGTCTGGCCGGTGAACCGATCAGCCTGACCTACTTCGAGGCCGGCACCCTGGCCGCGCTGCACGGCATTGCCCAGTGCACCCCGCAGCTGGCGATCCTCGAGGTTGGCCTGGGCGGGCGCCTCGATGCGGTCAATATCCTCGATGCCGATGTCGCGATAGTCACCACCGTGGCCCAGGATCACGCCGCTTTCCTGGGCACCGATATCCAGCAGATCGGCCGCGAGAAGGCCGGCATCATGCGTGCCGGCCGCCCCGCGGTGCTGGGCAGCACGACGCTGCCGGCCAGCGTGCGTCAGCACGCCGAGGCCCTGGGCGCGCCGCTGTTCGCGCTGGGCGAGCAGCTCATCCGCAGCGAGCCGGATGCCGCCGGCCACTGGCAATGGCAGGGCCAGGCCCTGGATCAGCATGAAACCGAACCGCTGACACTTGACCACTTGCCCGACCCGGGCCTGCCGCTGGACAATGCCGCCAGTGCGCTCCAGGCGCTGGCGCTGGCCGGCGTGACGCTCGACGCCGAGCGCTGCCGCCAGGGCCTTGGCCAAGTTCAGCTGGCCGGGCGCATGCAGTGGCTCGGCCAGTGGTGCCTGGATGTGGCACATAACCCGCATGCGGCCCATTATGTGGCCAGGCGCCTCGCCGCTCGCGGCTGTGCCGGCCGGCGCTACGCGCTGCTCGGCATGCTCGCCGACAAGGACGCCGCCGGCGTGGTGGGCGAGCTGGCCGGTCAGGTCGATGCCTGGGTCACGGTGAGCCTCGAGGGTGAGCGGGCGCGCAGCGCCGACGCCCTGGCCGAGACCCTCGCCGACGCTGGGCTGCCGGCGGCCCAGCGTGCCGCCAGTGTCGCCGCCGGCATGGCCTGGCTGAATGAGCGCCTTGGCGCCGACGACCAGGTGCTGGTGTGCGGGTCGTTCTTTACCGTGGCCGAGGCGCTGACCGAGCTAGAGGTTGGGCAACCATCGCAGTTGGCAGAGGACGCCAGCCGCAGGCATAAGGAGGGAGCAGCATGAAATATGGCATGCGTGAACGCATCAGTGGGGCGGTGATCGTCATCGCCCTGGGGGTGATCTTCGTGCCGATGCTGTTCGACACGCCAACGCCCCGCGAGGAGCGCCCGGCGCCGGTGCTGACTATCGAGCAGCCCATCGACGTGCAGCGCACGCCGGTGGATGAGCCGACGCCCCCGGCCAGCCTCTCGACGCCGGGTGCCGGCGAGATCGACGAGGCCCCCGAGGTCGACGTCGAGCAGGCAGTCGAGGCCACCGATCCGGTGCAGCGCGACGAGCCGGGTGAGCTGGACGAGCCGACCCCGGCCGAGCCCGAGGTCAGCGACCCGATCGCCGAGCTGGCCGAGTCGGCCCAGGCCCCCAGCGAGCCGCAAGCGGAGCCCGAGCCCGAATCGGAGCCAGCGCCGTCGTCGCCGCCCACTGCGGCCAGCGAGGGCGGTGAATGGACGGTGCAGGTGGGCAGCTTCGGCGAGGCGGCCAACGCCGAGCGCCTCGAGGCGCAGCTCAACGAGCAGGGCTTCAGCGCCTACCGTCGCGCCCGCGACAACAATATGACCAGCGTCTACGTCGGCCCCTTCGCCAGTTCCAGCGACGGTGAGCAGGCACGCAGCGAGCTCCAGGAGCGCGCCAACATCCAGGGGCTACTGATCCGGGTGCGGGAGGATTGATGAGTCTCACCTGGCTGGACATGGCGTTCCTGGCGGTACTCGCCATTTCGATGCTGGCGGGGTTCATGCGCGGCCTGATTCGCGAAGGCCTGGGCCTGGCGGCCTGGATCATCGCGCTGATCGCCGCGCGCATGTTCGCCGAGCCGGTGGCCGACATGCTCAGCGGCCTGATCGACAACGCCGACGGTCGGCTGGTGCTGTCGTTCATCCTGGTCATCTTCGTGGTGATCATGATCTGCGGGCTGGTCATCCGCGCCGTGCACGCCGCGGTGGAGTGGGTCGGCATGGGCTTCTTCAACCGCGTGGCGGGGGCCGGCTTCGGCGTGCTGCGCGGCGCGGCGATCCTGGTGCTGGTCACGGTGCTGATCTCGCTGACCCCGCTGTCGCAGCTCGAGGCGTGGCGCGATGCCGAGCTGCGGCCCACCTTCGAGGAGCTGCGCAGCTGGGTGATTAGCCAGGTCGAGGCCTGGGAGCAGCGCGATCCGGAGCGTACCGAGGCGTGGCGCAATATCTCGCTACCCGGTTTCGGTGGCGGCGATGACGACGACGCGGCGCCCAACGACGGCTCGCCCGAGACAGCACCGCCGGCAACGCAGTAATCTGCAACCGGCGGCACCGATACAGACATCCTATGGCGCCGGCCTTGCCGGCGATAAGCAACACTGCAGCGAGGTAAGGCGGAATGTGCGGTATCGTGGGCCTGATGGCCAACCAGGCGGTCAACCAGGGCATCTATGATGCGCTGACAGTCCTTCAGCACCGTGGCCAGGATGCCGCCGGGATGATGACATGGCATGAAGACCGCTTCCTGCTGCGCAAGAGCAACGGACTGGTGCGCGACGTCTTCCATACCCGCCACATGGCGCGCCTCAAGGGCAACCTGGGCATCGGCCACGTGCGCTATCCCACCGCCGGCTCGTCCAGCGAGGCGGAGTCGCAGCCGTTCTACGTCAACTCGCCCTACGGCATCTCGCTGGCCCACAACGGCAACCTGACCAACTCGGATCAGCTCAAGCAGGAGCTGTTCTCCACCGACCTGCGCCACATCAACACCAGCTCCGACTCCGAGGTGCTGCTCAACGTCTTCGCCCACGAGCTGGGCAAGCAGGGCCACCACCTCGAGCCCGAGGACATCTTCGACGCCGTGCGCCGCGTGCACCGCCGCTGCAAGGGCGGCTACGCCGCGGTGGCGATCATCAACGGCTTCGGCATGGTCGCCTTCCGCGACCCCCAGGGCATCCGCCCGGTGGTGTTCGGCACCCGCGACGAGGGTGGCCACCAGGACGTGATGATCGCCTCCGAGTCGGTGGCGCTGGACGTCGGCGGCTTCGAGCTGCACCGCGACCTGGCCCCCGGCGAAGCGATCTTCGTCGATATGCGCGGCAACATCCACACCCAGCAGTGTGCCGACAAGCCGATCCTTGCGCCGTGCATCTTCGAGCACGTCTACCTGGCGCGGCCCGACTCGATCCTCGACGGCGCCTACGTCTACGGCACGCGCATGCAGATGGGCCGCAAGCTCGGCGACCGCATCCAGCACGAGTGGCCCGAACACGACATCGACGTGGTGATCCCGATCCCCGACACCTCGCGCACCTCGGCGCTGGAGCTCGCCCAGCATCTCGGCGTGACCTATCGCGAAGGCTTCATGAAGAACCGCTACATCGGCCGCACCTTCATCATGCCTGGGCAGACCCAGCGCAAGAAGTCGGTGCGCCAGAAGCTCAACGCCATCGACATCGAGTTCAAGGGCAAGAACGTGCTGCTGGTCGACGACTCCATCGTGCGCGGCACCACCTGCAAGCAGATCATCCAGATGGCCCGCGAGGCCGGTGCCAGCAAGGTCTATTTTGCCTCCGCCGCGCCGCCGGTGCGCTACCCCAACGTCTACGGCATCGACATGCCGGCGGCCAACGAGCTTATCGCCCACGGTCGCAGCGAGGCCGAGGTCGGCGAGCTGATCGGCGCCGACCGCATCTTCTACCAGGACCTCGACGACCTGCGCGACGCCTGCCGCGAGGTCAATCCGGCCCTCGAGCAGTTCGACTGCTCGGTATTCGACGGCCAGTACATCACCGGCGATATCGACGACGCCTATCTGAGCCGGCTCGAGGCCTCGCGCAACGACAGCGCCAAGGTCCAGAACGTCAGCGACCACGCCCTGGTCGGCATGCACAATCAGGATGACCTCGATGACGACTGACAACTCACACGACTGGGCGCTGGCTACCCAGGCGATCCGCGCTGGCCACGCCCGCACCCACGAGCAGGAGCACGGCGAGCCGATCTTCCCGACTTCCAGCTTCGTCTACGGCAGCGCCGCCGAGGCGGCGCGCAAGTTTGGCGGCGAGGAGCCGGGCAATATCTACTCGCGCTTCACCAACCCCACGGTGCGTAACTTCGAGAAGCGCCTGGCGGTGATGGAGGGCGGCGAGCGCTGCGTGGCCACCAGCTCCGGCATGTCGGCGATCCTCTCCACCGCCCTGGCGCTGCTCCAGGCCGGCGACGAGATCGTCGCCTCGCGCTCGCTGTTCGGCTCCACCGTCAGCCTGTTCGACAAGTACCTCGGCAAGTTCGGCATCGTCACCCGCTACGTCGAGCTCTCCGACCTCGAGGCCTGGGAGGCGGCGATCACCCCGGCCACCAGGCTGCTGTTCGCCGAGACCCCGTCGAACCCGCTCTCCGAGGTGGTCGATATCGCCGCGCTGGCCGAGATCGCCCATCGCCACGATGCGCTATTGGCCATCGACAACTGCTTCCTGACCCCGGCGCTGCAGAAGCCCATCGAGTTAGGGGCGGACCTGGTCATCCACTCCGCCACCAAGTATCTCGACGGCCAGGGCCGCGCCATCGGCGGGGCGGTCGTGGGTCGCGACAAGGAGCTCGAGGAGCTATTCGGCGTGGTGCGCACCTGCGGGCCCTGCATGAGCCCGTTCAACGCCTGGATCTTCCTCAAGGGCCTCGAGACCCTCAACCTGCGCATGCGCGCCCACTGCGAGAACGCCATGGCCCTGGCGCGCTGGCTCGAGGCGCACCCGGCGGTGAGCCGCGTCTACTACAGCGGCCTCGAGAGCCATCCCCAGCACGTGCTGGCCAGCCGCCAGCAGCAGGGCTACGGCGCCGTGCTCGGCCTCGAGGTGGTCAACGGTCGCGGGCAGAGCGCCCGCGAGGCCGCCTGGTCGGTGATCGATGCCACCCGGGTGATGTCGATCACCGGCAACCTGGGCGACGTCAAGACCACCATCACCCACCCCGGCACCACCACCCACGGCCGCCTCTCAGAAGAGCAGAAAGCCGCCGCCGGCATCAGCGATGGCCTGATCCGCGTCGCCGTCGGCCTCGAGGACATCGACGACCTCAAGGCCGACCTCGCCCGTGGCCTGGATGCCCTGGTGTAGTGGTTAGTGTGGGAGCGACTTCAGTCGCGATGGCAGCACGCAGCGCTGCCCGCTAAGCAGCGCAGTGCCTTAAAACCCGATTGGCGATCTCGGATGCTGATGCTATTCTTGTATATCCCCATGGCATATACCGGAGGTGTGTGATGGAACAGGCATCGGTATTCAAGAGCAATCGCAGCCAGGCAGTTCGGCTGCCCAAGGCCGCCGCTCTGCCCGACAGCGTCACTCGCGTCGACGTGGTAGTGGTGGGGCGGACGCGCATTATCGCCCCGGCAGGCGAAGCCTGGGACAGCTGGTTCGATGGCGAAACCGTTAGCGACGACTACATGCTCGAGCGCGGCCAGCCGGCCGACCAAGAGCGTGAGGGGTTTTAGGCATTGCCTGTAAAGGCAGCGAGCGCAGCTAATTTTCGGATAATGCCTAATGTTGAAGTACATGCTGGACACCAACATCTGCATCTTCACCATCAAGAACCGCCCGCCACAGGTCCGCGATACCTTCAAGCGTCATCATGCCCAGCTATGCATCAGTACCGTGACGCTGATGGAGTTGATCTACGGCGCCGAAAAATCGGCGAGCCCTGAGCGTAACCTGGCGGTGGTTGAAGGCTTTGCCGCGCGCCTCGAGGTACTCGACTACGATGCCCATGCTGCAGCGCATAGCGGGCAGATACGCGCTGAATTGGCCAAGAGTGGTACGCCCATTGGTCCATATGACCAGATGATCGCCGGCCATGCCCGATCCCGAGGGCTTGTGGTGGTTACCCACAATATTGGTGAATTCCAACGTGTGCCTGGTCTCAGAGTCGAAAACTGGACGCCTGACACCTAGGCGCAGCGCTGCCGGGGGGCCAATGTCACTTGCCAGGTGCCGCGGTTGCTGTAAAGGTAAAGAAAACCCTGCGGTACTCCCATGAGCGAATCCGACCCTGATCCCTGCTTACGCTTGACCTTTCACGAGGCGCTGATGGCGCATCCGCTGATCCGCGAGCTGTGGCATCACTTCCCCGAAAACATGTTCCTGGTACGCGCCGAGCCTGACGGCCACTTCGTGGTCGAGGCCGCCAACCCGGCGCAGCACGCCACGATCGGGCGGGAGTGCATTGGCAAACCGATCGCCTCCTTCATGCCGGCGGTGACCGCCGAGGCCATCTACGCCCGCTACCGCGAGTGCGTGGCCCGCGATGAACCCATGCGCTATGAGGAGCACGTCGCCTTTTTCGATGAGCAAGGCAACGAGCAGTTCGGCTATTGGTTGACCCTTATCGTGCCGCTGCACAACGACGCCGAGGATTCACAGCGCGTTACCCATCTGTTTGGGATTGCCCAGGATGTGACCGAGCTACGCAACGCCCGCGAGGCCCTGGAGCGCCAAAACCAGGTGCTTGAAGCGCGGGTGGAGGAGCGAACCGCGGCGCTGCAGCGTGCCAACCACGAACTCACCCAGCTCAATGGCCAGCTCGGGGAGATGGCCACCCGCGATTTCCTCACCGGCTGCTACAACCGCCGGCATATCGAAACCCTCGGCCAGCGAGAAGTGGAGCGGGCGCGGCGCTACGTCTCCCCGCTCAGCGCGCTGATGCTGGATCTCGATGCCTTCAAGCACGTCAACGACACGCTCGGCCATGCCGCCGGTGACGCCGCCCTCAAGCGCGTTGCCGCCTGCCTGCAGCAGGCGCTGCGCGAGAGCGACCTGTTAGGGCGCTTCGGCGGCGATGAGTTTCTGATTCTGCTGCCCGAAATTGGCCGCGAGGACGCCGCGGCCACCGCCGCTCGGCTGCGCCAACAGGTAGCCGAACTCGCCGGAGTTTCTATAAGCATCGGGGTCGCCACCCTGCGCCATCAGGACGACAGCCTGGATAGCCTCGCCGGCCGCGCCGACCAGCGGCTGCTAGACGCCAAGCGCCAGCGCTACGCGCAACCCCATCGAGACTGACGCCTCTCCGACGTTTGCCCCGGCGTCAAAAAAATCGCGGCCACACCCTAAAGTTCACTCTCCCCCCGCCGATGGCCTACGCATAGAGAGGAAAATACACGCGTTTTGGAGTGGGTTTATGTCGAGTATCACCTCACTAGGGATTGGCTCCGGCCTCGACCTCAACGGCCTGCTGGGGCAGCTGGAAGAGGCCGAGCGCGCCAAACTCGACCCGATTGCGCAGCAGGTCGAGACGCAGCAGGTAAAGATATCCGCTTATGGCGAACTGCAGAGCACGCTCTCGGCGTTCGATAATAGCGTCGCTACGCTCAATGATCCGGCGCTGTTCCAGAGCGTTACCTCGGAGGTAAGCGGTGGCGCCGTCCAGGCGGCCGCCAGCCCCGAGGCTAGCCCCGGCCGCTATGACGTGGAGGTCGGCGAGATCGCCACGGCAGGCAATCTGGCCACCGAGCGAGTCAGCGACCTGGATACGATCGTTTCCGAAGGGGGGGGCAAGCTCCAACTGAGCTTTGAAGACGGCTCATTGGATCACCCGGTCGATATTGCTGCGGGCAGCACCTTGGAAGATGTGCGCGATGCCATCAACGCCGACCCCAATGCGGCGGTAAATGCCTCTATCGTCAACGATGGCGAAGGCTACCGACTTGCCTTGATGTCGCAAGACACCGGCGCTGAGGCGGCAATCACGGGCACTGACTTTGCCCAGTTCTCGGATGCTGAGCTTTCCGGCGACAGCGTGTTTCAGGACGGCCAGAATGCCGTTCTCTCAGTCAACGGCATTGATATCTCTGGTCCCACCAACCAGATCGAGGATGCCATTCAGGGCGTAACCCTCGACCTGCAGGAGCCGGGCAGCAGCACCGTGGTGGTGGAGCGCGACAGCGAGACCATTCGCGACAGCATCGTCGGCTTCGTCGATGCCTACAACGAGATGAAGGGGACCGCCGGGCAGCTCACCGCGTTTAATGGGGAAGAGGGCGAGGCTGGCCCGCTGATCGGCGACAGCACCGTGCGTGCCATCGAGTCCAGCCTGCGCAACGATCTGGCCGCCGGTGTGACCCAGGATGATGAGCTATCGCTGCTGTCTGACATGGGCCTCTCGCTCACCGTCGACGGCACCCTCGAACTCGACGAGCAGCAGCTGGACAGCGTCTTGGCCAACGATCCGGGCGGCGTGGCCAGCTTCTTTGCCGGTGACGACGATACCGCCGGCCTTGCCGGCCGCCTGGCGGGCACCACCGAGCAGCTACTGAGAAGCAACGGGGCGCTTGAAGGCTCGATCAACAGCGCCGAGACGCGCATCGATAGCCTTGGCGACCGCTTCGAGCGCACCGAGCAGACGATAGATCAGACTATCGAGCGCTATCGTTCACAGTTCGTGCAACTGGACGGGATGCTGGCGCAGATGAATCAGACCAGCAGCTACCTCAGTGAGCAGCTCAGCAACATGGGAGGTGGTCAAGGAGGTGGTGGCATGGGTGGGCTCATGTGATCAGTTGGACGCTCGCTATACCAGCCGACCCCGGTTTATCCGGGGTTTTTGCAAAGTCGAAAAAAACTAAAGTCTTTGGCCGGGCCGCCGATATTCATGGTTAGACCCGTCGTGGATGCTTTCAGAGGAAATATCCCACATGGCTACCATTTCCGCCCTTGGTGTCGGCTCTGGCCTTGACCTTACCGGCCTGCTCGATCAACTCAATGCTGCCGAGCGCCAAAAGCTGCAGCCCGTCACCGCACAGCGGAGCCAGGAGCAGGCCAAGATCTCCGCATACGGACGCCTTCAATCCAGTTTGGATAGGGTGCAGACCGCGGTTGGCAAGCTGAATGACGCGTCACTTTATAGCAGTCTCTCGACCAGCGTACTGGGGGAAGGCATCACAGCCACTGCGGGTAGCAGTGCCAGCGCCGGGCGCTACGAGGTAGAGGTGGTTCACGCTGCACGCGGCGGTAGCTTGGCGAGCTACGGCGAGGCCAGTGCTACTGACCCAGTCGTCGGTGTTGGTGGTGACACGCTGACTCTCTCCTTTGGCGGCAAGGACGATGTTGAGGTCGTGCTTGAGGAGGGCTGGTCGCTTAGCCAGATTCGCGACGCGATCAATGCCCATCCAGAAGCTGGCGTCACTGCCTCGATCATCAACGACGGTAGCCAGGAGGGCTATCGGCTGGTGCTCAGCTCTGCCGACACTGGCGCCGCGGCGGGTATCGAGGGCATGAAGTTTGACAACAATAGCTTGAATCAGGACACCTCCAGCCTGGTGGCGGGGCGCGATGCTGAGCTGAAGATCAATAACATCCTGATCACCAGTGCGAGTAATCGCGTTGAGGGTGCTATACAGGGTATGACGCTGGAGTTGGATAGTTCAGCGACAGGTAAGGTGGTAACCGTCGTAGTCGAGCAGGATGCCGAGAAGCTCAAGGAGGCGGTCCAAGGTTTCGTCTCTGCCTTCAACGAGATGAAGTCCACCGTTGGCCGTATGACCAATGTGACCGGTGACGCTGAGACCGCCGGTGAACTGGTGGGCGACCGAACCATACGCACTATCGAAACGCGTTTGGGGCGTGACCTGGTCAATATGGTGGAAGGTGGAGCGGCAGGCCTGCTGTCCGATGTTGGTATTTCCCTGCGCCCCAATGGCCGCTTGGAGCTTGATGAGGCCAAGCTCGACGACGTCATCGCTAGCGAACCACAACGTTTGGCCGACTTTTTTGCCGGTGACGATAGCGATGCTGGCCTGGCCGGGCGGCTGGAGCAGACCCTGGCGCAGTTCCTTGGCAGCGATGGCTTGGTTCAGAGCTCGATTACGAGTGCCGAGACGCGGGTCACTAGCCTGGAGAATCGTTTCGAGCGTATGGAGCTCAGTATCGAACGGACGCTGGAGCGATACCGGCGCCAGTTTGGCCAGCTCGATAGCATGCTCTCCCAGATGAACGCGACTAGCGCCTACCTTAGCCAGCAGTTTGACATGCTCTCGCAGATGGGTGGGCAGCGCCGCTAAGCTGCTGCAACAGCAGCGTCTCATCGCCCTAGCCCTCAGCCCCTGGTTCTAATGCCCGGGGCTGTGCTTTTGATGGGCGATGGCCACCTTGCCACCCTCTAGAAGCGCTTTTGGTGCAAATAATCCGAGATTTTTTTCCGCCAGGCCTAAAGGCAGCCCTGAGCCAGCCGTTATATAGGTAACGGCCAACGGCGCCGTTGTGGCGGGCTCGGAGACTGCGAGCCGCAGACAGAGAACCGCGGGCCCGCCAATGGAGCCCTCAACTTACGGGAAGGAACATCACCATGTCTGTGATCAATACCAACATCACTGCCTTGATTGGCCAGAACAACCTCAACAAGTCGCAGTCTGCTCAGCAGCAGGCGATGGAGCGTCTCTCCTCGGGTCTGCGCATCAACAGCGCCAAGGACGATGCCGCCGGTCAGGCCATCGCCAACAAGATGACTGCCCAGATCAACGGCATGAACCAGGCCAGCCGTAATGCCAATGACGGTATCTCGCTGGTACAGACCATGGAAGGCGGTCTCGACCAGATCAACAATAACCTTCAGCGTATCCGCGAGCTGGCGGTACAGGGTGCCAACGACACCAACAGTGAAGAAGACCGCGTTGCTATTGCTACCGAGATCAGTGAACGCTTGGATGAAATCGACCGCATTGCGGCGGGCTCCAACTTCAATACCACCTCTCTTCTGGATAATGCTGAAGACCTGAGTATTCAGGTGGGGGCAGGCACCGACGCAGACGCGGATGTCATTACAATCGGTCTGGTCGACGCAACAGTCGATGGGTTGGAACTATCTGCAGATAGCTTCCGAGCTGATGGAGACGGTGAATTCGATGCCGACGCACTTGATCACGATGGTTTCCAAACATTGATCAATAATGTCGATGATGCAATGGAGACACTGGATACGGAGCGTGCAACGCTGGGTGCTACCCTCAATCGTTTCGATTCTGTGATCGAGAACCTGGCCACGACCTCCAACAACTTGTCAGAGGCGCGTTCGCGGATCGAAGACGCCGACTATGCGGTGGAGGTCTCCAACATGACGCGTGCCAATATCCTCCAGCAGGCGGGCACATCCGTGCTGGCTCAGGCTAACCAGACGCCGCAGTCTGTCCTCTCTTTGCTGGGCTAATACGCAGCTAAATACGTAGATTCGTGATGACGAGTGCCCGAGCGGCACTCGGTCACGGCATTAACGGTTAAAAGGAAGACGATAATGTCTGTAATCAATACCAATATTACCGCCTTGATTGGCCAGAACAACCTCAACAAGTCGCAGTCTGCTCAGCAGCAGGCGATGGAGCGCCTGTCATCCGGCCTGCGTATCAATAGCGCCAAGGACGATGCCGCTGGTCAGGCTATCGCCAACAAGATGACCGCTCAGATCAACGGCATGAACCAGGCCAGCCGTAATGCCAATGATGGCATCTCGCTGGTGCAGACCATGGAGGGCGGTCTTGACCAGATCAACAATAACCTCCAGCGTATTCGTGAGTTGGCGGTACAGGGTGCTAACGACACCAATAGCTTTGAGGATCGCCAGGCGATTGAGACCGAGATTAACGAGCGTCTCCAGGAAATCGACCGTATTGCGACTGGCACTAACTTCAATACGACTTCGTTGCTTAATGAAGATGATCAAGAGTTAAGCATTCAAGTGGGTGCTGGCACCGATGGCGATGCAGATGTTATCGACATCGCGCTATTTGATGCCACGGGAAGTGGGCTTAGCCTGGATGATGCGGACGCTATTGAATTGGTTGGTGGTGTTTCCGAATTCACCATGACAGGCACTGATGGTTCCGCTGCTTTCGCCGACTTCACCAACTTGATCGATGTGGTTGATGATGCGATGGGCGAGCTAGATACAGCTCGTGCAACGCTGGGCGCTACCCTCAATCGCTTCGATTCGGTGATTGAGAACCTTGCCACCACCTCCAACAACCTGTCAGAGGCGCGCTCACGCATCGAGGATGCCGACTACGCGGTGGAGGTCTCCAACATGACCCGTGCCAATATCCTCCAGCAGGCGGGCACGTCCGTGCTGGCGCAGGCCAACCAGACGCCGCAGTCTGTTCTTTCGCTGCTGGGCTAATCAGTGCAGTGAGCTGCCTGCAAGCCGACCCCACGAAGGTCGGCTTTTTATATAGTTGGGAACAGTCAAGGGAAGAGGGCCGATATGTCACGCAAGAAATCACGTAGCGCAAAGCCGATCATATCCAACGATTGGCGAGACTTTCGCCAGCAGCCCATGCATGAGCAGGTGGAAGAGATGCAAAAAAGCATCGACCAGCTGATGAGCCTCTCACTGAATGAGGCGGCGGCCAAGCTACGAGAGACATTACTGAGTATCGACCCTGCCAATGCCAAGGCGCTCTACGCTCAGGGTAAGTTTTACCTGAAGCAGGGCCAGCGCAAGAAAGCATTGGCAAACTTTATGGCCGCTGCCCCGCAAATGCCTGACAATCCTAAGCTGTTGACCTATTTGGCGAAGCTCCACTGGCAGACCCGCCAGCACCGGGCCTCTCTCAGCGCCCTGATGCGCCTGACGCAGCTGGAGCCTTCGGCAGCCAACATGACGATGCTAGGGGCGTTATATTATTCAATAAAGCTGCCAGAGCGTGGCCGATATTGGATTCATCGTGCCGTCACCAAGGAGCCACTCTCCCTGCCTGAAGGCAATACATCGACAGCATCACCTAAACTGACGGTGCTAGTGTTACGCAGTGCAGAGTCAACCGAGTGGGCGCTCAATCAGTCATTCCGTTCCGCAATGAAAGAAGGGCATAATAACCTTGCCAGTTTGCTGGACGCTGACAATATCGTGCAGGTTCGGCTCTTTGTGGATCACCTCGATAAAGCGCCAGAAATTATCCGCAAGTTGCCGAAAATCGATATTATTTATAATGGCATTACCGATGCCGAGCGTTGCCAAGATGCTCTTATGCAGGCTCAGACGCTGTGCGATAGACTATACTTGCCGGTAATAAACGAGCCCAAGGCAGTGCTGGCTGCCAGCCGTGAAGGTAACTACCTGCGTTTTAAAGATAATCCCAACATCACCCTTCCCAAGAGCGTCAAGGTGGAAAATACTCAGGAGAGTGCCAAGACGATAGTACAATGCGCACTGCTGGATAATGACTTCAAACTTCCCGTAATTATTCGCCTTGCAGGCTTTCAAGGCGGGAAATATATGCATAAAGTCGATAATCTTGATTTGCATGACTTCAGCGAGCTTGATAATGAGCTACGAAAGCTACCGCAAACGGCTTATATCATTCAATATCATGACGTAAGCTATACTGATCAGCGTAGTCCAGGAAAAATTCTTTATCCCAAATATCGTGCTATCTTGGTTAACGGTGTGTTGTATCCATGTCACCTCTTTGTTGCGGACGGATATAATGTGCACAAGGAAAATTCCGATCCTGTGATGAGAGAGCACACTTGGCTACAGGAAGATGTTGAGAGCTATTGCCGCAATCCTTCTCAACATGTTGGGGAGGAAAGATGGAAGTCGCTGGAATTGTTAATGAATGAAAGCGGTTTGGATTACTGTGGCGTTGATTTTGCTTTATCAACCGATCATTCAGAAGTTGAGCGATTGATTATATTCGAAATGAATCCAGCAATGCGTAACAGGGCTGGTCAATTGCCTGAAGATGATGTGGTGCACTCTTCTTGGCTAAGAGTCACAGAAGCCGCACATATGATGATGACAAAATTGGCGAATATTGAGACCTGGGAGTTCAAACTGCCTAAAGGACTGCCAGCCTGTTCGAAAACTGACGATCCTCTGACTCTTCGCCTGAAGATCCAGGGCCAGGTACAAGGCGTGGGCTATCGCCAGTGGTTTGCTGAGCAGCTGGAGCAGCGTCATATCGCTGGGTGGGTACGTAATCTTGCTGATGGTAATGTGGATGCTGTCATCCATGGCCCTCAGCCAGAACTACAGTTACTGCTCGATGAGGTGCCCAATGGCCCCGCCGATGCTGACGTAACAGGGTTGAGTGCTGATGTTTGGCAGGGCGAGGTGCCTCAGGGGGTGCAGATTCTGCAAACTGCCTGAAGCTCACTCGCTCTTTCAAGCTCGCTGCCTGAGACAGGCGGCCTCCTGGAGCTGTTTCTCTAGAAAACTCTGTCTAGTGAGCAGGTCCAGGAAGACCGCCAGCACCGCTCAAGTATTCCTCCTACTTGCCGATATGCCGATAAATACAACAAGACGCGTATAACAACAACGCAGGGGGATACCAGCCCATGACCCATATCGAGACCTTTCCCACCGCCCTGGAGGCGGATGTCATCGGTAGCCTGGAGCAGGCCTTGGAGCGCTTGCAGGAGCGCGATGCGGCACTGCTCGAGGCGCGGGCGACCGAGCGCAGTATCTCCGCGCGACTGGGCAGCCATCTTCAGGGATTGTTTGACGATTGGGACGTGGACTGCGAGTTCAACTGTTGGCGCGGGCCGCTGCAAAACAAAGGCCATATCGTCGTGACGACCACCAGTGCCAGCACCGAGGCGCCCACAATCTTTCCCGATCTGCTGATTCATCGCCGCGCCAGCGGTGAAACCCTGGCGGTGATCGAGGTGCTGAAGAGCGATGCCCAGGGCGCCCGGCACCGCGAAAGGCGCAAGCTCCAGCTCTGTCAGGCACGCCTGAGTTGCCCCCATGCGGCGATGATAGAGATTGGCGTAGGAGAAGGGCGTGGTCGACACCATCTGGAGATGCTTTTATGACCATGACCGAAGGCAGGATATCAGTGCAGGAGCTGCTGCACGACCTGATTCCCAAGTTGAAAGCCACGGAGCGCTTCGTCGACGAGACGCTGGTGATGATGATCGACCAGGCCTCGCCTGGAGACGAGCGTGCACGGCGGCAGCATCAACGCCAGGAGTTCCAACTGAACCTGACCATGATCCGCATGAATCTCGGCCATCTACTGAAGCGCCATGCGCACCTGCTTGACGGGGCGAGCGATCGCGGCGGGGTATCTTCTGGCACGATGCTGGAGCTCGATGAGCACGAGCGGGTGGCGCTGAGCAGCGCCAGGGAGCTATACACGCAGACCCAGGCGATCCAGGCGCGCTAGCACGAGTGCAGCGTTCGGCTCGATCATCGCCGCAGCCCCTGTTTCCATGCGCTTTTTGGCCAATCGACCATGCAGCGGGTGGTTTAAACTGCGCAGCATACCCCACGATGTTGAGACTGCCACCGTGACGCCAGACGAGTACCAGCAGGTCATCGAGGAGTTCGAGCGCCTGATCCGCGATGCCCGCGCACTGATGGTGCGCTTCGAAGCCTCCGGCATGGACCAGAGCCACGAAGCCGAATACCTCGAGGTGCATGCCATTTACGCCAAGGCGGTGGCAGACCAGCGTGCCTACACGCTGTCGATGCTCGATGAGGGGGGTGCGTTGGCCGAAGGGCGGGCGGCCTGACACAGCCAGCCTTGATCGACATCAAGAAAACCGCACATAACGTGTGCTTTTTCAGCCCGGCAGACGCCGCGGTAAGGCGTATCTTGATAGTGTCATCTGCATGACGCCCTGAAATATATCTTGATAGGCTGGCAACAATAATGAACCGAGCAGAACTCAAGCGCGCCATCGCCGAATGGGACCAGGTCATCGACGACGCCAGGGCCATGATGGCCCATTTCGACGCCATCGAGGCGAGCCCGCAGCACGACCCGAATTTTCGCCAGCTGCTCAAATTTCACGAGGATGCGGTGCTGGAGCGGCGCAAGTGCGTAGACGCGCTGGGTGAAATGCACACCGCCAGCAACGATCCGTCGAGTTCAAACGGCGAGCGGCACTGAGCGCCGCTGAGCGATCAGCATGATAGCCGCCCTGGCCTATGGCCCGGGCGTTAATGTCTTGGCGTCCCGCCCTGCCATCTAGCGCGATATCAAGGCGTGATCTCGGCGCCGAGCCAGGTCTGCTGCCAGGCGGGGATCTCGGCGGCAGGCATCGGCCTGGCGATGCCGTAGCCCTGCATCAGGTGGCAGCCCAGTGCCCCCAGCGCCCGGGCGTGGGCCATGCTCTCCACGCCTTCGGCGAGCACCGGGCGATTGAACTTACCGGCCAGGAAGACCACGCTCTCGACGATGGCGTGGTCGTCATCGCTGTCGAGCATCCGCGACACGAAGCTGCGGTCGATCTTGATCAGGTCGACCGGCAGGTTGCGCAGGTAGGAGAGCGACGAGTAACCGGTGCCGAAGTCGTCAAGCGCCAGCTCTATGCCAAGCGCATGGCAGCCTTCCATCACCTCCATGGCGGCGTTGACGTCATCCAGCGCGGCGGACTCCAGCACTTCGATCTTGAGGTCGCCGGGGCCGATCTGCGGATGGCGCTGCATGTGCTGGGCGAGCACGTCGAGAAACTCGCGCCGCACCAGCGACTGCGGGCTGAGGTTGACGCTGACCGGCAGTACCAGGCCATGGCAGCGCCAGGCGTCTGACTGCTGCAGGGCGGTTTCCACCACCCAGTCGTCGATGGCCTGCTCGAGCTCGGTGCCGGCCAGCTGCGGCAGGAACTCTCCGGGGGCCACCAGGCCGCGCTGCGGGTGGCGCCAGCGGATCAGCGCCTCGACGCCGACCAGGCGGTGTTCCGCCAGGTCGACCTGGGGCTGGTAGTGAAGTTCGAACTCACCGCGCTCCAGGGCTAGTGTCAGCCTCGCCAGCTCCTCGCGCTGGCGGCGGATGCGCAGATCCTGGCCGGGGTCGAAAAGCTGGTAGCAGTCCCCGCCGCGCTCCTTGGCCTGGTACATCGCCTGAGTCGCGTGGCGCAGCAGCATGTCGGCGTCGCTGTCGTCCTGGGGGTAGGAGGAGATACCGATGCTGGCGGTCACGCTGAGCGGCTCGCCGTCGAGGACCAGCGGCTTGGTCAGGGCGTCGCGCAAACGGTCGAGTGTCTCCAGGCCGTGGGTGGCCTCGGGCAGCACCAGCGCGAACTCGTCGCCGCCCACCCGGGCCAGCTTTCCGTGCTCCTTGAGCACGCCCTTGAAGCGCTCGGCGAGCATGACCAGCAGCCGGTCGGCGACCTGATGGCCATGGCTCTGGTTGATACTGCCGAAGCGGTCGAGGTCGAGAATGCAGACGGTCAGCGACTTGTCGGAGCCCTCGGCGTAGTCGAGCAGGTCCTGCAGCTGCTGGGCAAGATGTTCGCGGTTGGCCAGGCCGGTGAGCTTGTCGAAGTTGGCGGCGCGGTAGAGCTCCTCACTGTGCCGCTTGCTGCGGGTGAGGTCGGAGAATACCGCCACGTGATTGATGGTCTGGCCGTGGTCGTCGAAGACCGACGTGACCGAGAGCATCGCGGGGAAGGTCTCACCGTTCTTGCGCCGGCCGGCAAACTCGCCGTGCCAGTCCTGGCCGTCGCCCAGGTGGTTGATCACGGTGGGGGCGTCGGCGATCCCGGGCAGCGTCGAGCCCAACCGGGTGGCATGCATGCCGATCAGCTCGTCGCGACGATAGCCGGTAATCGCGCAGCAGGCCGGGTTGACGTCGACCACCCAGTGCTCGGGGTCGGTGATCAAGATGCCTTCCTGGGTGTTGTCGTAGACCCGCGCGGCGAGCTTGAGCCGCTCTTCGAAGGCTTTGCGCTCGCTGATGTCCGACTGGATGTCGATGAAGCCGGTCAGCTCGCCTTGCTCGTTGTAAAGCGCATCGCAGCGGATATGCACCCAGTAGGGGCTGCCGTCGCGGCGGTAGTGAACCAGTTCCTCCTCGAAGCCCTCGCCCCGCGAAAGTGCCGCCTCGATGCGTGCGTTGGCGCTTGGATCGGTGGCCGGCCCGCGCAGCAATTCGCTAGGGCGCTTGCCCAGCGCTTCATCGCTAGAGTAGCCGCTGAGCCGCTCGAAGCCCTCGTTGACCCACTCGATACGATCGTTGGCATCGCAGATGAACACGCTGTTGCTGGTGCGCTGAGCCACCTGCGACAGCCGCGCGATGCTCTGCTGGCTCGACTGGTGCTCGCGCCTGACTCGCAGGGTATCGACCAACTGAGCGGCGGTGCTGAGCAGCGGGGTAAGGAACTCTACCAGCGCCGTATCGAACCCCCCCGGGCGGTTGGCCAACCCCAGCATGGCGACCATGCGGCCATTGATGCTGATGGGTACCCCGAGGAAGCTGTGCAGCGGTGGATGCCCCGGCGGCAGTCCACCCTTGCGCGGGTCGTTGGCAGGGTCGTTGCTGATCACTGTCTGCTGGGTACGCAGGGCGTGGCCGAACAGGGTGTCGAGACTGTGAAACTCGAGGGTGCCAGGAGCGGCGTCAATCATTGCCCGGGAAGCCTGGTCCCAGGCGATATCGGTGACCGACTGCACCTTGAGGTAGGGCTGGTCGTCGGCGCCATAGAACACCTCGCCGATAAAACCGAACTCGCTGCCGGTCAGCGACCGGATGTCATCGAGCAGCAGCGCAAAGGCCTGGTGACTGTCGCCGCTGGTAATGAAGCGCGACTGCGCCTTGACGATGACGCTGTCTAACTGGTGCTGGTGCTGCAGGCGCTGCTCGATGCGCTTGAGCCGGTTGACGTTGCGCACCGTGCCCAGTACCTGCATGGTGACGTCGTTGACCACCAGCGGCTCGCCGGTGAGCTGCATCCAGTCATAGTGGCCCTGGCGGGAGCGCAGCCGTAGCACTACCTCGAAGCCCTGCTGCTGCTCGACGGCGTCGCTGAGGCACTGGCGCAGCGTCGCCTGGTCGTCGGGGTGGTAGCGCGAGATGGCATCTTCGGGCCGTACGGGCTCGTCGCCGTTGATGCCCAACTGACGAAACACTGGCTCGTTCCAGAACGCCTTGCCGGAGGTTACATCGAGCTCCCAGACGCCGATGCCGGCGTGATCCACGGCGTTGGTGAAGCGCTCATCCAGGCGCTGCTCGAAGTAGCGAATCACCTGCTGGGCCAGCAGCACCAGTAGCTGGCGCTGCAGGGCGGTCGCTCGGCGTGGCTGGGTATCCAGTACGCACAGCGAGCCAATCGCGTAGCCGTCGCGTGTCGTCAAGGGGGCGCCCAGGTAGTAACGCACGAAGGGCGGCTCGGTCACCAGTGGGTTGTCGGCAAAACGTGGGTCGAGGTGGGTATCTGTCACCTCCATCGGCTGATCATGGAGGATGGTATGGGCGCAGAACGAAATTTCCCGGGGCGTTTGATCGACGGGTACTCCTATCGAGCTCTTGAACCACTGGCAGCCCTCGTCGACCAGCGACAGGGTCGCCATGGGCGCCTCCAGCAGCTCCGCGGCCAGGCTCGTCATTTCGTTAAGCGCCGCCTCTTGCCGACGGTCGTGCAAAGTATAGCGCCACAGCCGCTGCAGACGTTGCAACTCATTCCCGGGTAAGGGCGGGGTCTGCATGTTTACTGCCTCCGCATTAAGTGAGGCGTTGCCCGAGAGCGCCGCCATTCACAGGTGTAACACATATCTGCCGTCAAAAGGACATCCAATCGTTGGCTGATGTAGACGCAGTAGTTGAGCGGTTTAGGGGGCGTCTTGCAAGCTGTGCCGGCAGCTCCTGGCCGCTACCGGCGTTTGCGACTTCGCCGACGTTGGACATCTCGAGTTTCCTGGCCTGCTGGGTGATTGGGGTATTCAAGCGCATTGCCTAATCTCCGTATCGAAAGGCATCGCCCTGATGGGCACAACGCGAGGGGGTTCGCTAATAAACTTGTCTGGTTACTGCCGCTATTGGAGAGCGCTCCTTGCCTCCGCTAGCTATCTCAGGGTGGGATGCCCCTGTACCCCCACTATCGGCGCAGTTGTCAGGGACTTTAATAAAAGACTATAAAACGGTCGTTTGTTGTATGTATCTGCTGAGCGCTGAGTCGACGCAATATGGCACTGTTTGGAAACGATAAAGTACATCTCGTGACACCGCTGGCGCGCAGGATGGGCTACAACTCAGGGTGATAAAAACTATACTTTGGGGTGTGCATGAATATTGACGGGGAACGGACGCTGCTAGGCGCCTTGCTATGGGCGGCGGCGGCGCTCTCGGCGCCTATTACGACGATGATGATACTGCGCGGCGGTGGAGTGCCGGCGCTGAGCGTTGGGGCACTGAGCGTGCTGCTTTTCGGTGCGGCGTTGCTGTGTACGCATATCAATCAGCGGATCGACGATCAGGCCGATGACGACACTGCAAGCGACGCGGATGAGCAGGCGCATTTCGACGATGATACGCCACTGGAGTGCAGTGGCCTGCGGGTTTTGCGGATTGGCAAGGGGAGCCCGCTTAAGGGGCATCTCAGCGAGAAATCGGTGATTCTCAAGATCAACGGAGTGTGCCCGGCCACCGCGGATGAGGCCAACCATGCACTGGTCGAGGGGCACAACGAGGTCGAGTGGATGGGCAGCAATCGCAAGCCGCTGGTGGCACATATCACCATTCATGAGCATGGGCATGACCTGCTGGCGCAGTTCGAGCAGTTGAACCCGCACCCCGCGCCGCCGGCATCGAGTGAAGCGCCGGCTTGATGTTGCCAGGTGCCGGTTTACTCGACCAGCACCGGCGTCAGCCACGCCTTGGCGAAGGCCTCGCCGGTCACCGGCTTGCCGAAATAGTAGCCCTGGGCCTGCCGGCAGCCCAGGGCGAGCAGCGCCTCGGCCTGCTCGACGCTCTCGACGCCCTCGGCCACGGTATCCATCTGCAGGCTGCGCGCCATGGCGATGATGGTGGTGACGATGGCGTGGTCGTTCTCGTTGTGCAGCATGTCGGCGACGAACGACATGTCGATCTTGATCTTGTCGGCGGCGAAGCGCTTGAGGTAGGCGAGCGACGAGTAGCCGGTGCCGAAGTCGTCGATGGAGAGCCCGAAGCCCAGTGTTTTGAGGGCCTCGGTCATGGCGATGGCCTGGTCGGGATCGCTCATGAAGCCGCTTTCGGTGAGTTCCAGACCGAGCTGGCCGGCGGCGATGCCGTGTTCGGCACAGCTGCGCTGCAGGGTGGTGATCAACTGGTCGTCATCGAACTGCCGCGAGGCGACGTTGATCGCCAACTGGCCGGGCACCACCAGGCCAGCGGCCTGCCAGGCGGCGAGCTGGCGACAGGTAGCGTCGATCACCCAGTTGCCGAGGGGCACGATCATGCCGCGCTCTTCGGCCAGCGGTATGAAGTCGGCCGGGCTCACGACACCCAGCTCGGGGTCGTGCCAGCGGCACAGCACCTCGGCGCCCACCAGGCGGAGCGATGCGAGATCGATCTGCGGCTGGAAGTGCAAACTCAGCGAGCCGTCGGCCAGCGCCGCACTGAGGCGCTTGGCCATATCCAGCCGCGAGGCGAGCGCTGCCCCCATGTGCGGCTCGAAGAAGCGGAAAGGGACGTCCTGCTGCTTGGCCTGATACATGGCGATGTCGGCGTGCTTGAGCAGCTCGCGGGCGCTGCCGGCATCGTCTGGGTAGAAGGCGATGCCGATGCTGACCTCGAGCTCGAAGGCCTGCTCGTCGAGCTGCAAGGGGGCTTCCAGCGAGCGCAGCAGGCGATCGGCGGTATGGGTGATGGTGTAGACATCGCTGGGGTCGACCAGTACCACGAACTCGTCACCACCCAGCCGTGCCAGGTATTCGTTGCCCGTCAGCGCAGCGGAGAAGCTGTTGGCGACGGCGGCCAGCACCTTGTCGCCGATATCGTGGCCGAGGGTGTCGTTGATGTCCTTAAAGCGATTGAGGTCGAGCAGCATCAGCCCCACCCGCGTGCCGTCGGCGCGTGCCAGGGCGCTATCGAGGCGTTGCATGAAGGCGGTGCGATTGGGCAGTCCGGTGCCCGGGTCGCGGTAGGCGAGGCGACGAATGCGCGCCTCGTCCTCCTGACGCTCCAACTCGGCAGCGACCCCGGCGGCAAAGATCTGCAGCACGCTGGTGACCAGCTCGGTGTCATGCAGCGGCTGGGCGAACATCACCCCGATCAGCCCGAACGGCTCGCCGTTGGCATCGTCGAGCCGGCGCCCGGCATAGGCGCGCACCCAACTAAGCACGTCACGGCCCTCCACCGGCAGGCGCTTACCTGCATCGTCGTGGACGATGCACTCGGTCTCGAGCAGTACGTCCTCGCAGGGTGCGCCGGGCAGCGTATAGCTGAAGTTGGGCTGGCGCTGGCCGTCGATGACGATGGTCAAGGTGTTGGCGAGAGTGGGATCGGCGTCGTCGATGCGCGCGATAAATGCCAGGTCGGCTTCCAGCGCCTCGGCCATGTGGTGAGTGAGCTGGTCGAGAAACTCTTCGCCGCTGCGCGCGCTGACCGCCGAGGCGATCTTGAGCACCGCTCGCTGGATGCGCTGCTGGGCGAGTCGCTGGCGCAGGGTGTCGATGCCGAAGGCCAGGTTGTCGGCCAGTTCGCAGAGCAGCTGGCGCTCCTCGTCGCGGATCGGGTCGGTGTTCGACTGATACAGCGCGAGGATGCCGAAGACCTGCCCCCCGCGTTTGAGCGGCAGGCAGATCATGCTCTGAAAGCCATGCGCAAGGGCCATCTCTCGCCAGCTGATGAAGCTCGGATCCTTGGCCAGGTCGGCAATGATCACCGGCTCGCCGCTGCGCACCGTTCTGCCCGCCGGGCCGCGGCCGTTGTGGCGCTGCGCCGACCAGCTCAACGAGATCTGATCGAGGTAGCCTTCGACGATCCCCGCCGACGCCTGGGGCTCGATGCACTTGTCATCGTCATGCCTGGCGAAGCCGACCCAGGCCATGCGGTAGCCGCCCACGTCGACCGCCAGCTGGCAGATCGCCTCCAGCAGCTGCTGCTCCTGCTCGGCCTGGATCAGCGCCTCGTTGCAGCGGCTGAGCAGCTTGAGGGCGCGATTGGTGCTCAGTAGTCGCTCGCGGTGGAACTGCTCGCTCTCGCGGCGGGCGAGCTCCGCACCGGCCCGCGCGGCGGTGATGCGCAGCACCTCCTCGGCATGGCGCGACATATCGATGGGCTGGGTATGCAGGGCGGCGACCAGGCCCAGCGGGCGTCCGTCAGGGGCATACATCGGCACGCCGAGATAGGCCTCGGCGTCGAGATCGGCGAGCATCGGATCGTCGGGAAACAGCGAGCAGACGTGGCGGGGATAGTGGCAGGGGGCATGCCCGTTGACCTGCTCGCAGGGCGTGCCGGCCAGCGGGTAGCTGATATTGTCGACTAATCGGCCGTGGGCCCATAGCGCCAGGCTGGTGGCTTGGCTGGCATCGGTGTCGACCCGGGCGACCATCACGTAATCGACGCCCAGGATACCTCCCAGCGCAGCCACCAGCTGCTCGAAGAAGGTCTCGTCGGTGGCCATCGACAGGCTGTCGGCCAGGCGCCGGAAGACGTCGTGAGAGGTCACCAGGTCATTCAATCGTGAGATCCTCCCGACGGTAGATGGGCGTGATGCCTTGCAGGAAATATCGGCAATTCAGGTATTTGCTTGAGCGACCTGGTATGTCCCGAGTCAGTATCAGTATAGCGATGTCATGCCATCGGCTGAATGTGCCACTGCCTACGTCGCATGGCGGCGTGATGCGGCGCGGTTGTTGCTGGTACGTATGCCAGTAGTTGCCGGACTGTGTCGAGCGCGACAATACTGAACGTCGTGATACTACCGGCTCGAGGTAGGAGGAGAAATGGGTCAGCCGGTTGAAAGTGTCACCAGGCGCGCTACTGTCGAATTGGTGCGGATGGGGAGACTTGAACTCCCACGCCCGAAGGCACCAGAACCTAAATCTGGCGTGTCTACCAATTCCACCACATCCGCATTTGCTGCAGTAGTGCTGTCCAAGCCGCCCATATTCTACGGATGCCCGAAACCAAGTCAACGCGTTATTCCGGCAGATGCAGGTAGTCGGCGACCCCCGCGGGCGTGGGCTGAATCAGGTAGGGCACCTGGCCCAGGCAGGGGGCGTCCAGGTACTGGGAGAGGCTGGACAGATTGTCCTCGGCGGCGTCCATGTGCGGATCGAGCCGGTTGGCGACCCAGCCGGCGACGCGAACGCCGTCGCGACGTATCGCCTCCAGGGTCAGGCGGGCGTGGTTGATCGCCCCCAGCCGTACACCGACCACCAGGATCACCGGCAGGGCGAGCAGGCGGGCCAGGCCGGCGAGATCCTCTTCGGCGTCGAGTGGGACCCGCCAGCCGCCGGCGCCCTCCACCAGCGTGACATCGCGCCCCTCGGCCAGCCGCGGTACCAGCCGCTCGGCCAGCGCGGAGAGGCTCAGCGTGACCTCGGCCTGACGAGCGGCGAGATGCGGGGCGATGGCCGGGGCGAAGGCAAAGGGGTTGACCTCGGCATAGCCGAGCGGCGGGTGACTGACCGCCTGCAGGGCGAGGGCATCGCGGTTGCGCAGGCCGTCGGGGGTTTCATCGCAGCCCGACGCGATGGGCTTGAGCCCCTGGGTGGTCAGGCCCTGGCGGCGGGCCAGGGCCAGCAGCCCGCAGGCCACCAGGGTCTTGCCGGCGTCGGTGTCGGTGCCGGTGACGAAGTAGGCTTTCATGGGCTCGTCTCGCTCGACGGGGTGGGATGGGGCCCGCGCTGCAGGATCAGGGTCAGGCGCTGGTAGGTGACCGGCAGGCCCGCGGTCTCGCGGAAACGTTCGTAGCGCTGGCGGGCGCACTGCAGGTCGCGACGGGTCAACGGCGCCTGCCCCGGTGGGGCTGGGCGCTGCGCACCGACACCCTTGATCGACGCCATGACCGCGCCGAAGTCCGGGTAGTGAAAGCGCTCGCTGACCTGCTCGACGACGACCCCGAGGCCGGCACTCCGGCAGGCAGCAACGACCCGCGCCGGCGCCGCAAAGTCGAGCAGCGCCCTCGGCCGTGGCCAGGCCTCGGCCACTTCGGCCAGGGTGCCGGGGGCCAGGGTGTTGATCAGCGCCGTGCCGCCGGGGGCCAGCACGCGATGAAGTTCGCCGAACGTCTGCTCCGGGTCCGGGCACCACTGCAGTGCCAGGTTGGAAAACACCAGGTCTAGGCTGGCGTCGGCCAGCGGCAGGCGCGCGGCGTCGGCGCATAGCCATTGGCCACGCCCGGCAGAGCGTCGCCGGGCCTCGGCCAGCATGCCCGGGGCCAGGTCGAGGCCCAGGACGCTGGTGCGATAGTGCGCGGCGAGGCGCGTGGTCCAGTGCCCCGGGCCGCAGCCCAGGTCGAGGATGGTGGTGGCGCGGCTCGGGAGATGCTGCCAGAGCGCCTCGCCCATGCGCTGCTGGGCGCCGGCCAGGGCCAGGTAGCGTGGCGCGGCGCGGCTGAAGCTTTGCGCCACGTTGCGCTGCCAGTCGGGGGCAGCAACCGAGGCGGGCATGTTCACTGGCGCTCCATGGTGCTGGTGTGACTCAAGCCGTCAGCCAGCCGCTGCAGCGCACAGGCCAGCGCGGCAGGCTGCGAGAGCATCGCGCAGTGGCCGCTGTCGGGCAGCGCCTCGGCGCCCGGTGGCAGGCCATCCGGCGCGAGCATCGGGTCGCGGGTGCCGTATAGCCAGGCCACCGGGCAGGGTGCGGCCGATACCAGGTGCTGGGCGTCGAGCTCGCCAAGCTGGGCCAGGCCGGCGCTCAGCGTCGGCAACGCCGCCGGCGGGGTGTCGCCGAGCAGGCCGGTGAGGCGGCGGTAGGTATCGCGCGGCGACGCTTCGCCGCCTGCCTGCCAGCGCAGGAAATGTCGCCAGCTGGCCGCGGGGGCGCGGGCGAAGGCGCGGCAAAAGTCGTTCAGCGCGGCCTCGCTCACCGCGGCCGGGTGGTGGAAGCGCGGCCCCATGCCGAGCATGATCAGGCCGCGCGGGGCGGGCAGCGTTTGGCTGAGCGCGGCGGCCAGCAGCCCGCCCAGCGACCAGCCGACCCACACGGCATCTGCGGGCAGCGCATCGGCCATCGCCGCGGCCAGCGCATCGAGGTCAGCGGGCCTATCCAGCGCGGGCTGCTCACCGTAGCCGGGCCAGTCGGGGGTGGCGACCTCCCAGCCGTTGGACCAGTGGGGCGCCAGGGTGTGCCAGATGCGCGCATCGACGCCCCAGCCGTGCAGCAGGGTCAGGCGTGGCATCGCGCGTCTCGCTCCTGCGCCTGGCAGGCGATCAGTGCCGCGACCAGGTGCTCGATCATCGCCGGCGAATGCGCGGCGGAGAGTGTGATGCGCAGGCGCGCCGTGCCGGCGGGAACCGTCGGCGGCCGAATCGCAGCGACCTGGCAGCCGTGAGCGGCGAGGCTGGCCTGCCAGGCGAGGGCGCGGGCCGCATCGCCCAGCAGCAGCGGCTGGATCGGGGTATGACTGTCGAGCAGCGGCAGCCCCGCGGCGCTGGCCAGGCGGTGGAACAGTGCGATATTGGCGTGGAGCCGCGCACGACGCTCGGGTTGGGTATCGATGATATCCAGCGCAGCCAGGCTCGCCGCGGCTACCCCGGGAGGCAGTGCCGTGGTGTAGCGATAGGGCCGCGCGAACTGGATCAGTGACTCGATCAGGGTCGCGTCGCCGGCGACGAAGGCGCCGAAGCTGCCCAGCGCCTTGCCCAGCGTGCCGACCAGGATTGGTACCTCGTCGCAGCCGATGGCGCGACCCACGCAGCCGTCGCCGTGATGCCCCAGTACGCCGATTCCGTGGGCGTCGTCGATCATCAGCACTGCCGCATGGCGCTGGGCCAGCGCCGCCAGGTCGCGGACATCGGCGACGTCGCCGTCCATGCTGAACACGCCGTCGCTGATGATCAGTGCCGCGCTGGCGGCGGGGCGCCGTGTCAGCAGCTTGGCCAGGTCGTCGAGGTCGCGATGGTGGTAGCGCCGCGAGCTAGCGCCCGCGAGTACCGCTCCGTCGAGCAGCGAGGCGTGGTTGAGGCGGTCGTGAAAGAGCCGTGTCTGGGCGTTGCAAAGCGTCTGGATGACAGCCAGGTTGGCCATGTAGCCGGTGGAGAACAGCAGCGCCCGGGGGCGGCCGACCAGCGCGGCGAGCCGCTGCTCGAGGGCCTCGTGGACCTCGCGGTGGCCGCTGACCAGATGCGAGGCGCCGCTGCCGGCACCCAGGCGGTGGGCCGCCTCGGCCTGGGCCTCGGCCAGCCGCGGGTCCCGGGCAAGGCCCAGGTAGTCGTTGCCGGCAAAGTCCAGCAGCCTGGCCGCGTGGCTGGCACGCTGGCGCCATAGGCCGCGCTGGCGCTGATCGGCCAGGCGGCGCTCGAGCTGCTGCCAGAGGCTCATCGTCAGGCGTGCTCGGCGATGCCCGTCGCGGTGGCATCGTAGTAGCGCGGCGCTTCCGGGTGCAGGCCGAGCTTGTCGAACATGGCGCGGTCGCGGACCACGCTGGGATTCTCGGTGGTCAGCAGGGTGTCACCGTGGAAGATCGAGTTGGCGCCGGCCAGAAACGCCAGCGCCTGGGTCGACTCATCCATCTGCTCGCGACCGGCAGAGAGTCGCACGTGGCTCCTGGGCATCAGGATACGCGCCACGGCGATGGCGCGGACGAATTCGATGGGGTCCAGGTCCTCAACGTTTTCGAGCGGCGTGCCCGGGACCTTGACCAGCATGTTGATCGGTACCGACTCGGGGTGCGGGGTCAGCCGTGCCAGCTGCTGCATCAGTCCGGCGCGGTCGGCGGGTGCCTCGCCCATGCCGAGAATGCCGCCGGAGCAGACCTTCATGCCGGCGTCGCGCACATGCCCGAGGGTATCGAGGCGATCGCCATAGCTGCGGGTGGTGATGATCTCGCCGTAGTACTCGGGGGAAGTGTCGAGATTGTGGTTGTAGTAGTCGAGGCCGGCATCGGCCAGGCGCGCCGCCTGGTCACCGTCTACCATCCCCAGCGTCATGCAGGTCTCGAGCCCCAGCGCCTTGACCCGTTTGACCATCTCCAGCACCACGTCGAGGTCGCGCTCCCGCGGGCTGCGCCAGGCGGCGCCCATGCAGAAGCGGCTGGCGCCGGCGGCCTTGGCGGCAGCGGCCTGTTCGACCACCTTGTCGATCTCGAGCAGCTTCTCCTTGTCGAGCCCGGTGTTGTAGTGGCCCGACTGGGGGCAGTACTTGCAGTCCTCGGGGCAGGCGCCGGTCTTGATCGAGAGCAGGGTGGCCACTTGCACGGCGTTGGCGTCGAAGTGGGCGCGGTGCACCTGCTGGGCGCGATACAGCAGGTCGTTGAAGGGCAGGGCAAACAGCGCCTGGATCTCGTCCAGGTGCCAGTCGTGGCGCACGGCGGTATCGGTGGCTAAGGTCATGGTAGTGTCCGCTGGGACTGAAATGCTCAGTCAACATGTCAGGCTTTTTGGGTTAACAAGGATGATAAGGCCTATGCCACTTCTGTCAACTGCGTGGGTAGGGAAGGTTGACAGGGCGCTGCGCCAAGCGCTTCCCGGTCGCTGCCACTTCTGCCTGGCTCCCTCGTTACCCGAGGCGCCGTGGTGTGAGGCGTGCCTGGTGACGCTGCCGTGGAACCTGCCGGCCTGCCCGCGCTGTGCCGAGCCGCTACCGCCCTTGACGCCGGCCGGCCTGGCCTGCGGCGCCTGCCTTAGCCAGCCGCCGAGTTTCGTCCGGGCGCGGGTCGCGCTGCGCTATGCTGATGAGGTGGCGCTGTTGATCCAGGGCTTCAAGTTCTCGGCCTCGCCGCGGGCGGGGGCGGTGCTGCTGGCGCTGCTCGAACACCAGCTGCGCGGGGTGGAGCAGCTGCCCGAGGCGCTGGTGGCGGTACCGCTGCATCCGCGGCGCGCGCGAGAGCGCGGCTTCGATCAGGTTGCCTGGCTGGCCGAGCGCCTGGCCCGGCGTCTGGGCGTGCCGCTGATCGAGGCGCGGCGGCTACGCCATACGCCGAGCCAGGTGGGCCTGAGCCGCAAGGCACGGCGCCACAACCTCAAGAAGGCCTTCAGCGTCGAGCGGGCGCTACCGGCGCATGTCGCCATCCTCGACGATATCGTCACCACCGGGGCGACCTGTGAGGCGCTGGCCCAGGCCTGCCAGGCCCGCGGTGCGACGCTGGTCGAGGTATGGGCGGTGGCGCGCACGCCGCGACAGTGAGGAGGGGAGGCCTGCCGACGGATCAGTCCCGAGCGGTGCCAGGCGCAGCGATGCCTTGGCGTCCCTCGCTGGCAGTGGCGATCGGCTCCAAGGTCAATGAACACCACCTCGGCAGGCACGGCCAGCGACTGCTAAGATGCCAGGCTTTCCCCCTCAGGAGCCGAGCATGGCGGACACCCCTCACCCCTTCGAACGGCTCAGCCCGGCGCGCATCGTGGCAGCGGTGGAGTCGCTGGGCCTGTGGCTGCCCGGCGAGCCCTTTGCCCTCAACAGCTATGAAAACCGGGTATTTCTGTTGAGCGACGACGAGCGGCGCCGCTGGGTGGCCAAGTTCTACCGCCCGGGGCGCTGGCGCGATGCCCAGATCCAGGAGGAGCACGACTTCCTGCTCGAACTGGCCGAGGCTGGCGTGCCGGTCGCCGCGCCTTGGCGCAACGCCGCCGGGGAGACGCTGCACCACTGGGAGGGCTTCCGCCTGACGCTGTTTCCCCAGGTCTCGGGTCAGGCCCCGGAACTCGAGAATCCCGAGCACCTGTTCGCGCTGGGGGAGTTGATCGGCAAGGTGCACGCCGTAGGCGCGCGGCGGGCGTTCACCACCCGCCTGAGCCTGAACCTGAACGAGATGGTCGAGGAGGGGCGCGCCACGGTGCTGGGCGGCCCCTGGCTGACGCGCCGCCAGCGCGACGCCTACGCGCGTATCAGCGGCGCGTTGGCTGAGCAGCTGCGCGACTATCGCTGGCCTGAGGAGGCAGCGATTCGCCTGCACGGCGACTGCCACCTCGGCAATATGCTGGGCCGCGACGTCGAGTTCAGCCTGGTCGACTTCGACGATGCGCTGATGGGGCCGCGGGTGCAGGATCTATGGATGCTGCTCACCGCCCAGACGCCGGAGGAGCTGCAGTGGCAGCTCTCGGAGATACTCGAGGGGTACGAGCAGGAGGCCGACTTCCCGCGCAGCGAGCTGGCGCTGATCGAGCCGCTGCGCACGCTGCGACTGCTGCGCCACAGCGCCTGGCTGACGGCGCGCTGGGAGGACCCGGCGTTTCCCCGCGCCTTCCCCTGGGCCGCCGAGGAGGGCTACTGGGACCAGCATATTCGCAGCCTGGAGCAGCAGCGCCAGGCGCTGGAGCAGCACCCGCGCTGGCTGGCCGCTTACTGAGCGTCGGGGTCGGGACGTTCGGCGGGGACCGGGTTGGCTACGCCCTCGCCGTTGGCCTGGCGGCGGCGCTCATTGATCTGCGCCGAGGGGTTTTCCTGAGCCTCGAGGGCGAGTTCATGGCGCAGCCGTAGCTGGAAGGTCTCGCCGGGAACCAGCTCGACGCGCTGACAGTCGCTGCCGCTGCCGTCGACGCAGGCCGCTACGCCGGTATTGCCGTCGAGGTCTTCGGCGCTGGCCGAGAGTTCGCCGCTGAAGATGGCGCTGTCGTCGGCGTCGGCCTCGATGCAGGTCAAGGTGCTGGCGCTGAAGCGGATCCGCTCGCCGGCGAGGCGCGCGTCGGCGGTGATCAGGCAGTGGTTGGGCAGGTCATACTCGCCGCTGGCAGCCGCAGTGGGCTTGAGCAAGACGTCCGCCTGGCTGTCACTGTCTGGCGTGAGGGTAAAGGTGTCGACCACTTCGACGGCGACACTGGCGCCGGCGGGCAGCGATAGGCTGCCGGCCTGGGCGGCCAGCGGCAGGCTCATGGCGACGGTGAACAGGGCCAGCGTGGCGCGCGTTGACTTGATCATTCCCGGTAAACTCGCTTGGACTCATGGCAGGGTGGCAGAAGTCTACCACAGCCTGATTCGGCTGCAGCCGGACGGGGCGTGGCATGATGTCACTGTATCTCGCCAAGCCCCGTGCCACGGCTCGACGGGTCTCGTCCCAGCGCTTAGAATTTGTTTCGCTAGCGTCATCCGTGTTGTACAAATCTCAATTGCTGTATATATTTTGTATATCTCAGAAGCGTACTACGCCCTAGATGACCAGGGTGATACCAGCATATAGGCCCCCTCATGACCCAAGAGCTCGCCAACCACTATCGCCAGATCATTGCCGGACTGGGTGAAGACCCCCAGCGCGAAGGGCTGCGCGATACCCCCAAGCGGGCCGCCAAGGCCATGCAGTTTCTGACCCGCGGCTACCATCAATCGCTCGAGGAACTGATCAACGGCGCGGTATTCGAGTCGGAAACCGACGAGATGGTACTGGTCAAGGATATCGAGCTCTACTCGATGTGCGAGCACCACCTGCTGCCGTTCATCGGCAAGTGCCATATCGCCTACCTGCCCAATGGTCGCGTACTCGGCCTGTCCAAATTTGCCCGCATCGTCGACATGTACGCACGGCGCATGCAGATCCAGGAAAACCTGACCCGCCAGATCGCCGAGGCGGTGCTTCAGGTGACCGACGCCCGCGGCGTGGGCGTGGTCATCGAGGCCAAGCACATGTGCATGATGATGCGCGGGGTCGAAAAGCAGAACTCGAGCATGACCAGCTCGGTGATGCTGGGTGCCTTCCGCGAGAACCAGCCGACGCGCCAGGAGTTCTTGACCCTGGTCAACGGACGCTGAATCGAGCGACCGGATATCCTGCGATTTTAGTCACCGAGACCAGCATCCGGCCCAAGGAGGCCTGCCATGCCACTGCACGCGCTTGACGATCAGCACCTCGACCACGACCTGGCGACCATTCGCATCAAGAACCTGCGCCTGCGCACCCATATCGGCATCAAGGAAGACGAGATCAAGAACCGTCAGGACGTGGTCATCAATGCCACCATCCGCTATCGCGCGGCGCGGGCGGTGCAGTTCAACCACATCGATCAGGCGCTCAACTACCGCACCATCACCAAACACGTCATCGCCCACGTCGAGGACAATCGTTTCCTGCTGCTGGAGCGCATGACCCGCGAAGTGCTGGACATCATCATGTCCTATGAGCAGGTGCTGACGGCCCAGGTCGAGATCGACAAGCCCCACGCGCTGCGCTTCGCCGACTCGGTGTCGATCACGCTGTCGGACTCACGCGAGATCCGCCGCGCCGAGTAGGCCGGACGGGCGACACGCTGGGGTTGGTTTCCGGGAGCGAGTCGGCTTAGCATGGTGCCTTCACCGATGCCTGGAGACGCTGGCTTGTCAGACGCCGACCCCACCGCCGAATCCCACCCACCTCGCAAGCGCTATGCCGGTTTCGCCGTTGCTGCGATCATTACCGCGCTGGTCGCGCTATTCTTCGAAGGCCGGATGCCGCCGTTGAACATCGCCGCTGCGGTGCTGGCGTTGATCGGGCTGCGCCAGATCCGGCGTGATCCACTACGCTATAAAGGACGTGCGTTCTGCTGGCTGGCGGTGGCGCTGGCGATTGTCGTCGCGACCCTGGCGGCGTTGGTCGAGCCGTCCCTGGCAACGTGATGCCCTGCATGCGCCAGCCACCCCTGCGTGCCCCATTTTGCCTCATCCTGTGCGCCGACGCGGCGCAATGATGGAAAGGAGAACATCATGTCATCCCTGCAAGACAGTCCGTTATTTCGTCCCTTTGCCTATATCGATGGCAGTTGGGTCGCCGCCGACAGCGGTGAACAGATCGATGTCATCAATCCGGCCAACGGCGAGGCCATCGGCCGCGTGCCGCGTCTGGGGCGTGCCGAAACCGAGCGGGCGATTACGGCCGCCGAGGCTGCGTTTCCGGCCTGGCGCGCGCTGACCGCCCTCGAGCGCGCCGACATCCTGATGAAGTGGCACGACCTGATGCACGAGCATCAGCAGGAGCTGGCCACCATCATGACCCTCGAGCAGGGCAAGCCGCTCAAGGAAGCCGCCGGCGAGATCGCCTATGCGGCCAGCTTCCTGCGCTGGTTCGCCGAAGAGGCGCGGCGCATCTATGGCGAGACGATCCCCGCCGCCAGTGCCAATCAGCGGGTGGTGGTCACCAAGCAGCCGGTGGGCGTGGTGGGTGCCATCACGCCGTGGAATTTCCCGGCGGCGATGATCACCCGCAAGGCTGGCGCGGCGCTGGCCGCCGGCTGTCCGATCGTGGTCAAGCCGGCCAGCCAGACGCCGTTCTCGGCCACCGCGCTGGCGCTGCTCGCCGAACGTGCCGGGGTGCCGCGCGGTGTCTTCAACGTGGTCCCCGGGCGCGCCTCGGAGATCGCCGCGGCGCTCACCGAGTCGCCGGTGGTGCGCAAGATCACCTTTACCGGCTCCACCGAGGTGGGCCGTACGCTGATGGCCCAGGCGGCGCAGCATATTCAGAAGATATCGCTGGAGCTGGGCGGCAACGCGCCGTTCATCGTGTTCGAGGATGCCGATCTCGACGCTGCCGTGGATGGCGCCATGGCCGCCAAGTTCCGCAATGCCGGCCAGACCTGCGTGTGCACCAACCGCTTCCTGGTGCAGTCGAGCGTGGTCAATGCCTTCTGTGAGAAGCTGGCGGTGGCCATGAACAGCGAGCTGCACGTCGGTGACGGTACCCAGGAAGGCATCAATATCGGCCCGCTGATCGATCATAACGCCGTCGACAAGGTCAGCGATCACGTGCACGACGCCGTCGATCACGGTGCCCAGCTGCTGCTCGGCGGCAACCCGCATCCGCTGGGCGGCAACTTCTTCACCCCGACCCTGATCAGCGCCGCCAACGACAGCATGAAAGTCGCCCACGAGGAGACGTTCGGGCCGCTGGCCGCGGTGTTCCCCTTCGATGACGAAGAGGACGCCATCACCATGGCCAACGACACCGAGTACGGCCTGGCGGCCTACTTCTACTCCCGCGACCTGGGCCGGGTATGGCGCGTCGCCGAGGCGCTGGAGTACGGCATGGTGGGCATCAACACCGGGCTGATCTCCAACCCGGCAACGCCGTTCGGCGGCGTCAAGGCCTCGGGCCTGGGCCGCGAGGGCGGCCGCCAGGGGCTCGAAGAGTTCGTCGAGACTAAGTACCTGTGTATCGATCTGGGCTGAGCGAACTCGCAGTAATAGTTGTTAAGCAGTAGAAACGGAACCCCCATCGGCCCAGGGCCGATGGGGGTTCTATTATGCATTGCCTGAGAAAACCGCTGGGCGATGGTCCAGCGTTTTCATCTCCTCAGTGCTTGAAGTGGCGCATACCGGTAAACACCATGGCAATGCCCGCCTCGTTGGCGGCGTCGATCACTTCCTGGTCGCGCATCGAGCCGCCGGGCTGGATCACCGCGGTGATGCCGGCCGCCGCGGCGGCGTCGATGCCGTCGCGGAACGGGAAGAAGGCGTCCGAGGCCATCACCGAGCCGGGCACCGAGAGGCCCTCGTCGGCGGCCTTGATGCCGGCGATGCGCGCCGAGTAGACGCGGCTCATCTGGCCGGCGCCGACGCCGATGGTCTGGCCATCCTTGGCGTAGACGATGGCGTTGGACTTGACGTACTTGGCGACCTTCCAGGCGAAGGCCAGGTCGCGCAGCTCCTGCTCGCTGGGCACTCGCTCGCTGACCACGGTCAGCTCGTCGCGGCCGACCATCCCCAGGTCGCGGTCCTGGACCAGCAGGCCGCCGGTGACGCGCTTGAGGTCGTGGGCATGCTCACGCTCGCCGGGCCAGTGGTCGGCCACGTCGAGCAGGCGCACGTTGGCCTTCTCGGCAACGATGGCGCGGGCCTCCTCGCTGACCCCCGGGGCGATGATCACCTCGACGAACTGGCGGTCGACGATGGCGCGGGCGGTGTCGGCGTCGAGCGCCACGTTGAAGGCGATGATGCCGCCGAAGGCGCTGGTGGGGTCGGTGGCGAAGGCCTTGTGGTAGGCGTCCAGCGCACTGGCACCCACCGCCACGCCACAGGGGTTGGCGTGCTTGACGATCACGCAGGCGGTGTCGTTGAAGGCCTTGACGCACTCGAAGGCGGCATCGGTGTCGGCGACGTTGTTGAACGACAGCGCCTTGCCCTGCAGCTGGGTGGCGGTGGCGACACTGGCTTCGCGGGCGTCGGCCTCGACATAGAAGGCCGCGTTCTGATGCGGGTTCTCGCCGTAGCGCATGCTCTGCTTCTTGTGGAACTGCAGGTTGTAGGTGCGCGGGAAGCCATCTTCCCCGCCCGGCACGCGGCTGCCCAGGTAGTCGGCGATGGCGGCGTCGTAGCCGGCGGTATGCTCGAAGGCGCGCACCGCCAGGTCGAAGCGGGTCTCCTCGCTTACCGCGCCTTGATGAGCGGCCAGCTCGCCGAGCACCCGCGGATAGTCATCGGCATTGACCACGATGGTGGTATAGGCGTGGTTCTTGGCGCAGGCGCGGACCATGGTCGGGCCGCCGATGTCGATATTCTCGATGGCATCTTCGAGGCGGCAGTCGGGCTTGGCGACGGTGCTGGCGAAGGGGTAGAGGTTGACCACCACCATGTCGATGGGCGCGATGTCGTGCTCGGCCATCACCGCATCGTCCTGGCCGCGGCGGCCCAGGATGCCGCCGTGAATCTTGGGATGCAGGGTCTTGACCCGGCCGTCCATGATCTCCGGGAAGCCGGTGTGCTCGGACACCTCGGTGACTGCGATGCCGTGCTCCTCGAGCAGGCGGAAGGTGCCGCCGGTGGAGAGCAGCTCGACGCCGTGTTCGCTGAGCCCGCGGGCAAAGTCGACAATGCCGGTCTTGTCGGAGACGCTGAGCAGAGCGCGGCGAACGGGAAGCGAGGAGGCGGAGTGGGCCATAGGAATACTCTCGAAGTGGTAAGTCATTAAACGCCAAGGGAGCCGCATGCGGCTCCCCGGTGGTATCAGATCAGGTCGTACTGCTTGAGTTTCTTGCGCAGCGTGCCGCGGTTGAGCCCCAGCATGTCGGCGGCGCGCGTCTGATTGCCGTCGACGTGGTCCATGACCGCAGTGAGCAGCGGCGCCTCGACTTCCGCCAGCACCATGGCGTAGAGGTCGGTGACCGTTTCGCCGTCGAGGTGGGCGAAGTAGCGTCGCATGGCGACATCCACCGCCTCGCGCAGCGGGCGGTCGGTCGGCGTATGGGCCAGCGAGACGTCGTCATCGCTGGGCAGCGCCGCGGCCAGGTCAAGCGATTCCTGAGTGGCGGTCATCAGGGAGCCTGGTGGTGTGGGTTGCCTGGTGGTCATGCTGCACTGATTCCATCCGACGCCATCTGCCGAATGTCGGCGGGATGGCGAAACAGTTGATCCACGAAGTGTTGCTGTGCCTGGGCACGCTCCAGAGCATTGAATCGTGCCCGCAGCGCCTTGACGGCATGGTCATCGGCGGCATGCCGGGCCAGGTACCAGCCAAGGTGCTTGCGGGCGATGCGCACGCCCATGTGCTCGCCGTAGAACGCATGCAGGGTCGCGAGGTGGTCCTGCATCACCTCGCGGCGCTGCGCCGCGCTGGGGGCCGCGAGCCGCTGGCCGTGGCGCAGGTAGTGGTCGATCTCGGCAAACAGCCAGGGATTGCCCTGGGCGCCACGGCCGACCATTACCGCATCCGCCCCAGTATAGTCGAGGACGCGGGCTGCTTTCTCGGGAGAATCGATATCGCCGTTGGCGAATACAGGAATGGATATCGCGGCCTTGATCGCGGCGATGGTGTCGTACTCGGCATGGCCGGTGTAGCGCTGCTCGCGGGTGCGGCCGTGCACCGCCAGCGCCTGGATGCCGGCGTCTTCGGCGAGGCGCGCGATACGTAGGCCGTTGTTGCTCTCGGCACACCAGCCGGTGCGAATCTTGAGCGTCACCGGCACGTCCACGGCGGCCACCACGGCATCGAGAATCTCGGCGACCAGGCGTTCGTCGCGCAGCAGCGCCGAGCCGGCGGCCTTGTTGCAGACCTTCTTGGCCGGGCAGCCCATGTTGATGTCGATGATCTCGGCGCCCTGCTCGGCATTGAGGCGTGCCGCCTCGGCCAGCATGGCGGCGTCGCCGCCGGCGATCTGCACCGCGCGAGGGCCTGGCTCGCCGCGGTGATCCATGCGCAGCCGCGACTTGCGGGTGTGCCACAGGCTGGGATCCGAGGTGACCATCTCGCCGACCACCAGCCCGGCGCCCAGCCGGCGGCAGAGCTGCCGGAAGGGGCGGTCGGTGACCCCGGCCATGGGGGCCAGGATCACGCGGTTGGGCAGGCGGTGGCGGCCGATGGACGGCAGCGCCGAGGCGTCAATGGGCATGGTCGATCGAGCGCATCGTCATCAAGGGGGGCATATCATACCCACCGGCTGGCCGCGGGTGAAGGTGGACATTCAGCCAGCCCGGCATTAACTCGGCCGGCGTCCGCTCAGTCTCACCCAGCCGTCGCGGCTGAGCGGTTCGTCCATGATCAGGCCGCGCTCGCGATAGGCGTCCAGCACCTCGTCGGCCTGGGCCTCGAGAATGCCGGACAGCGCCAGGCGACCGCCCGGGGCGACGTGGCCGGCGATCATCGCCGCCAGCTCGACCAGCGGTCCGGCGAGAATGTTGGCCACCACCACCTCGAAGGGGCGTGCGTCGTCGAGCTGCTCGGGGTAGTGCAGGCTCAGGGCATCGGCGTCCACCGCGTTGCGCTCGGCGTTGTCGCGGCTGGCGGTGAGCGCCTGAGGGTCGATGTCGGTGCCCACGGCACTCGCGGCCCCCAGCTTGAGTGCGGCGATGGCGAGGATCCCCGAGCCGCAGCCGACGTCGAGCACCTCGCGGCCGTCGAGCTCGCCGTCCACCGACAGCGCGTCGAGCCAGGCCAGGCACAGCGCGGTGGTGGGGTGGGTGCCGGTGCCGAAGGCCAGGCCCGGGTCGAGCAGCAGGTTGACGGCATCGGGGTCCGGCGCGGTGTGCCAGCTGGGCACGATCCACAGCCGCTGGCCCATCTGCAGCGGGGTGAAGCCATCCATCCACTCGCGCTCCCAGTCGCGATCGGCGAGTAGCTCGACCTCGATCTGCGGACACGGCTCGTCGGGCAGCTCTTCCGCCCACGCCCGGCGCACGCGCTCGAGCATGGCCTCGACCCCTTCCAGGTCATCATAGAGGCCGGTGAGCACCGTTTCGCGCCACAGCGGGGTGGTGCCGCGGTCGGGCTCGAACACCGGATCATCGTGGGCATCCTCCAGGGTGATGGCGCTGGCACCCTCATCGAGCAGCAGCTCCTCGAGCCGTTCGGCGTGCTCGGGGGCGGTATGGGCCTTGAGTTGCAGCCAGGGCATGGGCATGCCTCCTGAATGAGCGGTAAGCGGTGCCAGCTACACGCAAACGGGGCGGCCAGTGGCCGCCCCGTCCAGCACGCCAGCGGTTACTGGGCGAGCTTCTTCTCGAGATAGTGGATATTGACCCCGCCGTGCTGGAAGTGGCTGTCGCGCACCAGATCCTTCTGCAGGTCGATATTGGTCTTGATGCCTTCCACCAGCAGCTCGTCGAGGGCGATGCGCATGCGCGTCAGGGCGATCTCGCGGTCGGCCCCCCAGGTGATCAGCTTGCCGATCAGCGAGTCGTAGTAGGGCGGCACCGTATAGCCGGTATACAGGTGCGAGTCCATGCGTACCCCGAGCCCGCCGGGGGCGTGATAGAGCGTGACCTTGCCCGGTGAGGGCATGAAGGTGCGCGAGTCCTCGGCGTTGATGCGGCACTCGAAGGCGTGGCCGTTGAGCTGAACGTCATCCTGGGTGATCGACAGCGGCAGGCCGGACGCGATGCGCAGCTGCTCCTTGACGATATCCACGCCGGTGACCATCTCGGTGACCGGATGCTCGACCTGCACCCGCGTATTCATCTCGATGAAGAAGAACTGGCCGTTCTCGTAGAGGAACTCGAAGGTGCCGGCACCGCGGTAGTTGATGGTCAGGCAGGCATCGGTGCAGGCCTTGAGCACCCGCGCGCGAGCCTCCGGGTCGAGGTGCGGCGCCGGGGCTTCCTCGAGCACTTTCTGGTGGCGGCGCTGCAGCGAGCAGTCGCGATCATACAGATGAATGGCGTTGCCCTGGCCGTCGGCCAGCACCTGGACCTCGACGTGGCGCGGCTTCTCGAGGAACTTCTCCATGTACACGGTGCCGTCGCCGAACGCGGCATTGGCCTCGTTCTGGGTCACGCTGATCGACGACAGCAGGTGAGCCTCGTTGTGCACCACGCGCATGCCGCGGCCACCGCCGCCGGCGGCGGCCTTGATGATCACCGGATAGCCGATACGTCGGGCGATCGCCAGGGTCTGCTGGGGATCGTCGGGCACCGGGCCATCGGACCCCGGCACGGTGGGCACGCCGGCCTTCTTCATGGCCTCGATGGCGCTGACCTTGTCGCCCATCAGGCGAATGGTCTCGGCGCGCGGGCCGATGAAGGTGAAACCGGAGCGCTCGACCTGTTCGGCGAAGTTGGCGTTCTCGGAGAGGAAGCCGTAGCCAGGGTGAATGGCACTGGCATCGGTGACTTCGGCGGCGCTGATCAGCGCCGGGATGTTGAGGTAGGACTGGGCCGAGGAGGGCGGGCCAATGCACACCGCTTCGTCTGCCAGCCGTACGTGCATCAGCTCGCGATCGGCCTTGGAGTGGACGGCCACGGTCTTGATGCCCAGCTCCTTGCAGGCACGCAGGATGCGCAGGGCGATCTCGCCACGATTGGCGATGAGTACCTTGTCCAACATGATGGTTGCGCCCCTTGGAGGTTAGCTGATGATGAGCATCGGCTGGTCGAACTCGACCGGCTCACCGTCCTCGACCAGGATGGCTTCGATGACGCCGTCCTTGTCGGCTTCGATCTGGTTCATCATCTTCATGGCTTCGACGATGCATACGGCATCGCCTTTCTTGACGCTATGGCCGATTTCCACGAACGGCTTGGCGCCGGGGGCCGGGGAGCGGTAGAAGGTGCCGACCATCGGCGAGGCGACCGCATGGCCCTCGGGCTGTGCCGGTCCGCTGCTCTCTTCGGCGCTGGGCTGAGGGGCGGACGGCGCAGAGGGCTGCGGTGCATAGCCCGCCTGCGGCATGGCGTACTGCGGCATGCTCTGCTGATAGACAGCGCCATTGGGGTGGCGGCTGATACGGACCGACTCTTCGCCTTCCTGAATTTCAATCTCGCTGATGTTGGACTCTTCCAGCAGCTCGATCAGCTTCTTGACCTTGCGAATATCCATGAATCTGTCTCGATCAGGGGTGGAGAACATGTCGTCGCCGGCTGACGCTGTCAACCTGAGCCGACTTTGTGTAGATAACGGCACGTTGATGAAAAATATCGTGATATATGCCGTTAAGAACAGTGTTCGCGGAGTGTGCCGAAAAATCGGAGGCTTGTCCAGCGCGCCGCGGCGATGGTCGCTAAAGCCCGCAACTAAACGGACGTTTGACGACGATCACGTCGCGGCGTGCTGCTGGTCGAGCCAACTGATCAACTGATCGAGGTGCTGGGCGAAGTCGCGGCGGCCGACCTCGCCGAGGATGCGTGCGTCGCGAATCTCACGCTCGCCGTCGAAGAACATCAGGCTGGGAGGGCCGAACAGGCCGAAGTGGTCGAGCAGCTCACGGCTTTCTGCGGTGGTCTCGGTGACATCGATCTGGATGCGCTGGAAGCCGGCCAGCTGGTTCGCCGCACTGGGATAGACGCTGCGCTCCATCTGCTTGCAGGAGATGCACCAGTCCGCGGTGACGTCGACGAACACCGGTCGACCCTCGCGGCTGGCGTCGGCCAGCGCGGCCTGGAAGTCCTCGAGCCGTGTCACCTTTACCGGGGTGGCTATTTCAACGCCGCTGCGCTCCGCCAGCACGCCCGGCGGAGTGGCCAGCGGACGCAGCGGATCCTGGGCGCCGCGGGCGGCGCCGATCACCAGGGCAATGCCCCAGATCAGCAGCATCAGGCCGGCGCCCTGGCGCAGCTGCGGCCAGCCGCGCGGAGCATCGAGGCGCAGGGCGCCGAGGACCAGCGCGGTGCCAATGGCCAGTGCCGACCACAGCAGCAGGGCCACCGCGGGGGGCAGCAGGCGTTCGATCAGCCAGATCGCCACGCCCAGCAGCAGCACGCCGAAGGCGATCTTGACGCCGTTCATCCAGGCGCCGGTGCGCGGCATCATGGTGGTGCCGAAGGTGCCCACCAGCAGCAGCGGAACACCCATGCCCAAGCCCAGCGCCAGCAGTGCGGCGCCGCCCAGCACGGCGTCGCCGGTGGTCGAGATGAACACCAGCGCGCCGGCCAGCGGGGCCGAGACGCAGGGCGACACCACCAGCACCGAGAGCGACCCGGCCAGCGCCAGGCCCGGCGGGCCACTGCGCTGGGCGCGGGCCTGCCAGGCATCGATGTGCCCGGCCAGGGCGGGCGACAGGCGCAGGTTGAAGGCGCCCAGCATGGCCAGTGCGAACACCACGAACAGGGCGCTGAAGCCGATCAGCACCGGTGCCGACTGCAGCTGGGCCTGAAGATTGAGCCCGGCCCCGAAGAGTCCCATCAGCACGCCCACCGCGGCGTAGGTCGCCGCCATGCCGGCCACGTAGCTGGCCGAGAGCACGAAGGCGCGCCCGCGGCTGGGGTTCTGGCCGACGATGATCGATGACAGGATCGGCACCATCGGCAGTACGCAGGGGGTAAAGGTCAATGCCAGCCCGGCGAGGAAGAACAGCCCCACCATCAACAGCGGGCTGGCGTCGGCCAGCAGCGCATTGAAGCGGCCGTCGGCGCTCTGCAGGTTGGGCGCGGCGATGTCGGCACGGGCGTCGCCGGCGGTGCCGCCGCCTGCCTGGGCGTTGGCAAAGATCCCCGGCGGCGAGCCGGGCATTGCCTCCAGGGTGATGCGCTCGGGGGGATAGCAGAGCCCGGCGTCGGCGCAGCCCTGGAAGGTCAGCGCCAGGGACAGCGATTCGGGGGCGCCGTTGTCGAGGGGAATCTCCAGCACCACCGGCTCATAGAAGACATAGACGTCGCCGAAGAATTCGTCGCTGTGCGCCTCGCCGGGGGGGATCACCGGCTCGCCCAGGGTCACGTCATCGTCGAGGCTCTCGATCTCGAAGCGGTGACGGTACAGGTAGTAGTCGTCGGCGCTCTGCATGCCGACATACAGGGTGTCGTCGTCCAGCCAGGCGCTGGCCTCGAAGGCTTCGTGGACCGGCAGGAAGTCGCGACTCGAGCCGCCGCCGGATGAGAACCACTGGGCCTGGGCCAGCGCCGGGAGCAGCATCAGCAGCAGCCAGGCAATCACAGTGCGGTAGGCGAAGCGCGAGTTCACGAGTGGCGTATCCTTGGTCGCATGGTCGGACGGGCCCGGCGGTCGTTCCCGGTGGCGCTTGGCGCGCGAGCCACCTGCTAGGATAACCTAAGCGGGTGTGAGTTGAGTACGCTGCGGCCTTTTGTCCCTTACATCAAGGAAGCGATGCCATGTCACTGCTGGGAAGACGCAAGTCCACGCGCGATGCGCGGCGCCGAGAACTCGAGCGGCCCAATTATGGATGGATCTGGAAACCACTGCTGGCGCTGCTGCTGCTCTATCTGCTGGTGACGCTGGTGCTGGGCATCTGGTGGAGCCGCGAGCCGCCGCCGTTCGACGTCGAGCGTGCCACCGGTGAGCAGCGTCAGGCCCTCGAGGGCGATCAGTCGGGGCTGCCCGGCGCGCGCGGCACGGTGAGCACCGCCACCCTCAAGCAGGTGGTCGACACCCTGACCGACAAGCCTGGCGGCTACCTGCGCAACGATGTTGCGCCGCCCGGGGTGTGGCTCGACAACATGCCCAATTGGGAACTCGGCGTGCTGCAGCAATCGCGCGACCTGTCGGCCAGCCTGGTGGCGATGGCCGGCGGCGATGACCCGTATCTCGAGGAGGCCGAGGCGCGCCTCCAGGTGGGCAGCCGCGACTGGCTCTACCCGTCGGCGGAGCAGCGCTTCGGCCAGGCTTCCGAGGCGCTGGCGAGCTACTTGAGCGAGCTGGGCGGGGACGCTGCCGAGGGGTTCGCGCCCCGCGGCGAGCCGCTGGGCGACTGGCTGTTGCGCGTCGAAGCGCGTCTCGACGACCTCACCCGGCGGCTCTCGGCCAGCATCGGCGAGCGTGACGCCAGTCGACAGCTGGGTATCGACGCCGACGAGCAGCCGGAGGCCACCCCCTGGTATCGCGTCGACGACATCTTCTTCGAGGCGCGCGGCAGCGGCTGGGCGCTGCTGCATTTCCTGCGCGGCCTGGAGCGCGACTATGGCGACCTGCTCGAGGCCGCCGAGGCCCATCAAGACTGGCAGCAGCTGATCGCCGAACTGGAGATGACCCAGCGGCGAATCTGGAGCCCGGTAATTCTCAACGGCTCGGGGTTCGGCATCTTCGCCAACCATTCGCTGGTGATGGCCAACTACACGGTGCGCGCCCGCGACTTGGCCGGCGAGTTGGCGTCACGGGTCGCCGAGGTGGAGGTCAGCGAGGTGCACCAGGCACAGGAGGAGCAGGCCGTCGAGCCGCCGGTGGAGGACGTGGTGGAAGATGACGACGCGGATGACGCCGCCGATGAGCCGGAGGAGATCGACGAGACGCAGGCGCCGGCCGAGGGTGACGAGGCCTCGTGACACAGGGCGCGGATATGACAGCGGGCCGCCCTTAGGGCGGCCCGCTGGCGTTGCGGGATGCTGTCGGCTCAGGCCTTGGCGTAGGCCGCGGCGGCCTTCTCGATCGCTGCGCGGGCGGCCTCGGCGCCTTCCCAGGACTCGACCTTGACCCACTTGCCCTTCTCGAGATCCTTGTAGTTCTCGAAGAAGTGGGCGATCTGCTGGCGCAGCAGCTCGGGCAGGTCGGTGACTTCCTGGACATCGTCGTAGAGGGCGGTGAGCTTCTGGTGCGGCACGCACACCAGCTTGGCGTCCTCGCCGGCCTCGTCGGTCATGTTGAGCACACCCACCGGGCGCGCGCGGATCACGCTGCCGGGCTGGACCGGGTAGGGGGTCACCACCAGCGCATCGAGGGCGTCGCCGTCGTCGGCCAGGGTGTCGGGGATGAAGCCGTAGTTGGCCGGGTAGAACATCGGCGTGGCCATGAAGCGGTCGACCAGCAGCGCATCCATGTCCTTGTCGATCTCGTACTTGATCGGCGCGTGGTTGGCGGGGATCTCGATCGCGACGTAGACGTCGTTGGGGAGGTCCTTGCCGGCGGGAATCTTGTCGAAACTCATGCTGCAGTCCTTTATCAACGTAGGGGGAATGCGGAGTGCTGGCAAAGGCCAGGACGCTGGCATTTATTGCAATGCGGCGAATTATACGAAGAGCCCTCGCCGATTACCAATGCTGGGCTTTCTCCTTTGGTGGACAAGTGCTTGTCGCATAAGCGGTGTATGATGGAGAGCGCTGTCGCCAGTGCGGCGTGCAGCCGACCAGTGAGGTGTCACGGGAGGAGCAGTGGGTTCTGAATTGTCGCTGAGCATCGGCCAAGCGTTCGTCGCCCCCGATCGCCGCCATCATCGCAGTTCCATGTCGGTCCGCGTGCCCGCCGAGCACACCCTGCTCGAGGCCAAGGGCGCCAGCGCGCTGATCAGCGACTCCAGCTCGCGCAATGCCATCGCCAAGCAGGCCGGCGACCTCAGCGTGCGCGGCTTTCTCGCCGACTACTACTCGACCCCCGATCACTGGGACGTCAAGACTTCGGCGACCCGCGTGCTGCGGGCGCTCAATGGCTGGTGCTACAGCCAGAGCGGCCATGTCCAGAACGGCAGCTACATGGCCTCGCTGTCGGCGATGGTCTATCGCGGGCGCGACGGGCACCTGTTCCACATGGGCGATACCCTGGTGTTTCGCCTGCGCGGCGCCGAATTCGAGCAGCTCTCCCGCGACCACGTCACCGACCTCGGCGGCTATCGCTACCCCTCCCGGGCGCTGGGGCTGGACGGTAATATCGACATCGACTACGTCTCGGTGCCGCTCAAGCAGGGTGATATCTTCCTGTTTACCACCCAGGCGGTGCGCGGCACGCTGATGCCCTCCGACTACGTGCAGCTGATCCGCGCCGATGCCAGCGACCTCAACGCGGCCTGCGAGCGCCTGGCCGAGGCCGCCACCAGTCGCGCCCAGGCCCGCGGCTACGGCGGCGAACCCTTCTGCTTCCAGCTGGTGCGCATCGACCACCTGCCCGAGGCCGAACAGGACCACCCTGGGCGGCTGTACGGCGACCTGCCGGTGCCGCCGGAGCTTGGCCCCGGCGAGCGCCTCGACGGCCTGGAGGTGCAGGAGGTGCTGTCTCGCACCGCCCAGTCGCGGGTCTACCGGGTGCGCGATACCTACAGCGAACGCGAGATGGTAATGAAGGCGCCGAGTCCCGAGCTCTCCAGCCGCAACGCCTACCTCGAGCACTTCCTGCTCCAGCAGTGGGTGGTGGAGCGGGTCAATTCGCCGTTCGTGGCGCGGGTCATGGAGTCATCGCGGCCGCGCCGCTACCTCTATTACCTGATGGCCTACGTCGACGGCGAGCGGCTCTCGGACTGGTCGCGGCGCCACCCCCAGGCGAGTCTGGCCCAGCGGCTGGATATCGCCCGCCAGCTGGGCAAAGCGGTGCAGGCGCTGCACCGCCGCGACCTGCTGCACCAGCAGATTCACCCCGACAATATCCTCATCGATCGCCATGGCCAGGTGGTGCTGGCAGACTTCAGCGCCTGCCGGCTGCGCGAAGGCGATGGCCATAAGCACTCCCGCGAGCTGGCGCGGCAGCTGGGGCTGACCGAGCACAGCGCGCCGGAGTATGCCCTCGACACCGACGTGGGGCGGCGCAGTGACCAGTACGCGCTGGCCTCGACGGTCTACTGGCTGTTAAGCGGCGCGCTGCCCTATGAACTGCCGCCCCACGAGCTGCGCAGCCACACCGATCTCGAGCAGTTGACCTATCGCAGCGCGCGGATGCACAACCCCGAAATCAGTCCGGCGCTGGACGAGGCGCTGCGCCGCGCCCTCGACCCGCAGCGCGCGCTGCGCTTCCGGCGGCTGTCTGAGTTTCTCTATGCGCTGCGCGACCCCGCCGGCGAACGCCGCGAGCGCACCAGTCACCGGCTGCTCAAGGAGCCGGTCAACTTCTGGCAAGGGGTGGCCGGCATCCTGCTGCTGCTGCTGGTGCTGTCGTGGCTGCTGCGCTGAGGGTTGGATGCCAACCCCATCGCGACTGAAGTCGCTCCTACACTGGCTTTGACGCTATGCCTCTGTAGGAGCGAACTCATTCGCGATTGCAGCGCGCAGCGCTGCCGAGTTGGCGCTTATAGCGTAAACGTCGGCAGCTTGCGCTCGACCTTGGCCAGCTTGAGATGGGCGACCTTGGGCAGGCCGTTCTCGAACGGCGGGAAGTCTTCGCCCTGGATCAGCGGTGACAGGTACTGGCGGCACGCCTCGGTGATTCCGAAGCCATCCTCGCGGATGAAGTCGCGCGGCATGAACTTCTCGCGGTTGGCGACCTCGGCCAGCGGGGCGGCCTCGATGCGCCACTCGTAGGGGTTGTCGGAGACGCGCTTGATCGCCGGCATCATGGCGTTCTTGCCCTCCAACGCCAGCTCGACGGCCTTCTTGCCCACCGCATAGGCCTGGTCGACGTCGGTCTTCGAGGCCAGGTGACGCGCGGCGCGCTGCAGGTAGTCGGCGACCGCCCAGTGGTACTTGTAGCCCAGGTCCTGCTTGACCATGCCGGCCAGGGTCGGCGCCACGCCGCCCAGCTGGCGGTGGCCGAAGGCGTCGGTGTTGCCCGAGTCGGCGAGGAAGGTACCGTCCTCGTAGCGCGCGCCCTCGGAGACCACGATCACGCAGTAGCCGTATTTCTTGACCGCTTCGTCGACGCGCTTCATCACCGCGGCACGGTTGAAGTGAATCTCGGGGAAGATCACCAGGTGCGGCGGTTCGCCCTCGCCCTTGCCGGCGAGTGCCCCGGCGGCGGCGATCCAGCCGGCGTGGCGGCCCATCACCTCGAGCACGAAGACCTTGGTCGAGGTGGCGCACATCGAGGCGATGTCCAGCGAGGCTTCCTGGGTAGACGTGGCGATGTACTTGGCCACGCTGCCGAAGCCCGGCGAGTTGTCGGTGATCGGCAGGTCGTTGTCGACCGTCTTGGGCACGTGGATGGCGGTCAGCGGGTAGCCGAGCTTCTCGGAGAGCTGCGAGACCTTGAGGCAGGTGTCGGCGCTGTCGCCGCCGCCGTTGTAGAAGAAGTAGCGGATGTCGTGGGCCTTGAAGACCTCGATCAGCCGCTCGTACTGGGTGCGATGGGTCTCGATGTCCTTGAGCTTGTAGCGGCACGAGCCGAAGGCGCCCCCCGGGGTATGGCGCAGCGCGGCAATGGCCTCGTCGGACTCCTGGGAGACGTCGATCAGGTCCTCGGTGAGGGCGCCGATGATGCCGTTGTGGCCCGCATAAACCTTGCCGATCCGGTCGGACTCGCGGCGGCAGGTTTCGATCACCCCGCAGGCGCTGGCGTTGATGACGGCGGTGACGCCACCTGACTGGGCATAGAAGGCATTGTGCTGGGCCATGTGGGGTGCTTCGCTCCTGCGGTGTCGGGTCGTCGAAAGGGCGTAAAGAAGTGGTGGCATATCTTAGTCGAAAGTGGGGTGTGCTGCATCCTGTCGCTATCTGCCAACGGATTGTCGAGGGTCGCCGCGGCGGGCTGTGGTGGCGACTCGGGCGGCGTGCTAGTCTCCCAGCGACGCTGGCAGGAGGCATGCGATGCACGTTCATGTTGTTGGAATCTGTGGCACTTTCATGGGCAGCCTGGCGCTGCTGGCGCGCGAGCTGGGGCATCGCGTCAGCGGCTCGGATGCCAATGTCTACCCGCCGATGAGCACCCAGCTGGCCGAGGCCGGTATCGAACTCAGCGAGGGTTTCGCCGCGGCCAATCTGGTGCCGCGTCCGGATCTGGTGGTGATCGGCAATGCGCTGTCGCGGGGCAATCCCGAAGTCGAGGCGGTGCTCGATCAGGGCCTGCCCTATGTGTCGGGTCCCCAGTGGCTGGCCGAGCAGGTGCTGCCCGGGCGCCCGGTGATCGCCATCGCCGGCACCCACGGCAAGACCACCACCGCGAGCCTCACCGCCTGGCTGCTCGAGGCTGCCGGCCTTGAGCCGGGTTTCCTGATTGGCGGGGTGCCGCGCAACTTCGGCGTCTCGGCGCGGCTGGGCGGCGCGGGGGCGCCGTTCGTGGTCGAGGCCGACGAGTACGACACCGCCTTCTTCGACAAGCGCTCCAAGTTCGTCCACTACCGCCCGTTGATCGCCGTGCTGGGCAATCTGGAGTATGACCACGCCGATATCTTTCCCGACCTGGCCGCCATCGAGCGTCAGTTTCACCACCTGGTGCGCAGCGTACCGGGCCGCGGTCAGCTGCTGGTGGCCGACGATCAGCCGGCGCTGGAGCGGGTCCTGGCGCAGGGCTGCTGGACGCCGGTGGCGCGCCTGGGGCGTGAGCAGGGCAGTGACTGGCGGTTCGCGCTGGAGCGCGACGACGCCTCGCGCTTTCGGATCATCCGGCGCGGCGCCGACGGTGGCGAGGAAGACGCGGTGGTCGACTGGTCGCTCAACGGCGAGTACAACGCGCGCAACGCCCTGGCCGCGCTGGCGGCGGCCCACGCCTGCGGCGTCGATCTGGCGCGCGGCTGCGCGGCCCTGGCGCGTTTCGAGAACCCGCGCCGGCGCCAGGAGGTACGCGGCGAGATCGCGCATATCCAGGTCATCGACGATTTCGCCCACCACCCCACGGCGATAGCGGCCACCCTCGGCGGGCTGCGCGCCGCGACGCCCAGGGGGCGTCTGCTGGCGGTGATCGAGCCGCGCTCCAACACCATGCGCCTGGGCACGCTGCGCAGCCGGCTGGCGGCGAGCGTCGAGGCGGCCGATGCGGTGTGGTGGTACCAGCCGCCGGGGCTCGACTGGTCGCTCGACGAGGTGCTCGCCGAGTGCCGCCCCCCGGCCGACCTGATCGATGACCTCGACGCCCTGGTGGCGGCGGTGGTGGCCGAGGCACAGCCGCTGGATCGCATCGTGGTGATGTCCAACGGCGGCTTCGGTGGCATTCACGAGATGCTGCTGGCAGCCCTGGAGGTGGCGCATGGCGAATGACTTCAAGCCCCCGGTCACGGTGGCGCTGACCGGTGCCTCAGGCGCCCAGTACGGCCTGCGGCTGATCGAGTGCCTGGTCGCCGCCGAGCATGAAGTGTGGGTGATGATCTCCAAGGCGGCGCATCTGGTGATCGACACCGAGACCCAGGTGTCGCTGCCGGCCCGCCCCGAGCGGCTGGTGGCTGCGCTCAACGAGCTGAGCGGTGCCCGTGACGGGCAGATTCGCTGCTTCGCCCGCGAGGACTGGATGGCGCCGGTGGCCTCCGGCTCCGGTGCGCCGGCCTCGATGGTGATCTGCCCGTGCTCCACCGGCACTCTGTCTGCCGTGGCCACCGGGGCCAGCAACAACTTGATCGAGCGTGCCGCCGACGTGGCCCTCAAGGAGCGCCGCCAGCTTATCCTGGTGCCCCGCGAGACGCCGTTCTCGGCGATCCATCTCGAGCACATGCTGAGCCTGACGCGGATGGGGGCGGTGATCCTGCCCGCGGCGCCGGGCTTCTATCACCAGCCGTCGAGCGTCGACGACCTGATCGATTTCATTGTCGCGCGGATTCTCAATCAGCTCGGCATCGAGCACCGCCTGATGCCGCGCTGGGGGGAAGCAGCGCCAAGCGCCTAGCATCAAGCGCCCAGCGATGGGTATTTACCTACACGGAGGTTAGCGTGATCAAGCTGTCGCTGCTGTCGGTGTTCGTGCCGACCTTCTTCATGGTCTCGCTGACCCCGGGCATGTGCATGACCCTAGCGATGATCCTCGGCATGACCCAGGGCGTGAAGCGCACCCTGTGGATGATGCTCGGCGAGCTCGTCGGCGTGGCGCTGGTGGCGGTGGCCGCCGGCGCCGGGGTGGCGGCGCTGATGCTGCGCCAGCCGGAGCTGTTCGCGCTGTTCAAGTGGGTCGGTGGCGCCTACCTGGCCTATCTCGGGGTGATGATGTGGCGCTCCCGGGGGCGCATGGCGATTCCGCTGGAAAGCGTCGAACTGCCGCGCGCTACGCGCACCCAGCTGGCCATGCAGGGTTTCGTTACCGCGGTGGCCAACCCCAAGGGCTGGGCCTTCTTCGTCGCGCTGCTGCCGCCGTTTCTCGACGCCAGCCTGGCGCTGGGGCCGCAGCTGGCGGCGCTGGTGGCGGTGATCCTGATCATCGAGTTCATCTGCCTGCTGATATACGCCGGCGGCGGCCGCACCGCGCGCAAGCTGCTCGGCGAGAGCGGAAACGTGCGGCTGCTCAACCGCATCGCCGGGTCGATGATGGTGGGGGTGGGGATCTGGCTGGCGCTTGGGTAGGCTCTGCACGAAAACTGGCTGCGCTCGCCGACTTTTCGTGCAAAGTCTAGGCTCTGAGCGCCCAGCTCAGGTGGGAGGCAGCCAGGCCAGCCGCATCGCCAGCAGGATCAGCGAGGCGCTGGCGAGGCTCAGCCAGGGCGCCGGGGTCAGCGAGCGGTGGGCGAAGCGGTGGTAGCTGATGCGCACCAGGGCACAGACCACCAGCCCCAGCAGCGCGCCGCCGATCAGGTCGCTGGCCCAGTGCACGCCCAGCGTCAGGCGCGACAGCGCCATCGGCACCGCCAGCAGGATCGCCACCCAATACGCCCACACGCGGTAGCGCGAGGCTAGCTCCTGGGCGATAAAGGCGGCGGCCAGGCCGTAAAGCACCACGGCGGTGGAGGCGTGGGCGCTGGGATAGGCCAGCGACCCGGCCAGATACTCCGGAAAGTCCGGCCGCTCGCGCCCGGCCAACTGTTTGAACAGGGTGTTGGCCACGGCGATCCCGCCGAGCCCGGCGCTGAGGTGAAGAAAGGCCGAGATGTGGCGTGCCCACAGCAGCCACAGCGCCCAGGGCAGGAACAGTGCCAGCACCCCATAGGTATCCCCCGCTCGCGCCATCAGCTCGCTGGCGGTCGCTACCCAGGGCATGTCCAGTGCCGCCGCCATGCCCTGGATCTGCAGGTCCATCAGCATCGGGCCTTGATGCTCGAGCACGATCAGCGTCCAGATACACAGCGCGGAGAGCGAGAAGACCAGCAGGCACAGCGAGCCCAGCGGGAACTCGCCGCGCGGTCGGCGCGCGCGCAGGCGCATCCACAGCCGGCGTCGCCAGGCGCCGCCGCGGGCCAGCCGGGCAGTGGCGAAGTATACCCGCCCGCCTCGCGCCAGCTGGTGACGCAGCCACGAAAAGCATAGCGCCAGCACCACGATTACTGCGGCCAGGGCGAGTAGCCACTGCTGGGTGCCGGGCGGGATATCGAGCAGCTGCTGCCAGGTGCGTCCCAGCAGGTAGCCGGGTAGCACATAGGCCGGTGCCCATAGCAGCGCCGACAGCAGCGAGGCCCACACGAAGGCGAACGGCGACATGTGCAGCATGCCGGCGATCATCGGGATCACCGGGCGCACCGGCCCCACGAAGCGCGCAAAGATGACCGACAGGGTGCCGTAGCGCTGAAAGAAGCGCGCGCCGCGTGCCAGCCACTCCGGGTGACGATGGAACGGCCACAGTCGCGGAACCCGTTCGCGCTGGGTATAGCCCAGCGCGAAGCTCAGGCCGTCGCCGGCCAGTGCGCCAAGACCGGCGGCCAGCAGCACCAGCGGGATCGACAGGTCCTGATGCCCCGCCAGCGAGGCGGCGGCCGTCATCAGCACCACCCCGGGCATGATCAGGCCGACCACGGCCAGGCACTCGAGCAGGGCGATGATGGCGATGATCAGCAGCAGCAGCGCGGGAGATGGGGTCAACTGGTAGAGCCAGTCGGCAATGTTCAAGACGCGGACTCCGTCAGCGCGTGCCCCCTGCGCAGGAGGCGTTGTTCAAAGGCCAGCCAGCGTTCATCGGGCTGCGGCGTGCATACGGCGATGCGTGCGGTGAGCGGGCCGGTTTCGGCCAGCACACAGCGCTCCAGCGCCGCCAGCAGTCGATTGCGCACCATCAGCGCGCCGTTGTCGCCGGTGTCTGGCAGCACCAGCCAGAACAGGTTGCCCTCGGCACGGCCCAGGCTGTCATGACTGCGGCACGTATGGTGCGCTACCTGGCAGAAGCGTTGCAACATGTCGTGGTAGAGGCGTTGGCCGAACTGCTCGCGCGCCATGTCGAGCTGCGGCAGGTGAATCACCAGCACGCTGAGCCGCCGCTCGAAGGCCTGGGCGCGGGCCAGCTCACTCTGCAGCGTCTCTTCCACGGCGCTGGCGGTGAGCGCCTCGCAGTGCGGTTCGCCGGGATCGGTGGCGCGCAGCAGGGCGTGCTGGCGCAGCTGCTCCCAGGGCGCCAGGGTGCACAGCGCGACCAGGGCGACATAGCTGAGCGCAGCCAGCTCGGGGGACATGTCGAGGTCCATCAGCAGCAGCCACAGCGGCGCCAGCATCAGATTGAGCATCAGCGCCGGCCCCAGCGGCAGCAGCAACAGCGCCACCACCGGGGGCAGTCCCAGCCACAGGTCGGCGACCTGTTCGAGCCGGATCAGCTCCACGGCCAGCAGCAGATACCCGGTGCTGATCAGCATGTAGGAGGAGATGCGCTGGGCGCGGTGATCGGCCAGCCGTACCACCGCGGCGGCCAGCAGCAGCAGCGCGCCGATGCCGGGCAGCAGGATATAGTCGTAGTGGCCCATCAGGTAGTGCCAGCCGCCATGCGTGGCGGCGAGCAGCGCTGCCACCAGGTAGACCAGCGCGAACAGCCGTGACGGCGATGCGTCCAGACGGGTCATCATCAGCCGGCCTCCTGAGCGTCGTGGACCAGCGCCGAGCGCTGCTCGGCGAGGGCCGCGCGGGCCGTGTCCAGGCGTTCGCTGTCGGCCAGCGGCAGCGTGCGGGCGCGCAGGCCAGGGTGATGCAGCGCGTCGTGGACCAGCGCCTCGCAGCGTTGGCGCACCGCGGCAGGGCTGCGATCGACCAGCATGATGGCCAGGGTGCGCCGGTCGAGACGATAGCAGTGCTCGAACGCATGGCTGGCCATGGCCAGGCGTTGGGCGAGCCACCAGCAGCGGCGCCCCGAGGTCCTCAGCAGCAGCAATTCGCTGTGCAAGGGGTCACGCTGGCTGCGTGTACGCTCCCTGACGATGGCCTGATCGAGGCGCTCCGCCGACCACAGGCGCAGGCCGGGCGCCAGCCGCTGGCGCTGGCTGACTCGCTGCCACAGCGGGCGCAGCTGTAGGGCGTGGGCGGCGCCGGCCAGCAGCAGCAGGCCCAGCAGCAAGCCGCTGACGGCGGCTTCGGCGCGCGGCAGAGTGGCGGCCACCTGCCACCAGGCGAGGCTCGCCAGCGCCACATTGAGCGCCATCATCCAGCGCGGCTGGGGCAGCATCATCAGGATCGCGAAGGCCCATAGCCAGCTGCCGAGTACGCCTGGCTCGATGGCTAACAGGCTTGCCAGCAGCAGGCTGGGCACCAACTGCCAGGGCAGGCGCGCCGGCCAGCGAAAGCTGCGCTCGATCAGCAGGGCGGTGGCCAACAGCCACAGCGCCGAGGCCCACAGCAGCGGACGCACCGTGGCCGGCTCGAGTAGGACCGCCATTGCCGCGCAGAGCAGGGCGCCGGCCAGCAGGGTGAGGCGAAAGCCGTGGACTTTGTACATGCTCGTCATGGTGCCTTATATTGATCTGCTTCGCTGTATCATGAGCTTTTTCACGCCGGCGGTCATGGTCACCGCACGGCCACAACAGGAGTCACGCCAGGGCATGTCAGAACACACCGCTGCCATCACCGATGTCGTTGCCTACATGGACCGCCTGGGCCAGCAGGCCCGCGCCGCCAGCATGACCCTGCGCGGCCTCGATAGCGCGCGCAAGAACGCTGCGCTGCTGGCCACCGCCAAGCATCTGGAGCAGGCACGACCGCGGCTGCTGGAGGCCAATGCCGGTGACCTGGCACGCGGGCGCGACAACGGCCTGGATGCGGCGCTGCTCGATCGCCTGGCGCTGACCGATGCGCGAATCGATGCCATGCTCGAGGGCCTGCACCAGGTCGCCGCGCTGCCCGACCCGGTGGGCGAGGTGGACGGCCTGCGCTACCGCCCCAGCGGCATCCAGGTTGGCCAGATGCGCGTGCCGCTGGGAGTGATCGGCATCATCTACGAATCGCGCCCCAACGTCACCGTCGAGGCGGCCAGCCTGTGCCTCAAGGCGGGCAACGCCTGTATCCTGCGCGGCGGCTCCGAGGCGCGCGACAGCAACGCCGCCATCGCCGCTTGCCTGCAGGCGGGGCTGGCCGAGGCCGGCGTGCCCGAGGCCGCGGTGCAGGTGGTCGCCACTACCGACCGCGCCGCGGTCGGCCGGCTGATCGCCATGCCCGAGTACGTCGACGTGATCATTCCGCGCGGCGGCAAGTCGCTGATCGAGCGCATCTCACGCGAGGCGCGGGTGCCGGTGATCAAGCACCTCGACGGGGTCTGCCATGTCTATATCGATGCCACGGCCGACCACGACAAGGCCCTGGCCATCGCCGTCAACGCCAAGACCCATCGCTACGGCACCTGCAACACCATGGAGACGCTGCTGGTCGACGCGCCCCTGGCCGCCGAGCTGCTGCCGCGGCTGGCTGCCGCCTATGCCGAGCATGGCGTCGAGCTGCGCGGCTGCCCGCGCACCCGTGAGATCCTGCCCCAGGCCGCCGCGGCCAGCGAGGAGGACTGGCACGCCGAATACCTGGCGCCGGTACTGGCGATCCGCGTGGTCGATGGCATCGACGCGGCCATGGCGCATATCGAGCGCTACGGCTCGCAGCATACCGACGCCATCGTCACCGAGCAGTACGCCCTGGCACGCCGTTTCATGGCCGAGGTCGACTCCAGCTCGGTGATGGTCAACGCCTCGACGCGTTTTGCCGACGGCTTCGAGTATGGCCTCGGCGCGGAGATCGGCATCTCCACCGACAAGCTGCATGCGCGGGGCCCGGTGGGACTCGAGGGGCTGACCACGCGCAAGTACGTGGTGTTCGGGGACGGGCATACGCGTGGCTGAGGTCGCGACCCCGACGCGGGTCGCGATGCTCGGCGGCACCTTCGACCCAGTGCATCTGGGGCACCTGCGTAGCGCCGTGGAGCTGGCCGAGTCGCTGGGCCTCGATCGCGTGCATATGATTCCCGCCCAGCAGCCGCCGCTGCGCGGCGCGCCGGGGCTGTCCGGCCACCAGCGCCTGGCGCTGCTGCGGCTGGGCATCGGCGATACGCCGCGGCTGGTCGCCGACGACCGCGAAATTCGCCGCGACGGCCCTTCCTACTCCGCCGACACCCTGGCCAGCCTGCGCGCCGAGTACGGCGACGAAGCGCGGCTGGTGATGGCGCTGGGCCACGACGCCTTTCTCAAGCTCGCCGACTGGCACCAGCCCGAGCGGCTATTCGAGCTGGCCCACCTGGTGGTCATCGAGCGTCCCGATCATCGCCAGCCGCTGGCGGAGGCGCTGCGTGAACTGATCGCCGGGCGCGAGGTCGATGACCCGGCGACGCTGTTTGCGGCGCCGGCGGGACGGCTGCTGCGCCTGTCGCTGCCTTCGCGGATGGCGATCTCCGCCACCGAGGTGCGCCAGCGCCTGCGCCACGGCGCTTCGGTGCGCTATCTGCTGCCCGAGGCGGTGGAGCGGGAGATCATGGCACTGGGCCTCTACCGCCACGAGCGGTAGAATGTCCAGTCAATGCCGTGATCCCCGATACGCACCAGGAGCCCCTCAGACACTATGCAGATCGACGACCTCAAGACACTGGTGATCGATGCCCTCGAGTCCCTCAAGGGACAGGACATCGCGACCCTCGACGTGTCGCGCCTGACCAGCGTGACGGACCTGATGGTGGTCGCCAGTGGCACCTCCACGCGCCACGTCTCGGCACTCGCCAACCGCGTGGTGGAGATGACCAAGGAGCAGGGCCTGCAGCCGCTGGGCGTCGAAGGACAGGCCGGTTCCGACTGGGTGCTGGTGGATCTCGGTGAGCTGGTGGTGCACGTGATGCTGGTCGAGACCCGGCGCCTCTACGACCTCGAGCGGCTGTGGTCGGATCTGCCCAGCGACGGCGAGGCCGAGGTGCGCGGGGAGCGTGTGTGAAGTTCAAGCTGCTGGCGGTAGGCACCAAGATGCCGGGCTGGGTCGAGCAGGGCGTCGGCGAATATCGCAAGCGGCTGCCGCGTGACTTCAGCCTCGAGGTGATCGAGATCGCCCCCGGGGCGCGCGGCAAGAACGCCGATATCGCGCGTGCCGTGGCCAGCGAAGGCGAGCGCATGCGCGAGCGGCTCAAGGGCAATGAGCAGCTGGTGGCACTGGAGGTCGGCGGCAAGCCCTGGAGCACCGAGCAGCTCGCCGAGCAGGCCGCCGAGTGGCGGCTTGCCGGGCGCGATGTGGCGCTGCTGGTGGGCGGCCCCGACGGCATCGAGCCGGGACTCTCGGCGAGTGCTGACCAGCGCTGGTCGCTGTCGCCGCTGACTCTGCCGCATCCGCTGGTGCGCATCCTGCTCGCCGAGCAGCTGTACCGCGCCTGGACGCTGCTGGTAGGGCATCCCTACCACCGTTGAGGTGTTTCTTGTTTCAACTCTCGAGTTCGCTCCATGCGTGATCGTCGCCAGGTACTCAAGAACACGCATCAGGAAGTGCGTATCTTCCGTCTCCGCTCGCTGCTGGCGCTACTGCTGGTGGTGGCGCTGACCGCGACGCTGATGGGCCGCCTGGCCTACCTGCAGGTCTCCCAGCACGAGGTCTATATTACCCGCTCGGAGAAGAACCGCGTGCGGGTCGAGCCGCTGCCACCGACTCGTGGGCTGATCTATGACCGCAACGGCCAGCTGCTGGCCGAGAATCGCCCCACCTACAATCTGATGCTGGTGCGCGAGCGCGTTGAGGACCTCGACGCCACCCTCAACCTGCTGGTGGAGCTGCTGGCGCTGCCCGAGGAGGGCGTCGAGGCGTTTCGCGAGCGCTCGCGCCAGCGCACGCGCCCGTTCCAGCCGGCGCTGCTGATGAGTGATCTGGAGGAGGAGCAGATCGCCCACCTGGCACTCAATCGCCATCGCCTCCCCGGGGTCGAGGTCGAGGCGCAGCTGCTGCGCTACTACCCGGATGCCCAGATGCTGTCCCATGCGCTGGGCTACGTGGGGCGTATCAACGCCGAGGAGTTGGCGACCCTCGACCCGGGCAACTATGCCGGCACCCACTTCATCGGCAAGACCGGCGTCGAGCGCTTCTACGAGGACGTGCTGCACGGTCAGGCCGGCTTGCGCAAGGTCGAGACCAACGCCCGTGGCCGGGTGCTGCGCGAGCTGGGGCGCACCGACCCGGTGCCGGGCGAGAACCTGACCCTGACCATCGATCGCGACATGCAGAAACTGGCCTATGAGCTGCTCGACGGGCGGCGCGGCTCGATCGTCGCCATCGAGCCGGCCAGCGGCGAGATCCTGGCCATGGTCTCGGCGCCGGGGTTCGACAGCAACCGTTTCGTCACCGGCATCGACGTCGCCTCCTACCAGGCGCTGCAGGACGATCTCGACCTGCCGCTGTTCAACCGCGCGATCCGCGGCCAGTACCCGCCCGGCTCGACCGTCAAGCCGTTTCTGGCCATCGCCGGGCTTGCCGAAGGGGTGATTACGCCCAATCGGGTGATCAACGATCCCGGCTATTTCCAGCTTCCGGGCGATACGCGCCGCTATCGCAACTGGCTGCGCTGGGGGCACGGCCGGGTCGACATGGAGCGCTCCATCGAGGTCTCCAACAACACCTACTACTACACCCTGGCCCACGAGATGGGGATCGACCGCCTGCATGAGCACATGACCAACTTCGGCTTCGGCCAGCGGGTCGGTCACGACGTGTTCGGCGAAAGCGCCGCGCTGATGCCGTCACGGGAGTGGAAGCGCGGCCGCTTCAATCAGCCCTGGTACCCCGGCGAAACCATTTCGGTGGGTATCGGCCAGGGCTACTGGCAGGTCACCCCGCTGCAGCTGGCGGCGGCCACCGGGGTGCTGGCCAACCGCGGCAAGTGGGTCAAGCCGCGAATGGCCAAGCGCATCGGCGACCACGAGCAGGAGGCCGTGCTGCCCGAGACCCTGAGTGACATTGTGCTCGACAACGAGGAGTGGTGGGATCGCGTCTTCTCGGGTGCCGAGAAGGTGCTCAGCGGCAGCGAAGGCACCGCGCGGCGTACCGGGGTCGATCTCGACTATCGCATGGGCGGCAAGTCGGGTACCGCCCAGGTGTTCTCGCTGGGCCAGGATCAGCGCTACGACGCCGATGAACTCGCCGAGCGGCTGCGCGATCACGCGCTGTTCGTCGCCTATGCGCCGATCGAGGATCCGCAGATTGCGGTCTCGGTGATCGTCGAGAACGCCGGTGGCGGCAGCACCCACGCGGCGCATCTGGCGCGGGCGATGAGCGATGCCTGGCTGCTCGACGACGAAGCGCTGGACGTCGAGGAGCTGCGCGAAGAGATGGAAAACGACGACGCCAGCGTGGCGGGTAACTGATGCTCATGAAAGGACGCTGACGATGCTCGGTGATATTACCCGGGGCCTGCGAGGCCATCCGGTACGCCCCCCCGAAAGCGGCATGTCGCGCCGCAAGAGCGTGTGGACCAAGCTGCGCATCGACCCCTGGATCCTGCTGCTGCTGCTGGTGCTGATGAGTGCCGGCCTGATGGTGCTCTACAGTGCCAGCGGCCAGCGCCTCGACACGGTGATCGCCCAGGCGACCCGCTTCGGGCTGGGGCTGGTGGTGCTGATGGTGCTGGCGCGGCTGTCACCCACCACGCTGCTGCGCTGGGCGCCGCTGCTGTACGGCGCGGCGCTGGCGATGCTGATCGCGGTAGAGGTGATGGGCGACATGGGCATGGGCGCCCAGCGCTGGCTGGTGATTCCCGGGGTGGTGCGCTTCCAGCCTTCCGAGTTGATGAAGCTGGCGATGCCGATGATGCTGGCCGCCTATCTGTGCCGCCGCGAGCTGCCGCCGACATGGCTCGACCTGCTGGTGTGCGGCCTGATCATGGTGGTGCCGGTCATGCTGATCGCGCGCCAGCCGGACCTCGGCACCTCGCTGCTGGTGATCTGTGCCGCGGTCTTCGTTATCTTGCTGGCCGGGCTGTCGTGGCGCTTCATTGCCTTCTTGGTGGCGCTGGCCGGCGCCGCACTGCCGCTGCTGTGGATCAACATGCACAACTACCAGCGCCAGCGGGTGCTGACCTTTCTCAATCCCGAGAGCGACCCGCTGGGCGCCGGCTGGAACATCATCCAGTCGACCACCGCCATCGGCAGCGGCGGGCTAGTGGGCAAGGGCTGGCTGCAGGGGACCCAGTCGCAGCTCGAGTTTCTCCCCGAGCGGCATACCGACTTCATCGTCGCGGTGCTCGGCGAGGAGTTCGGCCTGATCGGCATGCTGGTGGTGCTGACGCTCTATCTGCTGATCATCATCCGCGGGCTATGGCTGGCCAACGCCGCCCAGGACTGTTTTGGCCGCCTGCTGGCGGGCAGTATCGTGCTGACATTCTTCATCTATGTGTTCGTCAACGTGGGCATGGTCAGTGGTATTCTGCCGGTGGTGGGCGTGCCGCTGCCGCTGGTCAGCTATGGGGGCACCTCCAGCGTGACCTTGCTGGCCGGTTTCGGTATTCTCATGTCGATTCATGCCCACCGCCGCCTGCTGCCTCGCTGAGGCGGTGTTCCAGCGAAAGATTCAGCAAGGAGCTGCCCGACCGATGACGGTGTCTGCAATTCAGGGAAGGGGCGCGCGCAGCGTGCTGGCCGCAGTGGCTCTATCACTGCTGGCGTCGGCGAGCCTGGCCGACGATTTCGACCCGACGTCGGATGACGCCGTAGCCGCGCTGGTCGAACAGCTCGGTGAGCAGGGCGTGCCGCGCGACTGGGCCGAGGCGGCGATGCGCCAGGCCGATTTCAGCCAGGAGGTGCTCGATGCCATGGAAGGTGCCGCCGAGCGGCGCCTGCGCTGGGACGAGTACCGCGAGATCTTCCTCCAGCGTGACCGCATCCTGGAGGGGGCGGCCTTCATCGATGCCCACCGCGACGCCTTCGACCGCGCCGAGGCCGAATATGGCGTGCCGCCGGAGGTGATCGCCGCGATCATCGGTGTCGAGACCAAGTACGGCCAGTTCACCGGTCGTCACCGTGTGCTCGACTCGCTGTCGACCCTGGCCTTCCATCATCCCAGTCGCCATCGCTTCTTCCACGGCGAGCTGGCGGCGTTTCTCGAGATCGCCTTCGAGGAGGGCGTGGAGCCCGGCTCGCTGTACGGTTCCTATGCCGGGGCCATGGGCTATCCGCAGTTCATCCCCACCAGCTACCGTGCCTATGCGGTGGACTTCGACGGTGACGACATCCGCGACCTGTGGACCAATCCGGTGGACGCCATCGGCAGCGTCGGCAACTACTTTGCCGAGCACCGCTGGCGCGCCGGCGAGGCCATCTTGAGCGAGGCAAGCGGCCCCGACAGCCTGCCCGACGGCATCGAGTTCAACGCCACCCGTCCTCCCTATGCGGGCCTCGACGAGCTCGCCGCGGCGGGCATCGAGCCGCAGCACGACGCCGACGCGCCGCAGCAGGTGATGCCGCTGGCGTTCGATTACCTGCGCGACGACGACAGTCAGGAAGTGAGCTATCACTATCGTCTCGGGCATCACAATTTTTACGTGATCACTCGCTACAATCACAGCCATCTATACGCCATGGCGGTCACCGAGCTGGCCGAACGCATTGCCGAGGCCTATGAGGAGGGTGCATGGGCTCAGGACGACAGCTGATCCGCACGCTCGGCGCACTGGCTGCGCTGCTGACGGTGGCGGGCTGTGCCAGCAGCGGTAGCGGCACCCAGCGGACTGGCGACAGCGGTGCTGCCAGCGCGACTCAGAATGAGGCCACCAGCACTGCCAGCGGGCGCTATGCGATGAGCCGCGATGCCTACCCCGACCTGCCGCCGGACGTCTCCGACGTCCCGGATGCCGAGCCGCGGGTCGAGCCGCGCTCGCGGGGTGGCAACCGGCCCACCTACGAGGTGTGGGGCGAGACCTACCACGTGCTGTCCGACGAGGTGGGCTACAGCAACGAGGGCATCGCCTCCTGGTACGGCGAGAAGTTCCACGGCTACGCCACCGCCAACGGCGAGATCTACGATATGTACATGATGACCGCTGCGCATCGCTCGCTGCCGCTGCCCAGCTTCGTCAAGGTGACCAGCGTCGACAACGGCCGCTCGGTGATCGTACGGGTCAACGATCGTGGGCCGTTCCACGACAACCGCGAGATCGATCTCTCCTATGCGGCGGCGGCCAGGCTGGATATCCTGGGCAGCGGTACCGGCCGGGTGCGTGTCGAGGCCATCGATCCGGTGGCCTGGCAGCAGAATCGCGGCAATGGGTCGCGCCAGGTGGCCGAGGTGCAGCGCCCGGCGCGTGACGGCGCCGAGCAGGTCGCCGCCCAAGCCCCGGCGTCGAGCGTTTCCCCCGCCCGGGAGGTCGCGGCGACGCCAGCCTCCTCCAATGGCGCGGCGACCAACGGCGACGCCGCAGTGTATCTGCAGGTGGCCGCGCTGGGCTCGGCGAGCAACGCCGAAGCCCTCAAGTCGCGGCTGCAGAGTGAACTCAACCAGCCGGTGCGCGTGGCCAGCGATGCCAGCGTGCATCGCGTCCAGGTCGGGCCGGTGAGCGATGCCAGCCGGGTCGAGCCGCTGCGCGACGAACTGCGCCGCGCGGGGTTCGAGCAGACCCTGGTGATCAATGACTGACCCGAGCCGGGTCGTGAATCTAGTGACGTTTCTTCTTTGAGAGTGGATGTAATGAAAGTGTTTGCCTTGTTGTCCGGTTTGCGTCGCTCGATGCTTCCGCTGGCTGCCGCCGGCTTGACCAGCCTGGGGGTGATGACCCTGGGTGTCTCGGCCCAGGCGCAGCAGCCCAGCCCGCAGACCATGATCCCCTCGCCGCCACAGCTGGCGGCCAAGTCGTGGTTCCTGATGGATGCCGACAGCGGCGAGGTGCTGGTCGAGCACAACGCCGACGAGCGGCTGCCGCCGGCCAGCCTGACCAAGCTGATGACCGCCTACCTGGTGGAGCGTGAGCTCGACCGCGGCAATATCGGCATGGACGACATGGTGCGGGTCAGCGAGAACGCCTGGCGCACCGGCGGCTCGAAAATGTTCATCGAGGTCGATACCGAGGTATCGATCCGCGATCTGCTCTACGGGATCATCATCTCCTCGGGCAACGACGCCAGCGTTGCCGTGGCCGAGCACCTGGCCGGCGGCGAGCAGCCGTTCGCCGACCTGATGAACCAGCACGCCCAGCGGTTGGGGCTGCACAACACCAGCTTTGCCAACTCCACCGGCCTGCCGGACCCGGAGCAGTACTCCTCGGCGCGCGACATGGCGCTGCTGTCGCAGTACATCATCAACGACTATCCCGAGCACTACGCGATCTACGCCGAGCGCTACTTCGACTTCAACGATATCCGCCAGCCCAATCGCAACCGCCTGCTGTGGCGCGACGCCACCGTCGATGGCCTCAAGACCGGCTGGACCACCGAGGCCGGCTACGGGCTGGTGGCCTCGGCCAAGCGCGACGACATGCGCCTGATCTCGGTGGTGATGGGCACCAACTCCGAAGAAGCCCGCGCCCAGGAGACCCAGAAGCTGTTCAGCTACGGCTTCCGCTACTTCGAGACCCTCAACCTCTATGAGGCGGGCTCGGTGCTCGAAACGCCGCGTATCTGGGGCGGTGCAGAGAACCAGGTGCGCGTCGGTGTCGATAGCGACGTCAAGATGACCGTGCCGCGCGGGCGCAGCGATGAGCTCACCGCGCGCCTCAACCTGCGCGGTGATATCACCGCGCCGGTGGCGGCGGGCGACCAGCTCGGCACCCTGGAGGTCAAACTCGGCGACGAGGTGCTCGGCGAGCGCCCGCTGGTGGCCCTGGAGAACGTCGAGCAGGGCGGGATCTTCAAGCGTGTCTTCGACATGGTGCGCCAGTTCATCAGCGGACTGTTTGGCTGATCGATGGCGTAGCGCTGCAGGCTTGCACGGGGCCGTCGCTTGCGGCGGCCTTGGTCGCAGCGGCCGGGTTGCGTAAAATGGCGCCACACTCCCGTTTCGAGTACCCCGCATCATGGCCGACAAGCCCCTGCGAGACCTGCGTCTCGACACCCCGGCGACCTCCACGCCGGCCCCGCGCGTCGAATTCCCCTGCGACTATTCGCTGAAGATCGTCGGCGATGCCGCCGACGATTTTCACGATGCCGTGGTCGCGGTGGTCGAGGCCCATGCGCCCGGCTTCGACCGTGAGTCGATCCGCGTCGTCGACAGCCGCAACGGCAAGTTCCAGTCGGTGCGGCTGACCATCATCGCCACCGGCAAGCCCCAGCTCGAGGCGCTGTTTGCCGCGCTCAAGGCCACCGGCCGCGTCCACATGGTGCTGTGATGAGCGAGCATCTCGCCGCGCCTGTTCGGGTCTACCGCCTGGGCCGCCAGCCCTACCTGCCGGTGTGGCAGGCGATGCGCGAACTGACCGATACGCGTGACGCCGAGACCCCGGACCAGTGCTGGGTGGTCGAGCACGACCCGGTCTTCACCCAGGGCCAGGCCGGCAAGCCCGAGCACCTGCTGATGCCCGGCGATATCCCGGTGGTACAGACCGACCGCGGTGGCCAGGTGACCTATCACGGCCCCGGCCAGCTGGTGGTCTATCCGCTGCTCGATGTACGCCGCACGCGGCTCGGCGTGCGCGAGCTGGTGACCGCGCTGGAACAGGCGGTGGTCGGGGTGCTGGGGGAGCTGGGGATCTCTGCCGCGGCGCGGGCCGACGCCCCGGGGGTCTACGTGGGCGAGGCCAAGATCGCCTCGCTGGGGCTGCGCATCCGCCGCGGCGCCAGCTTCCACGGCGTGGCGCTCAACGTCGATGTCGATCTCACGCCGTTCTCGCGGATCAATCCCTGCGGCTATGCCGGCATGGCGATGACGCGCATCAGCGATCTGCTCTCTGCGGCGCCGGATGCGGACAGCGTGGCGCATGGCCTGGTACGCCATCTGGGTGCACAGCTGGGGCGTGACCTCGACTGGGCAGCGCCCGGCGAGCTGCCGGAGCACTGCCGCCTGCAGCAGGGTCTCAGCCTACCGGCGTGACCGGAATCAGGCCGTCATCCGCGGCTGCCTGCTGGCCGGGTACCTTGGCCGGGGCGGCCAGCCCCAGGTTGTTCTTCTCGAACACCTGGTCGGCGCGGTAGCTGGAGCGCACCAGCGGCCCCGAGGCGACTTCCAGGAAGCCCCGCTCCAGGCCCAGCTGGCGATAGCGCTCGAACTCCTCGGGGGTCACCCAGCGCTCCACCGGCAGGTGGTTCTTGGTCGGGCGCAGGTACTGGCCGAGGGTGACGATGTCGACGCCGATCTCGCGCAGGTCGTCGAAGGTGGCGAGGATCTCCTCTTCGGTTTCACCGAGGCCCAGCATCAGGCTGGTCTTGGTCAGCACCTCGGGCTTGTGGCGCTTGGCAAAGGCCAGCACGTCGAGGGTCTTGCGGTAGCCGGCGCGGGGGTCGCGAACGCGCTGAGTGAGGCGCTCGACGGTCTCGACGTTCTGGGCAAACACCTCGAGGCCGGAATCCACCACGTCGGCGATGGCGTCGTGTACGCCGTCGAAATCCGGGGTCAGGGCCTCGACCACCACCTCCGGGGTGCGCGCTTTGATGGCGCGGACGCAGGCGGCGTAGTGGCTGGCGCCGCCGTCGTCGAGGTCGTCGCGGTCCACCGAGGTCAGCACGATGTAGCGCAGCCCCATCAGCTCCACCGACTTGGCGGTATTCTGCGGCTCTTCATGATCGAGCCAGCCGCGCGGGTTGCCGGTGTCCACCGCACAGAAGCGGCAGGCGCGGGTGCAGACCGAGCCCATCAGCATGATGGTGGCGGTGCCGTTGCTCCAGCACTCGCCCATGTTGGGGCAGTGCGATTCGGCGCACACCGTGCTCAGGCGGTGCTCGCTGACGTTGCGCTTGACCGCCTCGAAGCGTTCGCCGCCGGCGATCTGAATGCGCAGCCAGGGCGGCTTGCGGCCATTGCTGACGCCCTCGTGGGGCTCTGCTGTTTCGCTCTGCCTGCGCTGCTTGATGCCATCCTTGATCACGGACATGCCGTGCTCGTTGCGGAATTTGGCCCCGCTGGAAACGGCTTGCGACGGCTTGTTGCTCATAGCGATTCGCGCCTCTCTGTTCGCTGCCCGGGCGGCGTCACCCGAACCAAGATGCACGCCACTTTAGCATAAGGTCGGGGGTGGGTTCAGCCTGCCCCGGCTGTTCGTACCCTTGGCATGCCCCAGCGTGCCTCGAGCTCGGAACTAACCCGTCGGCAGGCCTACGAGGAGGCGCTGTAAACCCATCCCTGGGCGCTACCTTGCGCCATCCATGGCGCAAACCTCCTCTCCGACCTGCCCCCGGCGTCCTCGCAATCGGCACTGATGGCGGCGGATCAGTCCCGAGCGGCGCTAGCCCAAATTAACTGCCTTGTGCCTTAGGTACCGGCAGACAGACCACCGAGTGGCCGCGGTGGGGCGTAAGCGGGGCGCTGAAGTGGGCGTTGAGTTCCGGCAGCAGCTCCTGGACGAAGCGCAGGAACAGCTCGGTGATCGGCGAGGGATGGCGGTCCTTGGGATACACCGTGCACCACGAGCGGCGCAGCGGAAAGCCGTGCAGCGGTGGCGAGGCGAGCAGCCCGCCGGCAAGCTCCAGCTGGACGGCCAGGCGCGGCAGCACGGCTACGCCGAGATGCGCCATCACGCCCTGCTTGATCGCCTCGTTGGTGCCCATCTCGATGGTGTGGGCCAGCGTCACCCGCTCGCGGGAGGCGAAGTCCTCGAAGGCGGTGCGGGTGCCGGAGCCGGGCTCGCGCATCAGCACGTAGTGGTGGGCGAAGTCGTCGAGGGTCGGGCTGGCGCTATGCATCAGCGGGTGTTCCGGCCACACCACCGGGATCATCTCGTTGTCGAGGATCGGCATGAAGGTGAGGTTGGGGTCGTCGGGCACCATGCCCATGATCACCAGGTCGTCGCGGCGCTCGGCGAGGCGCTCCAGCGCCTGGCCGCGGTTGCATACCCGCAGGCGAATCTGCACCTCGGGATAGAGGGCGCGAAAGCGCGCCAGGATATACGGCACCACGTACTGGGCGGTGGAGACCGCCGCCAGGTTGAGTTCGCCGCGGATGCTGCCGGCCATCTCCGAGAGCGCCATCTGCAGGCTCGAGACCTGACCGAAGATCGACTGCACCGAACTCGCCAGGGCATCGGCGGCGGGCAGCACGTGCAGGGTCTTGCCGGCATACTTGAACAGCGGCTGCTCGAGGGCCTGCTCGAGCTGGCGGATCTGCGCGCTGACCGCCGGCTGCGTCAGGCCGAGCTGCTCCGCCGCCCGCGAGTAGGACTGCTGGCGGTGCACGGCCTGAAACACCTGCAACTGGCGGAAGGTCAGGCGGTTGAGCAGACTGGGTCGCGTCATTAAGGCGTCCAAGCGGTGTCGGTTATGACAGAATAGGCTGCCAGAATGTTACCAACTTTGTCGGGGTGGGTCGCCATGTTCCACAAGCTGCTGATCGCCAACCGCGGCGAGATCGCGGTGCGCATCGAGCGCGCCTGTGCCGAGATGGGCATTCGCTCGGTGGCGGTGTACACCGAGCCGGACCGCTTCGCGCTGCACGTTAAGCGCGCCGACGAGGCCTACTTCATCGGCGATGACCCGCTGGACGGCTACCTCGACGCCCAGCGCCTGGTCGACCTGGCCCGCGAGACCGGCTGCGATGCGCTGCATCCCGGCTACGGCTTTCTCGCCGAGCAGGCCGATTTCGCCAGGCTCTGCGCCCAGGCGGGCATCGCCTTCATCGGCCCGGATGCCGAGGTGATCGCGCGCATGGCCGACAAGAGCGGCGCGCGGGAGACCCTGCGCGAGGCGGGTATCCCCGTCACGCCCGGCTCGCGGGCGCCGCTGGCAAGCGTAGAGGAGGCCCTGGCGCTGGCCGAGGCGCTGGGCTATCCGGTGATGCTCAAGGCCAACCTGGGCGGCGGCGGGCGTGGCCTGCGCCGCTGCGACACTGCCGCCCAGCTCGAACAGGCCTGGTCGCAGGTCGGCGAGGAGGCCGATGCGCGCTTCGCCAGCGGCGAGCTGTTCCTCGAGAAGTGCCTGGTCGGCAGCCAGCATATCGAGGTCCAGGTGCTGGCCGACCGCCACGCCAGCGTGATTCACCTGTTCGAACGCGACTGTTCGATCCAGCGCCGCAACCAGAAGCTGATGGAGATCGCCCCTAGCCCGCGGCTGACGCCCGAGCAGCGCGCCTACGTCGGCCAGCTGGCGGTGCGCGCGGCGCGGCTGGTGGGCTACGAGAATGTCGGCACCGTGGAGTTCCTGGTCAAGGGCAACGAGATCTACTTCATGGAGATGAATACCCGCATCCAGGTCGAGCACACCGTCAGCGAGGCAGTCACCGGGGTCGATATCGTGCGCGAGCAGATCCGCATCGCCTACGGCCTCAAGCTGGCGTTTCGCCAGGAGGACATTCGCCACCACGGCTACGCCATCGAGTTTCGCATCAATGCCGAAGACCCCAAGAACGACTTCCTGCCGTCGTTCGGGCGTATCACCCGCTACTATGCGCCAGGCGGCCCCGGGGTACGCACCGACACCGCCATCTATACCGGCTACCGCCTGCCACCGCATTTCGACACCCTGTGCCTCAAGCTGATCGTGTGGGGCATGACCTGGGAGGAGACCCTCGACCGCGGCGTGCGGGCGCTCAACGACATGCGCCTGCAGGGCATCAAGACCACCGCGCCGCTCTACGAGGAGATCCTCAAGCACCCCGACTTTCGCCGCGGCACCTTCGATACCGGGTTCGTGCTGCGCCACCCAGAGCTGCTCGACTACTCGGTGAAGCGCAATCCCGACGAGGTGGCGCTGGTGGTGGCTGCCGCCATCGCCGCGCATGCCGGCCTATGAACCACCGCCCCGACAGGGAGAGAGACATGCCCGCCAACCCCGACGCCCGCGTGCGCCTCAGCGATATGGTGCTGCGCGACGGCCACCAGTCGCTGATCGCCACGCGGCTACGCACCGACGACATGCTGCCGGTGTGCCCGGCGCTCGACGCCATCGGCTTCGAGTCGCTGGAGGTGTGGGGCGGGGCGACCTTCGACGCCTGCGTGCGCTTCCTCAAGGAGGACCCCTGGGAGCGCCTGCAGCGACTCAAGGCGGCGCTGCCCAACACGCCGCTGCAGATGCTGCTGCGCGGTCAGAACCTGGTCGGCTACCGTCACTACGCCGATGACGTGGTGGAGGCCTTCGTCGAACGCGCCGCGGCGGGCGGCATCGATGTCTTCAGGATGTTCGACCCGCTCAACGACCTGCGCAACCTGGAGACCGCCATGGCCGCGGTCAAGGCCGCCGGCAAGCACGCCCAGGGCGCGATCTGCTACACCCTGAGTCCGGTGCATGACCTGGAGATGTACGTCAACGATGCCCGCCGGCTGGTGGCGATGGGCGCCGACTCCATCGCCATCAAAGACATGGCCGGGCTGCTCACGCCCTATGCCACCGCCGAGCTGGTCGCCGCACTGCTGGATGCCGTGGATGTGCCTGTTCACCTGCACGCCCACGCCACCTCGGGGCTGGCTGGCCAGTGTCATCTGAAGGCGGTGGAGGCGGGCTGCCGTCACCTGGATACCTGCTGTGCAGCCTTCGCCGGCGGCGCCAGCCATCCGGCCAGCGAGGTCATGGTGGCGACCTTCCAGGACACCGACTACGACACCGGCCTCGATCTCGAGGCGATCAAGGCGGTCAGCGACCGGTTGCGCGAGGTGCGTCGCCAGTACGCTGGCTTCGAGAGCGAGGTGACCCGCGAGGATATCGGCGTGCTGGTCAGCCAGGTGCCCGGGGGGATGATGTCGAATCTCGCCCACCAACTGCGCGAGCAGAACGCGCTGTCGCGGATCCGCGAGGTGTTCGACGAGATCCCGCGGGTGCGTGCCGATCTCGGCTACCCGCCGCTGGTCACGCCGACCTCGCAGTTCATCGGCTCCCAGGCGGTAATCAACGTGCTCACCGGCGAGCGCTACAAGACCATCAGTAACGAGATCAAGCGCTACCTGCTGGGCGGCTACGGGCGCCCGCCGGCACCTGCCGACCCCGAGCTGCGGCGCCGGGCGGTGGGCCAGGAGCCGGCCGAGCAGGGCCGGCCGGCGGACCTGCTGCCGCCGGAGATGACGCGCTTTCGCGAAGCGATCGGTGGCCTCGCCGAGAGCGAGGAGGACGTACTGACCTACGCCCTGTTCCCCGACATCGGTCGCGACTTCCTGCAGGGGCGTCGCGACGGCAGCCTGATCCCCGAGCCGCTGCCAGCGGCGGAGGACGGCCAGCGGCCGGCCAGCGAGGGCACCCCTACCGAGTTCGTGATCGACGTTCACGGCGAGTCCTACGACGTGCAGATCACCGGCGTGGGCCGCGACCGCGGCGGACGCCGCCAGGTCTACCTGACCCTGGACGGCATGCCCGAGGCGGTGGTGTTCGAGCCTCGCGATCGCTATCAGCCGCCGCCCGAGAGCGGCCGCGCCCGGGCCAGCAGTGCCGGTCACGTGACCACCGCCATGCCGGGCAACATCGTCGAGGTGCTGGTGGCGGTGGGGGATCGCGTCGAGGAGGGTCAGCCGGTGTTGATCACCGAGGCGATGAAGATGGAAACCGAGCTGCACGCGCGGCGTGCCGGTACGGTGATCGCGCTGCACGTGGCACGCGGGGAGCGGGTGATGCCCGGCGAGGTGCTGGTGGAAATCGAGTAGCGCGACGACTGGCACACATCAGTCGAAACGACTAGTCTATATTGCAATGCAGCATGATGGCATAATGACCTCACTCGAGTCACCGCAGCTGATCTTTGCAAGAAACGCCAGATCATTTTCGAGCGGGTTCTGCTCTCTGTGATGACGCTACCCCTTTCCGCCGCTATGGAGTGATCCCATGCTACCGGCCGCTAGTTCCATGATGAATGCGTCGCTTGCGCTGTTCGATCCCCTCGGCATCGGCCGCGCCAGCGTCGACTACTGGCGCGACAGTCTCGAGCGCAGCGTGCTCTACCTCGACGTGATGCGCCAGCGCGGCAACCAGTACCTCGAACATATGGAGCAGACCAAGCCCAACGTGCTGGGCTTCGAGTCTGAAGTGCTGCTCGACGGCCGTGACCTGCCGCGACCGGTCAACTACGAGCTGATGCGCATCGAGCCGCCGGCCGGGGTCGAGACCGACCCGCTGGCGCGGCCGTTCGTGGTGGTCGACCCCCGCGCCGGCCACGGCCCGGGCATCGGCGGTTTCAAGCCCGACAGCGAGATCGGTGTGGCGCTGCGCGCCGGGCACCCGTGCTACTTCATCGGTTTCCTGCCGTTCCCCGAGCCGGGCCAGACCGTCGAAGACGTGGTCGACGCCGAGATCGCCTTCCTGCGCGAGGTGATTGCCCGCCACCCGGACGTCAGCGAGAAGCCGATGGTGGTCGGCAACTGCCAGGCCGGCTGGCAGATCATGATGGCCGCGGCGCTGGAGCCCGAGGTGTTCGGTCCGATCCTGATCGCCGGGGCACCGCTCTCCTACTGGGCGGGTGAGCGCGGCGGTGCACCGATGCGCTACACCGGCGGCATGACCGGTGGCAGCTGGATGACGGCGCTGGCCGGCGACCTCGGCGCCGGGCTGTTCGACGGTGCGCTGCTTGTGCAGAACTTCGAGAAGCTCAATCCGGCCAACACCCTGTGGGACAAGCAGTACCGGCTCTATGCCAACGTCGACAGCGAGGCCGAACGCTACCTGCAGTTCGAGCGCTGGTGGGGCGGCCACGTGGTGCTGGGTGCGGAAGAGATCCAGTACATCGTCGACAACCTGTTCATCGGCAATCGCTTGAGCACCGCCGGGCTCTCGACCCGCGATGGGCGGCGCATCGACCTGCGCAACATCCGTTCGCCGATCGTGGTGTTCTGCTCCAAGGGCGACGACATCACGCCGCCGCCCCAGGCGCTGGGCTGGGTGCGCGATCTCTACGCCGACGTCGAGGATATCTACGCCCACGAGCAGACCATCGTCTACTGCGTACACGACACCACCGGCCACTTGGGCATCTTCGTTTCGGGCAGTGTATCGCGCAAGGAGCACACCGAGTTCACCGCCAACATGGACTACATCGACGTGCTGCCGCCGGGCCTCTACGAGACCCAGGTCACCGAGCGTGCGCCGTCGGGCAAGGATGCCGCGCATATCGACGGCGACTACCTGCTCGAGTTCACACCGCGCGACGTCAAGGAGCTCGATGAGATCGTCCAGCCCAGCGAAGAGGATGATCGCCGCTTCGCCACCGTGGAGCGGGTTTCGCAGATCAACCTGGGGCTCTACCAGATGCTGCTGCAGCCGTGGCTCAAGGCGGTGATGACGCCGGAAGCGGCGCGCTGGATCCGCCGCATGCATCCGATCCGCCTGGCCTACAAGCTCTATTCGGACCGCAACCCGCTGATGGTGCCGATTCCCGTACTGGCTGATCGTGTGCGCTCCGAGCGCCAGGTGGCGGGGCCCGACAACCCCTGGCGCATGGCCGAGAACGTTGCCAGCGACCATCTCAGCGGCAGCCTCGACGCCTATCGTGAGCTACGCGATAGCCTCACCGAGAAGCTGTTCCTGGGCTGGTACGGCCAGCCGTGGCTGCAGACCGTGGCCGGTCTCGGCGTCGAAGGCCAGCCGCTGCGCCGGCGTCCCGGCATCGAGCCGGAACATCGCCGCTTCGTCGATAACCGCCAGGCCGAACTGTGCCAGCGCATCGACCAGGGCGGCGGCCACGAGGCGGTGATGCGCGCGCTGATCTACGTGCTGGGCGGAGCCCCGTCCACCGATGAGCGCAACTTCCAGCGCCTCAAGGCGTCGCGGGATGAGCTCGAGCCGGGCCTCAAGCTGGCCGATTTCAAGGCGCTGGTGCGCGATCAGTTCTTCATCCTCAAGCTCGATCGGCCGCGGGCCCTGGCGGCGATCCCGACGCTGCTGGCCAGCTGCAGCAACGCCGAGATCGACGAGCACCTCGAGCACCTGGAGCACGTGCTGGCGGCCAGCGGCCCGCAGTCCGATGACGTGGCCGAGCGGCTCGACCAGGTGCGCGGCTACTTCGACGCGGCGCGTCCGGCGCCGCCGGCACCTGCGCCCGCTGCGCCCGCTACGCCGGCCGAGAAGCCCGCCGCTAAGCTGAAGGCTGTCTCCAGCGAACAAACAGCGGCGAGTCCGAAGGCTTCCGCAAGCGAGAAGGCGGCACCCGCCAAACCGCGTCGTCGCAAGGCCCCAGCCACGCCCAAGCCTTCCGATAAAGAGTAAGACCGACACGCGAATCAACGCCGCCCCCAAGAGGGCGGCGTTGTCGTTTGCGCGATAGAGGAATCAGTCGGTGCGGGTGCTGACCCAGGCTTGGCACCACTCGGAGCTACTCCGTCGGCAGGCCTATGAGGAGGCGCTGTAAACCCTTCCCTGGGCGCTACCTTGCGCCATCCATGGCGCAAACCTCCTCGTCGGCCTGCCCCCGGCGCTCCTTACCTAGGGTCAATGGCGGCGTTGGCACGTGAGGAAATGCCGGTCAGTCGGTGCGGGTGCTGACCCAGGCCCCGGCGTCGGGTATGGCGATGTCCACTTCCTCGCCGACATAGGGCGAGGAGATCAGGAAGTCGGCGCTGGCGGCATTGCAGGCCACCGGGATGTTCCACAGCGCGGCCAGGCGCAGCAGCGCCTTGACGTCGGGGTCGTGGGGCTGGGGGGCGAACGGGTCCCAGAAGAAGATCAGCAGGTCGAGGCGCTGCTCGGTGATGCGCGCGCCAATCTGCTGGTCGCCGCCCAGCGGCCCGCTCATCAGGCCCTCGACCTCGAGTCCGCGCTCCTTGGCGATCCGCCGCGCGGTGGTGCCGGTGCCTACCAGCTGGTGCTGGGCCAGGGTGGTTTGCCAGCGGCCCACCCAGGCCAGCATCTCGTCCTTCTTGCCGTCGTGGGCGATCAGCGCGATGCGCTTGCGCACGGGCAGGGTGCGACTGGCCTGCTGGACCGGCCGCGGATCATTGCCGGGGAGGGGACTCATGGCTCACTGGACCTCGAGAATCTTCAGGGTGTTGGTGCCGCCGTGGGCGTTCATGTGGTCACCGCGGGTCAGGATCATCAGCTGGCCGGCTTCGGCGATGCCGTGGTCCTTGAGGATCGCCATGGCCTGACGATTGAGCTCGGTGGGGTCCATGTCGGCGGTGTCGAAGGGCAGCGAGACCACGCCGCGATACAGCGCCATGCGCCGCTGGGCGGTGGCGCTGTGAGCCAGGCCGACGATCGGCAGTCCCGAGCGAATCCGCGAGGCGATCAGCGGCGTATAGCCGGTGGCGGTCATGCAGGCGATGGCGGCGACGCCCTCGAGGTGATTGGCGGCGTACATCGCCGACAGCGCGATGGTCTCGTCGACCTGGGTGAAGCCTTCGTGGATGCGGTGGCCCGACTCCTGGGCGGTGCGCTCGCGCTCGGCGCCCAGGCACAGCCGGTGCATCGCCTCGACGGTCTCCACCGGGTAGTCGCCGGCGGCGGTCTCGGCGGAGAGCATCACCGCGTCGGTGCCGTCGAGCACCGCGTTGGCGACGTCGAACACCTCGGCGCGGGTCGGCAGCGGCGAGTCGATCATCGACTCCATCATCTGGGTGGCGGTGATCACCGCGCGGTTGAGGCTGCGGGCGCGCTTGATCATGCGCTTCTGCACGCCGATCAGCTGGGCGTCGCCGATCTCCACGCCGAGGTCGCCGCGGGCCACCATCACCGCCTCGGAGGCGAGGATGATGCCGTCGAGGGTGGCCTCGTCGGCCACTGCTTCGGCGCGCTCGACCTTGGCCACCAGGCCGATCTCCTTGCCGGCCTCGCCGAGCAGGCGGCGCGCTTCCTGCATATCGGCGGCGGAGCGCGGGAAGGAGACCGCCAGGTAGTCGACGCCGATGTCGATGGCGGTCTCGAGGTCGGCCTTGTCCTTGTCGGTGAGGGCGGCGGCGGAGAGGCCGCCGCCCTGCTTGTTGATGCCCTTGTTGTTGGACAGCTTGCCGCCGACCACCACCGTGGTGTGGACCTCGTCGCCCTGGATGGCGCTGACCTCGAGCACCAGGCGACCGTCATCGAGCAGCAGGCGGTCGCCGACGGTAACGTCGGCGGCCAGGGTCTTGTAGTCGCAGCCGACCCGGGAGGCGTCGCCGGCGTCGCTGTCCAGCGCCATGTCGAGGATGAAGGAGGCGCCCTCGTCGAGGGTCACGGCGCCGTCGGCAAAGCGTGCGATGCGGATCTTGGGGCCCTGCAGGTCGCCGAGGGCGGCGACGCTCTTGCCGAGGCGCGCGGCGATCTCGCGGACCCGGGCCAGGCGGCGGCGGTGGTCGTCGGCACTGCCGTGGGAGAAGTTGAGGCGCACCACGTCGACGCCGGCCTCGAGCATGGCTTCGAGGACGCCGTCGCGGTCGCTGGCCGGGCCCAGGGTGGCGACGATCTTGGTGCGGCGGATGGCGTTGAGCGGGGCTGTCGACATCTGAATCTCCTGAGTGGTAGTGCCGGTAAAACAAAGGCTTGCATGTGATGTGCGCAAGCCGGTCCGACGTGTTCGCTATTATGTAGTGATTTTACTACATGATACTACACCAAGGGCTCGACGCGAGGAAACGTCTTGCCGAGTCTTGCGTCGGCGGTCTAGGGTCAAGAGGCCACGCCGGGTGTTGCGCGGTGCTGCCACCGCGGCGGTGCCCCGGCGCTGGGACTGGCGCGGCCCCGGGCGCTGCGTTAGGGTAGGCGCATTTTTCCAACGCCGCGTCGTCAGTGTGATAGTACGTGTGGCGAACGACTCGCAGGTTCAGGGCACTGGCCCGGACAACAGGAATGTGGAGCACTATGGGCAAGTCACTGGTCATCGTCGAGTCGCCGGCCAAGGCCAAGACGATCAATAAATACCTCGGCAACGATTTCATCGTGAAGTCGAGTGTAGGTCATATTCGTGACCTGCCGACCAGCGGCTCGGGCAAGACGGCCTCTGATCCCAAGGAGCGCGCTCGCCAGGCCGCGGCGACGCGCAAGATGTCGCCGGACGAGAAGGCGGTGTACAAGAAGCAGAAGTCGTGGGACCAACTGATTCGGCGCATGGGCATCGACCCCGAGCACGGCTGGGAAGCCCACTACGAGGTGCTGCCGGGCAAGGAGAAGGTGGTTGCCGACCTGCAGAAGCACGCCGAGAAGGCCGACGCCGTCTACCTGGCGACGGATTTGGACCGCGAGGGGGAGGCGATCGCCTGGCACCTTCAGGAGACCATCGGCGGCGAACCGTCGCGCTACAAGCGGGTGGTGTTCAACGAGATCACCAAGAACGCCATCCAGGAGGCCTTCAAGGAGCCTGGCAGCCTCAATATCGAGCGCGTCGAGGCTCAGCAGGCGCGGCGCTTCCTCGACCGCGTGGTGGGCTTCATGCTCTCGCCGCTGCTGTGGGCCAAGGTCGCCCGCGGGCTCTCCGCCGGCCGCGTGCAGTCGGTGGCGGTGCGCCTGATCGTCGAGCGCGAGCGTGAGATCCGCGCCTTCGTGCCCGAAGAGTTCTGGGACGTGCATGCCGACCTGGCGGTGGCCGACGACGCCAAGGCCGAGCCGATCCGCTTCGAGCTGGTGCGCCAGGACGGCAAGGCCTTCCGGCCCACCTCCGAGGCCGAGACCCTCGAGCGCATCGCCGCACTGCGCAAGGCGAGCCTCGAGATCACCGCGCGTGAGGACAAGCCGACCCGCTCCAAGCCCAATGCCCCCTTCATCACCTCGACCCTGCAGCAGGCCGCCAGTGGCCGGCTGGGGTACTCGGTGAAGAAGACCATGACCATGGCCCAGCGGCTCTACGAGGCGGGCTACATCACCTACATGCGTACCGACTCCACCAATCTCTCCAAGGATGCGGTGGATAGCGTGCGCGAGCATATCGAGCAGGCCTACGGCAAGCGCTACCTGCCCGAGGCGCCCAATCGCTACTCCAGCAAGGAGGGCGCCCAGGAGGCCCACGAGGCGATCCGCCCCTCCGACGTCAGCCTCAAGGCCACCGACCTGTCGGGCATGGAGCGTGACGCCGAGCGGCTCTATGAGTTGATCTGGCGCCAGTTCGTGGCCTGTCAGATGACCCCGGCGGAGTATCTCTCCAGCACCCTGACGGTGGAAGTCGACGGCTATGAGCTGCGCGCCAAGGGCCGGGTGCTCAAGTTCGACGGCTATACCCGGGTAATGAAGCCGTCGGGCAAGAACGAGGACCAGTCGCTGCCCGACCTCGCCGAGGGCACCGCCATGACCCTCGAGCAGCTCGACCCGCAGCAGCACTTCACCAAGCCGCCGGCGCGCTTTACCGAGGCGAGCCTGGTCAAGGAGCTGGAGAAGCGCGGCATCGGCCGGCCCTCGACCTACGCCTCGATCATCTCGACCATCCAGGACCGCGGCTACGTCAAGCTCGAGAGCCGGCGCTTCTACGCCGAGAAGCTCGGCGATATCGTCACCGAGCGGCTCAAGGAGTCGTTCCCCGACCTGATGGACTTCTCGTTCACGGCGCGCATGGAGGACGGCCTCGATGAGGTCGCCGAGGGCGAGCGCAACTGGCAGGCGCTGCTCGACGCTTTCTACGCCGAGTTCAAGAAGGAGCTGGAGGCCGCCGAGAGCGAAGACGGCATGCGCCCCAACCAGCCGGTGCCGACCGGCATCGACTGCCCGAGCTGCGGGCGCAAGATGCAGATCCGTACCGCCTCCACCGGCGTGTTCCTGGGCTGCTCGGGCTACAACCTGCCGCCCAAGGAGCGCTGCAAGACCACCATCGACCTGATCCCCGGCGAGGAGGCGGTGGCCGCCGACGCCGGCGAAGAGGCCGAGACCGAGGCGCTGCGCGCCAAGCACCGCTGCCCCAAGTGCGGCACGGCGATGGACAGCTACCTGATCGACGAGACCCGCAAGCTGCATATCTGCGGCAACAGTCCCGACTGCGACGGCCACGAGGTGGAGCAGGGGCGCTTCAAGCTCAAGGGCTACGAAGGCCCGGTCATCGAGTGCGACAAGTGCGGCAGCGAGATGCAGCTCAAGAGTGGGCGTTTCGGCAAGTACTTCGGCTGCACCAACAGCGAGTGCAAGAACACCCGCAAGCTGCTCAAGAGCGGCGAAGTGGCACCGCCCAAGATCGACCCGATCCCGATGCCCGAGCTGGCCTGTCAGAAGGTCGACGACCACTACGTGCTGCGCGACGGCGCCAGCGGCCTGTTCCTGGCCGCCAGCCAGTTCCCCAAGAACCGCGAGACCCGCCCGCCGCTGGTCAAAGAGCTCAAGGCCCACGCCGAGGAGCTGCCCGAGAAGTATCACTTCCTGCTCGAGGCGCCCAGCGAGGACCCGGACGGCCGCCCGGCGCAGATCCGCTTCTCGCGCAAGACCAAGAGTCAGTTCGTGATGACCGACGAGGACGGCAAGGCCACCGGCTGGAAGGCGCTCTACGAGAACGGCAAGTGGCAGGTGGAGGACAAGCGCAAATGACTCCCCGCGGGCGCACCAATCAGCTGCTCTATCAGGCCGAGCTGCTGCTCGCTCAGGCGCCGGGTGACGACGAACACGCCGTGGCCCGGCGCATGGCGCTGGAGGAGGGCGCTCTGGCGCTGCTCGAGCTGGGGCTGAACGCCGCGCTGCGCGAACTCACCGAGCATGCCATGCTGCCCCGCCACGACTGGCGTGAGCTGCTCGCCGAAGAGCGCCCGCCGCTGGCCGCCCTCGAGCACCTCGGCGAGCTGGCGCGCCGTGAGGGCAGCTGGCTGGACGTGTTGCTGGCGCGCCTCGAGGCGCTGCACGCCGTGGAGGGCGCGGCGCGCCGCCAGCCACCGCGCAGCGGCCTGATCGTCAGCGCCGCTCAGCAGTCCCTCGGCGATGAGCTGGGCGAGGCCCTCGCCGGGCTCAAGGCGACCCTTGCCACCCTGCGCGAAACCAGCGAGGAGTGGTGACGCCGCGCCGCCCTAAGTGGTAGTCTGGCCATCAAGACGACGACCATGGTCCTTGCCCTGGTCGTTTTTTGTTGTCACCGCTAGTTTCCCCACGCTGGGAGAGAGGTCGCCGTGTCTGATACCGCTATCCTGGAAATCGTCGAACTCAGTGACGGCGAGATCGTACTGCGACCCGCCGAAGGCGAGGGCGAGCCGCTGATGCGCATTCGCTTCTCCGAGGAAGCCGCCGAGCTGCTGCGCCAGAGTCGCTTCGAGGTCGCGCAAGAGATGATCGACCACGCCATTACCCGCAGCAAGCTGTGGCAGGAAGAGAGTGATGACCAGGCCTTCCCCGCCACCCTGCACTGAGTGAACGCAGCGCTATTTCAGTTCGAGCCCGCCGTTCACCGGCGGGCTTTTTGTTGGTCGGCTGGTAAAATTCAATCACTCGTTTAAAATCGGCCCACCACACGCCGAGCCGCTCGCGGCTCACCCATCTTCGTTGTTCGGCGAGACCCATCATGATCGCAGGGATGCTCAAGGGCTTGACGCTATTGATCGCCTGGTTGCCGGCACTGGCCTGGGCGGCCAGCGTCAGCGTGGCGCCGGCGGATCTACCGCGGGGCAGCGCGTCACTGGCACAGCTCGAAGCCGAGCTCGAGCGACTCAGCGCCGGCCGTGAGCCGCCGCAGCTGGTCGTTGACGGTGCCGCGTCCTCCTACGGCGATGCCGACAATCTCGACCAGGGGCTGCGCGGCGAGCGCGACCCCTTCACGCATCTGCCCGACGACCTGGGCGGCCGTGCCCCGCTGCGGCAGATCGCCATCGTCGGCCCCGCCGGGCCGGCTGAGCGTGCCGCTGAGCTGCTTGCCGAGCGCGCCGCGGCCCGCGATATCACGCTCACCCTGCATCCCCCACGGCGCGAGGCCATCGAGGCGATCGCCGCCGCCGATGTGGCGCTGATCCTGGCGCTGCCGGCGCTCGACGCCGCCGCCCAGCGCGACTGGTTCGAGGCGCTCACGGACGCCGGCGTGCCCGGCGTGGCGCTCTCCGACCCCGCCCAGGTCGAGCACGGCGCGCTGCTGTCGTTGCCCGGGGCGGTGGATGAAGCCGCCTGGCTGCGGCGGCTGGCGCTGCGCCTCGACGACCGCGCGACGGGGCGTCCGGTCGAGCCGCTGGACGCCTGGCCGAGGCAGGGGCGCGAGTGGCTCAACCTGGCCACGGCAAGGGCGCTCGGCTGGTCGCCGGACTTCGATCTGCTGACCCGCGCCCGGCTGTTCGAGGCCTCCGGCGACGCCGCTGGCGCCGAGGGGGCACGGGACGGGGCGCTGAGTCTCGAGCAGGTGGTGGCGGTGGCGCTTTCCGACAACCTGAGCCTCGAGATCGCCCGTCACGGGGTCGAGACCCAGGCCCTGGACGAGGACGAGGCGCGCTCGCGCTGGCGGCCCAGCCTCTACCTGGAAGCCACCGGCCGTCAGATCGATGAGCAGCGTGCCGGCCTGGGGCTGGGCCAGCAGCCCGAGCGCCGCGCCACTGCCGGGGTGACCCTGGAGCAGCTGCTGTTCTCCGAACCGGCGCTGGCCGCCATGGCGGTGACGGCGAGTCTCGACCGCGCCCGCCGCGCCGAGCTCGAGGTCGAGAGCCTCGACCTGGTGCTGGAGACCGCCCGCGAGTTTCTCGATGCGCTGCGTCTCGAGGCCCAGCTCGAGGTGCTGCGCGAGGACCTGGCACTGATCGAGGCCAGTCTGCGCCAGGCCGAGCGGCGCGACGCGGCCGGCGCCGCCGGCCGCGAGGAGCGGCTGCGCTTCGAAAGCGAGCGCGCCCAGGCCCGTGAGCGACTCGACCAGGCCGAGGCGCAGCGCGAACAGCTGCGCCTGGCCCTCAATCGGCGCCTGGGCCGGGCGGCCACGGCTCCGCTGCGCCCGCTGGCGCCGGATACCGGCCGCCCCGAGTGGCTGGCCGGTGATGAGCGTTTCGCCGCGGCGGTGCGCAGCCCGGCGCGTCTCGAGGCGTGGCAGACGCGGCTGTTGGATGACGCCCTGCGTGACTCCCGGGAGCTGCGGGCGCTTGCCGCGGGGCGCGAGGCGGCCCAGCGCGAGCTGGTGTCGCGACGGCGCGCCTTCTGGGCGCCGCAGGTCGGGCTGCAGGTCAGCTATGAGCGCGAGCTCTACCGCGACGGCACCGGCGACAGCGCCCCCTGGGAGTCCACTGCGCCGGCGGTACAGGACGGCGTGGCGGCCCTCGACGGCGCCGGGGTGACCCTCCCCGAGAGCGGCTCGGACGAGTGGAGCGTGGGCATTTCCGCACGTCTGCCGCTGTATGCCGGCGGTCGCCGCAGCCTCGAGCGCGAGCGCAGTGCGCGCCGGCTGGAGAGCGTCACCCTGCGCGAGGAGGATGCCCGCCAGGGCCTCGAGACCCAGCTGCGCGCGGCGAGCGTCGAACTGGCCGCCGCCTGGCGGCGCATCGGCCTGCGCGAGACCTCCCGCGATAGCGCCGTGGCAGCCCGCGACCTCGTCGAGTCGGCCTGGCGCGAGGGCGCTGCCGAGCAGGTCGCGCTGCTCGATGCCCAGGCCAGCGCGCGCCAGGCGCAGCTGGCCGAGGTCGAGGCGCGCTGGCAGTACCTGCAATCGCTGGTGCATCTGCAGCGTGCGCTGGGGATCCTGCCGGGGCCGCTGGCGCCGGCCGACCGCGATCGCCTACTGGCGACTTCACCGTGAATGGCGATATGACTCGGATGGCGTGCCCATGACCTCCAGACTCCTGCTCCCCGCACTTCTCCCGCTGGTCTTGCTGCTGGTGGCCTGCGGTAGCGAACCCCCGGCCGAGGAAGCGCTGCGCCCGGTGCGTACGCAGCTGGTCGAGTCGGGTGCCCCGGACGCCGAGCGGCGCCTTCCGGGGCGGCTCGAGGCGGGGGCCAATCGACGCCTGAGCTTTCGTGTCGACGGCCAGCTCGAGGCCTTCGAGGTCGGCGTCGGTGAGCGGGTCGCGGCGGGCCAGACCCTGGCGCGACTCGACGCCACCGACATCGACCTGCAGCGCGACCAGGCCGAGGCCAGCCTGGCCGGGGCCAGGGCCGCGGCGGTCAACGCCGAAGCCGAATGGCAGCGTGCCCGGCGCCTGTATGAGGCCGGCAGCGCACCGGCGCGCCAGCTCGACGCCGCCCGCGCCCAGGTCGAGTCGGCGCGTGCTCAGCAGCGCAGCGCCGAGCGCCAGCTGGCGCTGGCCGAGCGTCAGCGGGGGTTCGCCGAACTCAGTGCACCCGGTGACTGCCGGGTGGCCCAGCGGCTGGTCGAGAGCGGCGAGAACGTCGGCGCCGGCCAGCCGGTGCTGGTGCTGGCCTGCGGCGAGGGCATGGAGGTGCGCGCGGCGCTCTCCGAGGATCTGCTCGAGCGGGTCGAGGAGGGCGATCGCGTCGACGTCGAGCTGCCGCTGCTCGGCCTCAGCCTGACGGGGCGGGTGACCGAGATCGGCCTGCCGCTGCAGCCGCCCCAGGCGACCTGGCCGCTGCGGGTCAGCCTGGATATCGACGACGATAGCGCCGCGGCGCCGCTGACACCGGGCATGGCCGCCGAGATCCGCCTGCCGCAGGCCGCCAACGGCGCCGATGCGCTGTGGGTGCCGATGGCCGCAGTGGGCGAGGATGCTGCCGGCCACTACGTCTACCTGGCCGTCGAGGAGGACGCGGCCGAGCACGACGCCAACGGCCGGCCGCTGGCGCAGATCGAGCGCCGCGCAGTGGCACTGGGGCGGCGCCAGGGGGAGTCGCTGGAAGTGGTCGAAGGGCTCGAGGGCGGCGAGCGGCTGGTGGTCGCCGGCATGAGCCGCATCCGCGACGGCCAGCGGGTGCGCCTGGAGGCGAACCGATGAGCCTTACCGGTGCCGCGCTGCGTTACAACCGCGTCACCCTGGTGGCGCTGCTGGTGGTCTTCCTCGGCGCGGTGATCAGCTACCTGGGTATCTCGCGGGCCGAGGACCCCGAGGTCACGGTACGCGTGGCGCAGATCGTCACGCCGATGCCCGGCGCCACCCCCGAGCGCATCGAGCAGCTGGTCACCGACCCGCTGGAAACCGCGATCATGGAGATGCCGGAACTCGACTATGTCGAGAGCACCTCGCGGGCGGGGGTGTCGATCATCCGCGTCGAACTGCGTCCCGACACCCGCGACGTCCAGGCCGGCTGGGACAAGCTGCGGCGCAAGATCGGCGATATCCAGGGCCAGCTGCCCGACGAGGCCCACCCGCCGCAGATCAACGACGAGTTCGGCGATGTGTTCGGCATCATGCTGTCGCTGACCGGCGAGGGCTTCGCCCCCGCGGAGCTCAAGGAGGTCGCCGACAACGCCCGCGACCGGCTGCTGCAGCTGCCCGACGTGGCCAAGGTCAGCATCCACGGTCACGCCGAGGAACAGATCTTTCTCGACTACAACGAGGCGCGGCTGGCCGAGCTGGGGGTGTCGCCCCAGGGCCTCGGCCAGCTGCTGGCGGCGCGCAATATCGTGCTGCCCGGCGGAGCGATCCGCTCCGGCAGCGAGCGGCTGGTGCTCGAGCCCACCGGCAACTTCGAGACCATCGACGACATTCGCCGCGCGCTGGTGCCGCTGCCCGAGGGCGAGCTGGTACCGCTCGGTTCGCTGGTCGAGGTCACCCACGGCTACGCCGACCCGCCCTCCACCCGCTATCACGCCAGCGGCGTGCAGGGCCTGGCGCTGGGCGTGGCGATGCGCCAGGGCGGCAACATCACCGATCTTGGCGAGCAGGTGCGCCAGCGGCTCGCCGAGATCGAGGCCGAGCTGCCCTTCGGCCTGGCGTTCGAGGAGCTGGCCTTCCAGCCGGACCGCGTCGACGCGCGTATCAACGAGTTCCTGATCAACCTGCTGCAGGCGGTGGCCCTGGTCTGCGTGGTGATGCTGCTGTTCCTGGGCCTGCGCACCGGGCTGATCGTCGCCAGTCTGGTGCCGGCGGCGATCCTCTCCTGCCTGGCCTTCATGGGGCTGTTCGACATCGGCCTCGACCAGGTGTCGCTGGGGGCGCTGATCATCGCCCTCGGCATGCTGGTCGACAACGCCATCGTCATGGTCGAGTCGATTCAGGTCTCGACCCGTGAGGGCAAGAGCGTGCGCGAAGCGGCGCTGGAGTCGGCCGCGCAGCTGCGCTTTCCGCTGCTGACCGCCTCGCTGACCACCTCGGCGGCCTTCCTGCCGCAGTTCCTGGCGGTCTCCGACGTTGGTGAATACACCCGCTCGCTGTTCCAGGTGGTGAGCATCACGCTGCTGTCGTCGTGGCTGCTGTCGCTGACCATGATCCCGCTGCTGTGCGTGGCGCTGCTCAAGCCCAAGGGCGAAAGCGCCGACACCCCGCCAGCCGATGCCGGCGAGGCGCCCCCGGGCCGGGTGGCCCGGGTCGTCTATCCGCGCTACCGCCGCGGCCTGCTGGCGCTGCTGCGCCATCCCGTGCTGACCCTGGGGGTGGTGCTGGGGCTGTTTGGCCTGACCCTGGTGGGCTTTAGCTACCTGCCCAAGATCTTCTTCCCCCAGGCCGAGCGTAATCTGGTCACCGTGGAGCTGCGGCTGCCCTATTCGGCGCCCATCGAGCGCACCCGCGAGGTGGTCGAGGCGATCGAGGCGCATCTCGCCGAGGCACTGCCGGCCGAGCAGGGTGAGGACGGCCAGTGGCGGCGCGACGGCATCACCCACTGGGGCAGCTTCATCGGCTTCGGCGGCGAACGCTACCTCATCAATCATGCCCCGGAGCCGCCCAGCCCGGAGTACGCCTTCATGCTGCTGCAGGCCAACCGCTGGGAGGCCGTCGATCCGCTGATCGGCGAGCTCGGCGAGTGGCTCAACGACGAATTCCCCGACCTGCGCGCCAGCGTCAAGGCCACCAGCTTCGGTCCGCCGGTCAACGTACCGCTGGCGATTCGGCTGTCGGGCAACGACCGCGAACGGCTGGCCGAGATCGCCGAGCAGGTACGCCGTTACACCAGCGAGCAGCCGGGCACCCGCAACGTGCGCGACGACTGGGGTGACTGGGTCAAGCGGCTACGCGTCGACGTCGACCCGGCGCGGGCGCTGCGCGCCGGGGTCACCGAGCGCGACGTGGCGCTGAGCCTGCAGTCGGCGCTGTCGGGTATCGAGGTCTCGACCTTCCGCGACGGCGATACCCTGGTGCCGATCATGCTGCGCCACGAGCGCGGCGAACTACGCAATGCCGATGAGCTCGACGACGTGATCGTGATGCCCCAGGAGGGCGGCCAGGGCGTGCCGCTGGCCCAGGTCGCCGATGTCGAGATGGTCTGGGGGCCCGCGCGCATCCTGCGCCGCGACCGCTACCAGACCATCTCGGTGGAGTCGGAGCTGGCGCCGGGGATCACCGCCGAGGCGATGGCCGCCGAGCTGCGCCCCTGGCTCGACGCTCAGCAGGCCAATTGGCCAAGCGATGTGTTCTACGAATTCGGCGGCGAGATGGAGGCCTCGCAGATCGCCACCGCCTCGATCGTCGAGAAGCTGCCGATCGGCGCCATGGTGATCCTGGTGCTGCTGGTGATGCAGTTCAACTCGCTGCGGCGACCGCTGATCATCCTGGCGACCATCCCGCTGTCGCTGATCGGCGTGGTCTTCGGCCTGCTGGTCACCGGCTCGCACTTCGGCATCATGACCTTTCTCGGCGTGGTGTCGCTGGCCGGCATCGTGATCAACAATGCCATCGTGCTGATCGACCGCATCGACCTCGAGCGTCGCCATGGCCTGGCGCCGCTGGAGGCGATCCTCGAGGCCGGCAGCCGGCGCCTGCGGCCGGTGGTGATGTCGACCCTGACCACCAGCGGCGGCCTGCTGCCGCTGTGGCTGGGCGGCGGCCTGCTGTGGGCGCCGATGGCCATCGCCATCATCTTCGGCCTGCTGGCGGCCTCGATCATTACCCTGTGCGTGGTGCCGGTGCTCTACGCGCTGTTGATGCGCGTGCCGGTCGACAAGCACGCAGCGCCAGCAGGCGACGCCGAGGGCGCCACTGTGTCACGCTAAGGCCTTTCCCTGAACGAGGCGCCTGCGCGTGGAACGAGTTGCGATCCTGGTCGACGTGCAGAACGTCTACTACACCACCCGTGAGGCGTTCGGCCGCCACTTCGACTACCACGCCTGCTGGGCGCGCTTCGCTGCCGGCCGCGAGGTGGTAGTCGCCAACGCCTATGCGGTGGAGCGCGGCGACCCGCGCCAGCAGCAGTTCCAGGCGATCCTGCGCCGCATCGGCTTTACCGTGAAGCTCAAACCCTTCATCCAGCGCAGCGACGGCTCGGCCAAGGGCGACTGGGACGTCGGCATCACCCTCGATGCCATGGAGGCCGCCGCCGAGGTCGACCGCCTGGTACTGCTCTCCGGCGACGGCGACTTCGACCTGCTGGTGAGCCGCATTCGCGAGCGCTATGGGATTCCCGTCGAGGTGGTCGGGGTCGAGCGCCTCACCGCCGCCTCGCTGATGCGCGCCGCAACCCACTTCGTGCCCATTGAAGGCGACTTGTTGCGCTAGCAGAGTAGACGAAGAGGACACGAAGTTGCCTCATGGCGAGGGGCGCCGTGGACAGGCATAAGAGGGGGTTCTGCGCCATGGATGGCGCAGGTAGCGCCCAGGGATGGGTTTACAGCGCCCCCTCGAAGGCCTGCCCACGGGTCAGCCCCGAGCATCGTTTACTCCTATCGTCGCTGGGCAGCAAAAACCCCCAATTTGACTAGGCTATAGGTGAGTCGCCACGTTGGGTGTCGGGTTCGGCGCCCACATCGTCAGGCGAGCAATAGGAGGTGATAGCGATGTCCGATCAACTGCTTTCCCCCAAGATGCTTGGCTACTGGACGCTGGATGAGCTCAGCGAGGTGCCCGATGAGTCAGGGATCTACTGCGTTTACCGCGCCGCCTACGACCCCGAAAGCGGCGAGATGGAGGTGCAGGAGCTGATCTACGTAGGCGAGCACCGCAATGCCCGCCACGGCCTGACTTTCCATGAGGACCACGCCACCTGGCGAGACTTCCTGCAGCCGGAGGAGGCGCTGTGGGTCAGCGTTGGCCTGTCGGGGCATATCAACCGCGAGCGACTGGCGGCGGCGATGATCAACGCCCACAAGCCGCGCTTCAACCTGCACAGCGAATACATCGAGTACTTCCCCTTCGATCAGACCACGGTGCATCTCTACGGCAAGAAGGACAAGCTGCAGTCGATCTTTACCGTCGAGCGCCACGACCCGCCGAACCATCAGCAGGCGGCGGTTTAAGCCTTCGTTGGCCCCGTCACCAAAGGTGGCGGGGCCTTGCTAGTAGCCAGGGCTATTGCAGATAAGCGGTACCGCTCGGAACTTATCCGGCGGCAGGCCTGCGAGGAGGCGCTGTAAACCCATCCCTGGGCGCTACTTACGCCATCCATGGCGTAAACCTCCTCTTCGGCCTGCCCCCGGCGTCCCTCACTCAGGGGCGCTGCAATTAGTCTGTGGTCGTATCAATGCAGGGTGAACCGCGGCCCGATAGCGCGTACAATCGCGCCCCTTTGCACCATCGCACCGGGACGCCGCTTTGATCTCCACCGCCAATATCACCATGCAGTTCGGGGCCAAGCCCCTTTTCGAGAACGTCTCCGTCAAGTTCGGCAAGGGCCATCGCTACGGTCTGATTGGCGCCAACGGCTGCGGCAAGTCGACCTTCATGAAGATCCTCGGCGGCGATCTAGAGCCCAGCGCCGGTCAGGTGATGGTCGAGCCCGACGCGCGGCTCGGCAAGCTGCGCCAGGACCAGTTCGCCTTCGAGGACCAGCGGGTCATCGACACCGTGATCATGGGCAACACCGAACTCTGGTCGGTGGCCGCCGAGCGCGAGCGCATCTACGCGCTGCCCGAGATGAGCGAGGCCGACGGCATGGCGGTGGCCGACCTGGAAGTGCGCTTCGCCGAGCTCGACGGCTACACCGCCGATGCCCGCGCCGGCGAGCTGCTGCTGGGGCTGGGCATCCCCCTCGACCAGCACCACGGCCCGATGAGCGCCGTGGCACCCGGCTGGAAGCTGCGCGTGCTGCTCGCCCAGGCGCTGTTCGCCGACCCCGACGTGCTGCTGCTCGACGAGCCCACCAACCACCTGGACATTGCCACCATCGGCTGGCTCGAAGGGGTGTTGAACGCCCGCGACAGCACCATGATCATCATTTCCCACGACCGCCACTTCCTCAACAGCGTGTGCACGCACATGGCCGACCTGGACTATGGCGAGATCACCCTGTTCCCCGGCAACTACGACGACTACATGACCGCCGCCACCGCGGTGCGCGAGCGCATGCATGCCGACAATGCCAAGAAGAAGGCGCAGATCGCCGATCTGCAGGCCTTCGTCAGCCGCTTCTCGGCCAACGCCTCCAAGGCCAAGCAGGCCACCTCGCGGGCGCGGCAGATCGACAAGATCAAACTCACCGACATCAAGCCGTCGAGCCGGGTCAGCCCGTTCATCCGCTTCGAGCAGAACAAGAAGATTCACCGTAACGCCCTCAACGTCGAGGCGCTGCGCAAGGGCTATGATGACCAGCGGTTGATCGACGGCATCTCGATGACGGTGGAGGCCGGCGAGCGAATCGCCATCATCGGCCCCAACGGCATCGGCAAGACCACGCTGCTCAAGACCCTGAGCGGCGAGCTGGCGCCGGACAGCGGCAGCGTCAAGTGGACCGACAGCGCCGAGCTGGGCGTATTCGCCCAGGACCACGGCGACGATTTCGCCAACCCGGCCACGCTGTTCGAATGGATGCAGCAGTGGACCGATGCCGGCGAGCAGGTGGTGCGCGGGGCTCTGGGGCGGATGCTGTTCGGCAGCGACGATATCGGCAAGTCGGTCAAGGTGCTGTCGGGGGGCGAGCAGGGGCGCATGCTGTTCGGCAAGCTGTCGCTGATCAATCCCAACGTGCTGCTGCTCGACGAGCCCACCAACCACCTCGACATGGAGTCCATCGAGGCCCTCAACCTGGCGCTGGAGCACTATCCCGGCACGCTGATCTTCGTCAGCCACGACCGCGAGTTCGTGTCTTCCCTGGCCACCCGGGTTCTCGACATGACGGCGCAGGGCATCATCGACTTCAGCGGCAGCTATGAGGACTATCTGCGCAGCCAGCACTAGGCGCAGTAGGCACTATCAATGGCGCGATCGGCGGCGCTGTGCTGAGCTAGGAGCAGTCCCGCTCCATCCATCCGCATGAGGCGCCGCCCATGGCCCGACGTTTTCGCCAGCAGCTGCTGGCTACCTTCCTGCCTGCCCTGGAGGCCGGCCCCGATGACGCGCCCGATCAGCTCGAGATCGCCGCCTTGCTGGACGATGCCAGGCGTGCGCGGGCCAGCGACATTCATCTCGACCCCCAGGCCGACGGCTACCGGGTTCGGCTGCGCATCGACGGTCAGGTCGTCGATGCCGCCATGCTGGCCTATGAAACCGGCCAGCGCCTGGTCAACCAGCTCAAGGTCCAGGCGGGACTCAACCCGCTGCCGTCGCTGGCCGCCGCCGAGGGCAGTTTTGCCACCGCGCTGGCCCAGCGCGAGCTGACCCTGCGCGTTTCGGCGGTCACCACGGTCACCGGCGAGAAGCTGGCCGTGCGCTTTCTCGATCCCCCCGTGGTATTCGACGACATCGAGCAGCTGGGGATCAGTGAGCTCGGCGTGCAGTGGATTCGCCAGTGGATGGATGCCACCAGCGGCATGCTGCTGGTGACCGGACCGACCGGGGCGGGCAAGACCACCACGCTGTATACCCTGCTGCATCGCCTGGCGCTCAGCGATAGCCAGGTGGTCACGGTCGAGGATCCGGTGGAGTACATCGTGCCCGGGATCAATCAGCTGCAGGTCGACAGCGCCAGCGGCATGGACTTTGCCAGCGTGACCTCTGCGCTGCTGCGCATCGACCCGGACTACGTGCTGATCGGCGAACTGCGCGACGAGCCTTCGACGCGGGCGGCAATCAACGTGGCGGTCAGCGGACGCTCGCTGATGGCGACCCTGCACAGCCGCGATGCGGTGGGGGCGGTGACCACGCTGCGTCAGCGCGGCCTCGACGATGCCGAGATCGCCTCCAGTCTCGGGGTGGTGGTGGCGCAGCGCCTGGTCAGGCAGCTGTGTCAGCAGTGCCGGCAGCCAACCTCACTGGCGGACGGTGATCGTGCCTGGCTCGAGGCCAGCGGCGCGCGGCTGCCCTCGCATGTGTGGCAGGCCGTCGGCTGCGAGGCGTGCCAGGGGCTCGGGTTCTCCGGCCGCACCGGGGTCTTCGAGGTGTGGCAGCCGACCAGCGAGGACCATGCGCTGATTCTGCAGCACGGCGATGAACACCGCCTGCGACGCCAGGTGGTGGCGCGCGGCGAGCCGATGCTGTTTGGCGAGGGGTTGAGCAAGGTCGAGCAGGGTGTCACCACCCTCGGCGAGCTGTTCCGGGTCGGGGCTCTGCTGCCCCGCTAGGGCGTTGAACACGGGGCGATAAATAGGGTTTGTCAACGCGCGACCAATAGCGTAGAAAGCACTCATTGCACGTGCTAGCCGAGAGACAACGCCCCCATGAGCCGACTCATCAGACTGTTTGCCATCGTCGCGATGGTGCTGACGCCAACCCTGGGCCTCAAGGCCAGCCTGATCGACAATATCGCCACCGACTTTGGCCCCCGCGATCCGTTCGAAGTGTGGGTCAAGGTCGACAACAGTGACGCCACGCTCACGGTGTATCGCGGTGACTATCCCCTCGAGCGCATTAATGGCATCTCGATCGGCCAGCGCGGCGCCGCCCGCATGCGGGTGAGGGGCGACAAACAGACCCCGCAGGGGGAGTTTCGTATCAACGGCATCAACCCCGAGAGCCGCTTTCACCTGTTCTTCGCCGTCGACTATCCGACCCCGTGGAACGCGCTGGAAGCGCTCAACGCCGGCGTGATGAGCCGCGCCGAGTACGAGGACTACCACTATTTCCTGCGTCGCCACGGTCGTCCGCCCCAGGACACCGTGCTGGGGGGAAACATCGGCCTGCACGGGATCGGCAAGGGCGACCCGGAGATTCACGGTCGCTTCGACTGGACCCTGGGCTGCGTGGCGGTGACCAATGCCGAGATCGAGCGGCTCGCCGAGCTGATCGGCATTGGCACGCGGGTCGTGATCCGCTAGGCTCAAGTGGCGCGATAGGTTTTTTCGTGTAGACAGACGGAGCCTGTCTATAATAAAACAGTGTTTGACATCGCGTTTTGGCCGTCTATGATTGCCAACGTGACGTGCAGAAGAACCTGCGATAGCAGGACGCCTGTTACCAGGCACAACCCAAGCTGAACCAAGGAAGTCTCTCAAGGAGAACACCATGACCATTAAGAACACTCTGAAGATTACCGCTGCCGCTGCCTCACTGGCGATCCTGGCGGGCTGTGCCTCTACCGGCGCCCTGGACGAAGTGCGCATGACCGCTGAGTCCGCTCAGGCTGACGCTTCTGAAGCGCTGAACGTTGCCAACCAGGCGCAGAACACCGCCAACCAAGCGCAGCGCGACGCTCAGGCTGCTCTGCAGATGTCTCGCGAAAACCGCGAAGAAATGAACCGCATGTTCGAGCGCTCCATGCAGAAGTAATTCTGACATGGGCGTGCCGAGCTAATGACTCGGGCATGACGTTCGAACCCCTCGCTGTGTGAGCAGCGAGGGGTTTTTCGTGTGTGGGCCTGGCAACGGCAAGCGGGGGATGAGGATAACCTTGGTATAGGCCAGGAAAGGATGCGTATTTAAGCAAACTGATCCCTGGCCAGGGGCGATATAATGGCCGAGGCAAACGCTGCCGTCATAGGCTGGCGTTTCCCTGCGACTTATAGCCCGACACCCGTCGGGCTTTTTTTGCTGGAGCCAGGTTAGCTCAGCAGCGGAATGGTAAGGCTGCCGGGACCATCGCAGCGATCCGCGGCGTCGAACAGTACGCTGCTGGCATTGCCGTCGATGCTCTCGCCGTGCTGGGGTAACCATCGCAGGGTCAGGAAGGTGCGTAGCGGCGCAATCTCGGCAGCGGTTGCGAAGCGCACCGTAACGGCCCGTTCGATCTCTACCCGGGTGTGACGAAAGAAGCGCCCCGCTGGTAGATGACGTTGATGAGAAACGCTCATCCCTAAGTCGGTGCGGATGCGCTCCCCGGGCGTGATCACCGGATCATCATGATAAAGCCATGCAGCCTGGGCCTTGAGGCAGGTCTGACGGCTGAAATGTGCATGTCGCATATAGTAGTGCCAAGCGTGCTGCTGCCCCTCGAGATCGAGTTCGCCATAGTGGCGTGCCAGATAGAGATCGTGGTGCACGTCGTAGATGATGCGTGGCTGGCAGTCGACCAAGCTGGCCGAGTGAGGCAGCTGCGCCAGCGCCAGCTGGTTGCGGTGCTCGAACTGCAGGCGGAAGGTTCTCGGGCTTACGCCATGCTTGTGGTGAAAGGCGCGGGTGAAGATCGGGTGGCTGGAGTAGCCGCACTGAATGGCGATTTCAATGATCGGCAAGCGCGTGCGGGCCAGCAGCACGGCGGCACGCTCTAGGCGAAGCAGATCACGGTAGCGCCCCGGGCTCTGGCCGAACTGGCGGGTGAAGAGGCGCCTCAAGTGGGACTCAGAATACCCCAGGTAGTCAGCGAGACGGCGCATCGAGGCACCATGAGGGGCATTGTCATTCAGCCAGACCTCGGCGGACTCTAAATCCGGCGATATATCTTTCATTGTTCTCTCCCTATGCCCTTGCACTGTGTAATGTTCAAACACTTATTTTTTCCATCTGCGCAATCGATATTGCAAAGTTGCGGAGATAGTGCGGCGCTCATATGAACGAAAATGCAAAGATATTAGACGTTAATTAACTATAATTTCGTCTAGAAGCTTAGAACACTAAGCTTTTTTGCAGCGTAAGTATTAGCGCTATCTCGTGTAAGAGATTGACTACACGGCATGTAAGATAACTAATGTAATTCTAATAAGTTCATGATTTGTAAAGGAAGGGCTCGTTGGTGAGGCTCGATGCAAACGTTGCGACGCTGGCAGCCGAGGTTACAGGGATGATGAACCAAGCCAACGATATATGTCCGGTACAGGCGGCGATCCAAGGGGGATGCATGACAATCTTAAAGAATCGATTCTTACCACTGGCAACCTTGACCGTTGCAATTGCGCTGGCTGGCTGCAGTGGTAGTTCATCCAGCTCTCAGCCGCTGAACGGCGGCTCGGGGGTTGGCAGCAATGGAAACGGCAACGGTAACGGCAGCGGCGAGAACGGTAACGGTGTGGCCGATGAAGGCACCAGCCTCGAGCGGATCGTACAGGACACGTCTGATGCCTCGGGCGGTCTGGGCGATACCGTTATCGCCGTAGGCGACGCCGTGACGCAACTTGATGCGCCGCTGGTCGGGACCATTACCGATGGTACTGGCAACGTGGTCACTCATCTCGGCGACGGCGTCAATACGCTGTCAGGCGGCCTCGGTGACGGCCTCGGCGACCTGTCCGAGAACGACAATGCCTTGGGTACCACCCTGGCGGGCGCCACCGGTGCCGTAGGCGATACCGGGCAGGCGGTAACCGCTATGGGTACCACGGTCGAAGCGCTGAACACCCTGCCGGTCTTCATGCAGGTCGACGACACTACCGGCCTGTTGACTGGCCTCGGCGGCACCGTCGAGCAACTTGGCGGCACTGTCACCGCGACGGCGGATGCGCTGACTTTCTCGCTGACCGACGAGGACGGCCACATCGCGGGCCTGACCACCGAGCTAACCGCGGTCGTGCGGCCGCTGGTGGTTAATCTCGAAGGCACCACTCAAACCCTGGGTGACGCACTGGTGGTCGGTCCGACGGCCAGCAGCCTGCTGGGCGACGTCGGCGGTGCGGTGGTGCTGCTGGGTGATGACCTGGGCGGCGGCGATGCGCTGCTGGCAGGTGTCGGCGCGACTGTCTCCGGGGTTGGTCAACTCGTCGTCGACAGCGGCGGCCTGCTGACGGCCGACAGCAATATGGAAGATGGTCTGCTAGGCGCTGGTCTGCTCGACAACCTCGCTGGAGAGGGCGATCTGCTGGGTGGTCTGGTCGGTAGTGAAGATGGCCTGCTTGGCGGCGATGGTGATCTGCTCGGCGGCGAGGCGGGTCTACTTGGCGGCGTCACCGGTTCGGTCGATGGACTGACCGGCAGTTTGCTGGGCGGTGAGAGCAGCGGCCTGCTGGGCGGTGGTCTGCTGGGTGGCGATGCCGGTCTGCTGGGTGGCGTCACCGGTAGCGTGGATGGCCTGACCGCGAGCCTTCTGAGTGGCGGCGGCAGCGGAGACAGCGGTGGCCTGCTGGGTGGCGATAGTGGCCTGCTCGGCGGTGTCACCGGCACCGTGGATGGCCTGACCGGCAGCCTCCTGGGAGGCGGCGATGAGAGTGGTGGCCTCTTGGGTGGTGGCTTGCTCGGCGGTGGCGACGAAGGTCAGAGCGGCGGCCTGCTGGGTGGGGGTGGATTGCTTGGCGGTCTGCTCGGCGGTTCCTCGCGTACCTCGCAGTAAGTGATTGGGCACGCAGTGCTTATGCGCTGCGTGCTCACTTTGTTAGCGCGGAGTGCGTACCTGGTCGCACCGCGCTGCGCGCAGTAACACGATAATAATCGCCAGGCCACGCATCGTTCTTATTCCGCAGGGAACCGTTATTTATGCCCATATCGACGCGCTCTAGTAGCGTGATGACGCTTTGTGCCGGTCTGATTGTGCTGACGGGGATGCCTGTCAGTCACTCCCATGCCAGCGACCTACCTTCACTGATCGACGATCGACAGCCCACGCTTTCGCCTCCATTGCAGACGGTCAGGGAGCAACAGCAGCGCAGTTCGACCCGCGTGCAATTGCCGGGTAGCGATGGCGAGATCAGCCGTGATACACGCATCCCGGTGGAGCACATCAATATCGTCGGTGGCTCGGTATTCGAGCTTGAGACGCTGGCCGTGGACCTTCAGCCGATGGTCGGCCAGGAGGTTCGGCTGGGTGATTTGATCGATGCCGTGGAAGCCATCACCCAGCGCTATCAAAGCGCCGACTATCCGCTCTCCTACGCCTATTTGCCGACCAATAACTTCGACGATGGCACCGTTACGGTCGTCGTGGTCGAGGGGCATATCGTGCGTAGCGAGATTGCCATCGACAACGCCGCAGTGGCGGCGCGGGTCGAGCTGCTGGCGAATCGCATGCGCGGCGAACAGCCGCTGACGCGTGCCACCTTCGAGCGCTACACGGCGCTCATCGAACGTATCCCCGGTGCACAGCTAGCGGTCAACGCACCGGTGCCGAGAACTCCTTCCGGTGGCACCACGCTACGCGTCGAAGAGCGCGATACCCGCCGCGTCCAGGCCGGCCTCTCGGTCGACGGTGGCGACCGGGACGACTTCCTGCTGCTGGGTAACCTGAGCTTCCAGGCCAATACCCGTCATGGCGAGGAGCTCTCCTTTGCGGCTCTGCTGCCGGTTGATAGCGACGATGAGTTCTATGCCATGGAGTACCAGCAGGAACTCGGCAGCGATGGCCTGCGCATGACGCTTGGCGCCAACCGCTTCGATGGCAGCGACAGCGATACGCTGATGCTGCTGGGCGAGGAGCTGGACGTGCGCGAGAGCAAGGTCCGCGACCGTTATCGCGCCGCACTTGACTACCCGCTGATGCTGGGTCGTACGCAGCTGTGGGAGGTCGGTGCGGCGTTCGACCACCATGACGAGCAGGTTGGCTACGATTTTCGCCTCAACGACCAACTGCTGCAGCGCGCGGAGCAGGATACTCGCTTCTCGGCCCTCGAGCTCAATACCACCTACCGCACGGGTGGTCAGCAGCGCCTGCTGGAGGTCCGCGGTGATGCGCGCCAGGGCGTCGACCTGGGCGCCAATCGCAACGATATCCGCGTCGCCGACAACGCCCTACAGAGCAACGAGAGCCTGCATTTCACGCGCCTAGGCTTACAGGGGCGCTGGGTGGAACAGCTGACAACGCGTTGGCGGCTGAGCACTCGTCTGGCGGGGTTCTGGTCGGACGACACCCTGCCGGTGGCGGAGCGCGGCAACTACGGCGGCAGCCGCTTCGGCCGCGCCTATCCGGATGGCCAGGCCGAGGGCGACAAGGGCTATGCCGGAGAAGTAGAGCTGCGCTACCTGCACGCGCTTGAGGGCGCAGGCAACTGGCTGACCAGCATTGAGCCCTATGTGCTGGTCGATGCCGCGCATACCGAATTCAATCAGAACGATAACGACAGCGAGCTGATCTCCGCGGTTGGCGGTGTCGAGCTGAGCAACGGTGCCAACTATCGGCTCGGCGTGGAATACGCCCACCCGATGGGGGATCGCGACCAGGACAGCGATCGTCGTAGCGGACGCATCAATGCCCGTATTACCTGGCAGTTCGGTGGTTAAAGTTGGTCGCCGGCGCATCCAAGTGCTTCGGCGTTTATAACGGTGCCTTGAGCACCGATAAATAGCGCAATAACGCAGACGTGGGGAAATCATCATGATCACCAAGACTATTCGCAAGGCCGCAGCAGCGCTGCAAACTACTGCTATTCTGGCCAAGATCAACCGGCCCGGCATGCGAGGTCAGCAGGGGGCGAGTGCGATTGAGTATGTCGTTATTGCAGCGGTGGTTGCTCTTGCACTATTTGCCGCATCAAACGTACTGGACTTCGAGGGGTTTTTCGAAAATGTCCAGGAGGCTATCAGTGGTGATTAAGATTAATGGCTAGTTGTTTTTGGCATTGATCATCCATCACTCACAGCAGGCATTACTATGTCTCCTAGCCTTCTTAAAGGCCTGGCCGCCTTACTGGTCATACTGGCCATCGGCCTGGCGTTCGCCGGCTGGCAGCTGACGCGCGACGTGCCCCGCTCGGCGGTGGCACCGACGCCGGAAGTGGTCGAGCGGCCAGCGCCTGCCGAGCACCCGGTGCTGGCCGCCGGCCGTGCACTGCCGGCGGGCACGCGCCTCAGCGACGCCGGCGAGGGTGCCACACCGGCGCTGCAGGTGGTCGACTACCCCAGCCGCATCGACGATAGCTTCGCCGATCTCGCCGAAGTCGAGGGGCGAGTGCTGACGCGGCCGCTGGCCGCTGGCGATATCCTGCGTCCTCATCACTTCGCGCTGGGTGGCGTCCTTGCCGAACAGGTACCGCCGGGCAAGCGTGCCATCGCCGTGGGTGTCGACGAGGTCATCGGCAGCGGCGGCTATGTCGCGCCGGGAGATCGCGTCGATGTCTTCTACTACGCCCAGGCCAGCGACGGCGACCGTACCCAACTGGCCCGACGCCTCCTTCAGGACGTCGAGGTGCTCAGCTTTGGCGCCGAGCTTCAAGGAGCGAGCGTCGCCGCCAACGGCGGTAACGACAGCGACGAAGGCCCACAGCGCAGCGGACGCACGGCAGTTCTGGCGCTGGACGGTGACCAGGCGCCTCGACTGTTGCTGGCCGAAACCACCGGCCGCCTGCGCCTGGCGGTGATCGGCGCCACCGAGCGTCGCCGCCTGCTCGACGGCAATGAGGGACTACCGTCGATGAAGTTGCTGTCGGCTTCGCTCCATCACGCCGACGAGGACGATGACGTCCGGGGTCCCGAACTGGGGCCGGCGGTGCTGTTTCACGAGCTGACCCAGCGGGAGGCGCGCCCCGCGGCGCCGGTGCAAGCACCAACGCGGCCGGCGGCGGGGCGCCAGGTGATTCAGCACGTGGGTGGCAATACGCAGACGGTGACGCTCGGCAACTGACGGCGCAACGCCGATAACAACCAAGCAGTACGCAGGGAAGGGAAGGCAGCATGAAACACTATCGTGCATGGGCGGCGTCCCGCGGTCGGGCGTGGCTGTGGGGTGCGCTGATCCTGATGATGACCAGCGGCAGCATTCAGGCGAGTGATGGTCGCCTGCCATCCGAGCGTAGCGTGGCGCTATATGCCGGTGAGCAGGAGCGCTTGACCTATGCCCGCGACGTCGCGCGCACCGCGGTGGGCAACGGCGACGTCGCCGATGTTCAGGTCATCGATGACCGTCAGTTGCTGCTGAGCGGCGTGGGTCCGGGGGTGACGTCGCTGCAAGTATGGTTGGCCGGGCAGCGTGAGCCGGATCGCCTGCGGGTCGAGGTGTCGCCTGCCGAGGGGCAGGGCCTGGAGGAGGAGTATCGGCTCAGCCAGGCCAGCGGCGTGCCGCGTCTGGCCGGCGACAGCGAGTCTCTCGATCGCCACGACCTGGCGCGCCAGCGTTTCGGCGATCAGCCGCTGGTGGATGCCACTCGCCAGGCCGGTGCGGTTCAGGTGCAGGCCGATATTCGCGTCGTCGAGGTCAACCGCCGGCGCCTCGAGTCGGCGGGCTTCTTCCTCGGCCGCGACAACGGCGGCAATACCCAGTTTGCGGTGGGCGGCACCGACAGCGCGCTCTCCTTCATCAACGACGGCAATCTGGTGTCACCCACCTCGGTGTCGGGAGGCTTCTCGATCATCGGCGGCAATGCCAATCGCGGCTTGCTCGGCGCGATCAGCGCCCTGAGCAACAACGGCTTCGCCTATACCCTGGCCGAGCCCAGTCTGGTGACGCTGTCGGGGCAGAGCGCCACCTTCCTGGCCGGGGGCGAATTTCCTTTCCCGCGCAGCAATCGCGACGGCGACATCTCGGTCGAGTTCAAGGAGTTCGGGGTGCGCCTGCAGCTCACGCCCACCGTGCTCGACGACCGTCGCATCCTGCTCAAGGTGGCACCCGAGGTAAGCGAACTCGACTTTACGCGTGCGATCGAGTCCGGCGGTACGGCCATTCCTTCACTGAGCGTGCGGCGCACGGATACCACCATTCAACTCGGCGACGGTGAGAGTTTCATCATCAGTGGTCTGGTCAGCAACTCGACGCTGCAGAACGTCAACCGCGTTCCCGGCCTCGGCGATATCCCGGTCCTGGGTGCCTTCTTCCGCTCGACGCGCTTCGAGCGCGATGAGCGCGAGCTGATCATGATCGTGACCCCGCATCTGGTATCGCCGATGGCGGCCGGCACTCGCCTCGAGGATCTGCCCGGCGAGGCACTGCGCCGCTACGACCCGTCTTTTCTGGAGCTGCTGTTCGACCCCCAGGACGTGGACGATATCGAACGCCTGGGCAACGTCGGCTTTTCACGCTGAGGAGGTCGCATGGGAGGTTGGATGCCACTTAACCGCCAGCGGCAGCGCAGCGTGAGCATGCCCATCGATCTCGATGACGCCGGCCTCAAGAGCGCGCTGCATCGTGAAGTGATCGAGCGTCTCGAAGACGACGACTCGCTGTTCAACGACGATCCCTCGGCGATGCTGATGCGCATCGAGACCCTGATCCGCGACTACTTCGAGCAGCGCCAGCAGGTCGTGCCGCTGGACGCCCTGGAGTGCCTGGCGCGAGAGGTGCTCAACGAGGTCACCGGCTTTGGGCCGCTGCAACCGCTGCTCAAGGACGATGAGATTTCCGACATCCTGATCAACGGACCGCAGCGCATCTTCGTCGAACGCCACGGCCGGCTGTGCCAGGTCGAGCAGCGCTTCATCAACGATGCCCATGTGCTGCGCGTGGTGCGTCGCATGCTGGCACCGCTGGGGCGGCGGCTCGACGAGTCGAGTCCGATGGTCGACGCGCGTTTGCCGGACGGCTCGCGGGTCAACGTGATCATCCCCCCGCTGGCGCTGGAAGGGCCCTGCGTCTCGATTCGCAAATTTCGCCGTGAGGCGCTGGACGTCGCGGCACTGATTGCCGGCGACGCGGTTAGCGCGCCGCTGATGGCGCTGCTGGAGCAGGCGGTTGAGGCGCGGCGCAATATCCTGATCAGCGGTGCGACCGGTTCGGGCAAGACCACGCTGCTCAACGTGCTGAGTCGTAACATTCCTCACCACGAAAGGGTGGTCACCATCGAAGACGCCGCCGAACTGCAGCTCGGCAACAGCCATGTGGTACGTCTCGAGACGCGTGCGCCCAACAGTGAAGGCGAGGGCGAGGTTGGCGCCCGACAGCTGGTCAAGAACGCCCTGCGCATGCGCCCCGACCGCGTCATCCTCGGCGAGAGCCGCGGCGATGAGGCGCTGGATGTGCTGCAGGCGATGAATACCGGCCACCTGGGGTCGATGAGCACCGTGCACGCCAACTCCGCCCGCGACGCCCTGGTGCGCCTGCAGATGATGGTGCGCCTGGCCGGCTTTCAGGGCAGCGATGGGCTGGTCAACCAGATCATTGCCACCGCCCTCGACCTGGTGGTGCATATCACCCGCGACGGCGAGGGGCATCGCCATGTGGTCGAGGTGCAGCAGGTGCGCGGGCTGGTCGACGGGCGCATCAGCCTCAGGCCGCTCTACCGCCGGGTCTCGCCCGAGCTGCCCGGCGATATCGACTGGACCAAGACCATCGAGGAGCCGGCATGAGCTCCTGGCAGCTGTGGTCGACCACCATGCTGCTGCTGCTGGCGGCAGCCTGGTTGCTATGGCGCAGCGCCCGCCACGCGAGCGACAGGGCGCTGCGCGTGGCGCGGCCGCGCGGGCTGCGCCGGCGCTTGCCGCATGACTCACTGATGGGATGGCTGCTCGACTACCTGCTGGTGGCGGGCATCCAGGCCACGCCGCGGGCGGTGTGGGTGGCGGGTGGCACCCTGCTGCTGGCGCTCAGCGGCGTGCTGGTGATGCTCGAATTGCGCCTCGGCGGGTTGCTGATGCTGGGCGGACTGGTGGTAATCAACCTGCTGCTGCGGCTGCGTGCCCAGCGGCTGCGCCGCCGCGTGCGCGATGCGCTACCTGAGCTGATGGAACACATCATGCGCGATATCGGCATCGGCACCACCATCGAACTGGCCTTCCGACGCAATGCCGAGCGGGTCTCCGGGCCGCTGTTCGATGCCACGGCGAGGGTCAACGCGCGCCGCGACCTGGGCATGGAGCTCCACGAGGGGCTGCGACGTGAAGCCCAACTGCTGCGAGTGCAGGAGCTCGACCTGCTGGCCACTGCCATCGAGATCAACCAGATCCACGGCGGCAGCCTCAAGGCCATTCTGGCCAGCTTCGTCGACCTGCTGCGCCAGCAGGACAAGGGCCGCCGAGAACTGCGCGCACTGACCGGGGAAACCCGCGTCACGGCGTTCGTGCTGGCCAGCGTGCCGGTGGCGCTGGCGGGCTTCATGTGGCTGACCAATCCGGAATTTCTGGCACCCATGCTCGAAAGCCCGGCCGGTCAGATGGCGCTGTGGCTGGCGGTAGCGCTCGAGGTGGGCGGCTGTTTGGCACTGTGGCGCATGCTGCGTTCGGTATAGCGGTCGCAACGAGGGAGAACAGCGAGATGATGCTAGTGATGATGAGCTCGGGCCTGCTGCTGCTGTCGGCCGGCATGTGTTGGTGGCTGGCGAGCGCAACGGCCGGCGGCCAGGCAAGCGAAGCGGCGCTGGCGCAGCCCCACGAAGACCCGCAGCGCCATGTGCGGGAGCTCGAGTCGCGGTTGGTTGGCGGCGGGCGGCTGCTGTGGCGTCGTCAGCGTCACAATCGCGCCTGGCTTGCCCAGCTGGCGCTGATCTTGCGCCAAGCCGGCTTTATCGGCACCCGCGCGCAGTGGCATGTGCTGCTGGCCATGGCGCTGCTGGTATTCGGCGTATTCGCTGGCGGGCTGCTGCAGGCCACCCAGCAGGGGCTCGGCTGGCCGCAGGTGATACTCAACGGGCTCGGCTGGGCGGCGCTCGCCGCGGTCGCCGCCTGGCTATGGCTCAAGCAGGCGCGACGACGGCGCACGGCGAAAATGGACGAAGAGGCGGAAATGCTGATCCAGGTCACGCGCATGCTGTGGGACTCGGGGATGACCCTGGAGGGCGTACTCCGCGGCCTGATCCACAACCTCGATAGCAGCTGCCGGGAGAGCGTGCGCGAGCTGCGCCTGGTGCTGCTGCGCATCGAGGCGGGCCAGGCCCGCGAGGAGGTGCTCGAGGAGATCGCCGAGATACAGCTCAGCGCAGGCCTGCAGGATATGTGCAAGCTGCTGGCGCAGATCTCGGCATCGGGGGGCGGGGCGCGGCAGTCGCTGAGCGCCTTGAGTGAGCTGATCCGTGACCGGCGGCGCACACGGATCCAGGAAACCGTGACCAAGCTCTCCGGCAAGATGTCGCTGGTGATGATGGTCTTTCTGTTCCCGGCCCTGCTGATCGTGCTGGCAGGCCCGGCAGTCATCAATCTGGCTGGGCTATTCGACGCCCTGGGGAGTTGAGCCGTGCGCGATTCACGCTATGCCAATGGGGGCTCGATGCGGCCCGCGTTATGCAGGCTTGCTGCACTGGTGGTGGTTGCTGGCCTGGCCGGCTGTACCACCGTTACCACCAGCATGCCGGGCAATGTCTTTGCGCTGGAGGGCAACGGCGACAACGAATGGGTCACCGGGCGCTGCGGCGAGCGCTATGCGGCGGACATCGGCGTGCAGTTGGACATGATCCGGCAACTGCTCGAAAGCGACCGACCGCGTTCGGCGCTGGCCCACCTCGATAGCCACGACTTCGGCATCGGCGAGGCCGACCTGTTGCGCGGCGATGCGCTGCGGGCAATCGAACGTCACGGCGAGGCCGACGCTGTCTACGACTCGCTCACCAGCAGCTGTCTGGCCGCCGACGCCTACCGTGGCATGGCGCGCAACGCCGCATCGCGGGGCGACCGCCGCGAGGCGCTGGTGTTGATGCAGCAGGCGCGCCAGGAGCGTCCGGCCGACCCGCGCATACGCAACGACCTCGGCTATCTGCTGATGCTCGAAGGGCAGCGCGGCGCGGCCCGCGAAGAGTTTCTCACCGCCATCGAGCTCGACAGCGGCCAGCGCAACGCCGCCAGCAATCTGGTGCTGCTGCTGATGCAGGAAGGCCAGACCGCCCAGGCCGAAAACATGGCCGCCCGACTGGGCGTCGACGCTGCGTTGGTCGAACGCCTGCGCCGTGCGTCCCCGACTGGCGCCGACAGCTGACCCATCCGAACAGCAGCCACCAAAGGAGATTAGGCAGATGAGCGACGTGAAGAACAGGCGATGGTGGCGGTGTGCTGGCCAGGGCATGCTGGCGGGGCTGGCTGGCGTGCTGTTGGTGCTGCCCCAGGCCTCGGCCCAGCAGCCTGCAAGCGGTGACGCGCCAGCCGCCAAGCCCGGGCCGCGGGTGGCCGATCACCGTGCGCCAGCGGCGCGCGGCGATGCTCGCCAACCTGGCGACGCCCAGGCCGCGCGGCTGCTCGACGCTCAGCGCAGCGGTCGGCACGCCTCGGCCAATCCACAGAATCTGTCGGGGGCGGCGCAGCAGCGTATCTATCGGCGCTACCTGGAGAGCTTCAGCCACCCGATCCCCGACACCTATATCGACACGCGTTTCGGTGACCGATGAAGCGTCTCGCGGCTGACCGTCCTGGGCCCGGCGGCAGGCATCGCCAGCGCGGCGCCATCGGCCTGCTCGGCGTGATGGTGCTGCTGCTGGTGGTGCTATGCATCGTCGTTGCCCTCGACACCGGCCGGCTGTATCTGGAGCAGCAGCGCCTGCAGCGAGCGGCAGACCTGGCCGCCATGCAGGCGGTGGCCACTGCCGGCCAGTGCCGTGCGGCGGCGGACGCCGACCAGGTGGTGCGACAAGCCGCTGCACGCCATGGCTACGCCGAGGAAGGCCTGGTTCTGGTCGCGGTTGAGCGCGGCTGGCTGGCGGTGGAGGAGGGCGTGCGCGTCTTTCAGACCAGCAGCGACCAGATCCATGATGCCCTGCGCGTCAGGCTGGAGCATCGCGTGCCAACCAGCCTGATAGGCAACCTTGATGCGCTGTTCCCCGGCAGCGATATCGCCCGCCACGTCGACCTGCAGGCCGAGGCCGTTGCCCGGCGCACCGCCAATACCACACTCTCGGCGGGCACGCGGCTGCTGCACATCGACCCCGAGGACTCACCGCTTCTCGGGCCGCTGCTGACAGAGCTGCTGGGCAGCGAGGTTGGCCTCTCGCTGGTCGGGCACCAGGGATTGCTAGATAGCCGCATCAGCCTGCTCGCCCTGGCCGAACAGGCCAGTCTGCTGGGCATCGATGCGACGCTGGCCAGCGCCGAACAGCTGCTCGACGCTTCGGTTACCTTGTCCGAGCTGGCCAGCGCCTCGGCGCAGGCCTTGGCGGCAGAAGCGGGCAGCGATGACGTTCAACTGCTGTTGCAGGAGCTGGCGGCCGGGACGAACCTGCCAGCGGTGCGGCTAGGCGATCTCCTCGATATCGCCGGCGGCGATGAGGGGCTCGAAGCCAACGTGGGGGTGGCAAGCCTACTCGAAGCGATGATCCTGGCGGCCAATCAGTCGCAGGGCATTCACCTCGATGGGCTGTCCCTGGATATCCCCAGCTTGACCAGCGTGACGCTGGACTTAGCCATCATCCAACCGCCGCAGATCGCCGTCGGCCCAGCCGGCTGCGCCGATGGTGACGCCGCGCCCTGCAACGCATGGCGCTCCGAGGTAAGAACCGCGCAGCTGGATTTGTCTGTGGAGACTGAGCTGGCGCTGCTGGGGCTGGTGAATGTCGATCTGGACCTGAACGTCGAAGCCGCCTCTGGGCGTGCCGGGGTGGAGGAGATTCGTTGTCTGGGAAATGAGCGGGTACGCGTTGAAGTGGGCGGGTCGACATCGCCGGTGCAGATGTCGACTCGAGTGGGCCTGGCGCTGCTGCCCGTTGCCGAGGGCCTGCTGCGGCTCGAGGTGAACAGCGACACGCAGCAGTCGAGCACCTTCGGCGAGACCAGCAATACGCATATCGACTGGCCCGGGGAAAGCTCGGCGCTACTCGGGCAGGCGCCCGCCGTCAATCCGCTGGTCAACCAGGTCGGCGGGTTGCTCAGCGGCCTGTCCATCAGCCTAGCGCTCGGGCCGGATGCCGAGCGTGAGTCCCAGTGCCCGTGGTGGCGGCTGGACTGCCTGATTGGAAGCGTCGTCGATTTACTGAGCCCGGTACTGGATATCGTCAACGGACTGCTGGGCATCACGGTGGGCAGCCTAACTGAGTTGGCCGATGCGCTCTCCGATGCCCTGGCTGCGGTAGCCGAAGGGGTGCTCGACCCCCTGCTGACGCCGCTGCTGGAGGCCCTGGGCATCGGGCTCGACGAGATGGAAATCGAGCTACTCGATGTCAACGTCAGCGGCGTGGAACTGGTGAGATAAATGCACAAGTTGCGATTCACATCCCGGGTGGGGGCAGGGCGCAGCGAGCGCGGCGCCGTGGCCATCGAGTTTGCGGTGCTGTTCCCGCTGTTCTTCGTCATCCTCTACGCCATCATCAGCTACAGCCTGCTGTTTGCCATGAGCCTGACGCTCAATGCCCTGAGCAGCGAGGCCGCCCGCGCCGCCATCGCGGTCAATACCCGGGTGGGGGAACCTCCCGATGCCCAGCGGGTCGAGGCGCGTATCCAGGGGCTCGTAGGTGACAGTTGGCTGAGTCGCGTCGAGGCCTGCGACGACGGCGATTTCCACCGCATCGATGCTGCCAGTGACGAGCTCAGGGTCTGCCTGGAGGCGCCGTTGCCGCTGCCGCAGCTCAACCTGGGCGTGCTGCGGATTCCCGATATCGAGTGGGTGCGCGCCCGAGCGAGCCTGCTGCTATGAGACCTCCTCGCCGCCAGTGTCTGACGGGCCTGCTGCTATGGGGGTGGCTGTGCAGCAGTACCACCTACGCCGCTGCCACGACCTTGATCATCGCCCCCGGTGAGCCCGGGCAGCGTCAGGATCGCGCGCTGGTCAGTGCACTGGTCGACCGGCTCGATGCAGGCGGGGGAAGTGTCAGCGTCAGCTACCTGCACGGCCGGGGCGCAGCTGACGATGGCCTGCTGATCGACCCTGGCCTGGAAGCGAGCGACGTGGCGCAGGTCATCCTGCTGCACGACGCCGCGCTGGCCGCCTATATCGAGGGCGCCGAGCCGTTCGCCGCGGCGCGCGTCGCTGCTTACGGGATTCTCGAACCGTCCCACCGTCAGTGGCTGCGCCGCCAGCAGGTAGTGCATCTCGACCTGCTACCGGTGCTGATGCGCGGCATTGCCTGGGTGCGCCATCTGGACGGCGACCAGGGGCTGGTCGGCTGGGTGGATGGCGCCGAGACGCGACAGGCGCTGGCACCGCTAGGCGCTTCGCTGGGGCGCGACGATCGGTCCGCTGAAGCGCTGCGCGTGCTGGGAGCTCCGCTGGCATTGCCGCTGGCCGAGCCGGCTGCCCAGCACTTCGTGCTGGGGCTGCCCACGCGGGAGAATCGTCGCGGCTTGGAAGCATCGGGGCTGGCCGCTGACGGCTTCTGGTGCCTGCACCCTGAGTGGCTGGCAGACGGCTGCCTGGGCGGCGTACTGCCCGACCCCGAGCGTCTTGCCGAGCAACTGATCGAACTGCTGGCGTCGGGTGAGCAGGCCACGGCCGATGCCGTGGCGCAGATCCGCTATGCCGAGCGCCACCGCCTGAGCGACGGCGCCCGGCAGGCGGTTCGCTACGTCGACGTGCCGGATGACCCGCGCCAGCGCATCGGCATGGCCAGCAGGCTGAGATGGGCTGCCGCTGTGGCAGGTGGGCTGGCGGTGCTGCTGCTGGGGCTGGCACTCGGCCTCGAGTGGCGCCGCCGTCAGCGTCGCCACGACGACTACCGGCATGGACTGGCCAGTTGGCCGCTGCTGGCGCGCCGTATGCAGCGCTATCTCGACAGCCAGCACCCTTTTCAGCTGTGCTGGATCGACTTCGAGCGTCTTGATGCGCTGCGCGACTCGTTGTCACCTGCTGAATTGGACGCGCTACTCCGGCAGATCGCCAAGCGCTTGCGCGATGCCGGCCAGGGCCAGGGATTCGCGGCAAGCTTGGAGGGTGATGCCTTCGCGATGATGTGCTTCCTGCCGGCCCCGCCGCAAGATGCCGAGTCGACCGGCATGGCCTTCGCCGACCATCTCCAGCAGCGCCTGAGCGAGCCACTGCGGGCCAACGACCAGGAGTGGCTGCTGCTGCCGCGGATCGGGATGGCTCGCTCCGACGCCAGTGCCACGCCGCTCGCCATGCTCGAAGCATCACGTTTGGCTGCGCGCCGCGTAGCAGTGGCGCGGCAGCGTCGCCCGCAATGCCATGTGGCGCAGATGACCGCGGCCCAGGATCGCCAGCTGGCGCTGATCGAGTCGCTGAATGCGGTCCTGGCGGTCAGCGAGGCCGAGCGCGAGCGACACTTCAGCCTGGAGGTGACACCCACCTGGCTGCTCAGCGGCGGCCTGGCGGGGGGCGAGTGTCGCTTGCGCTGGCAGCATCCGCGCTGGGGCGAGGTCGATGCCGAGACCCTCGCCCAGTTGGCCGAGCGCTGCCGTCGTCAGGCGAGCCTGGATCGCATCCTGGTGGGCAAGGTGCTGACCGCGCTCGCGGCCAGCGGGCTAGGCGCCCAGCCGGCGCTGCGCTGGGCGCTGCCGGTAGCCGTTCATCACCTGGTAGCGCAGGGGCTACTCGAGTGGCTGGTGGCGAGCTGTCGCGCACGCGACCTGGCCGTCGAGCGCTTGGAGCTGCAGCCCTACGGTCTGGGGGAACACATCGAGCCACTGAGGCTACAGCGCGCCATGCGGCGCTGTCGGGATCATGAGATCGGCCTGGTGATGGATGGCCTCGAGCACCCCGGGCACGGCCTGGCGGCACTCTATCGCCTGCCCTACACCCGGCTGGTAGTCGAACCTGCGCTGCTCTGCGACGTACCCAGCGACCAGCGCGCAGTACTGCTGCTCAAAGGACTGCGCGATATGGCCCATATGGCCGGGCGGCAGTGCACGGTGCGCGGCATCGATAACGCCGAGCAGCTCAGCGTGCTCAAGGGGCTGGGGGTCGTGGCCGGCCAGGGGCGTCTATACGGCGAAGCGACGACCTTCGAGACGCTGGCCGAGCAGTGGAGAGGCACGCAGCCGGCCAGGGGAGTGTCAACGTGAGCGCTATCGGCGTGGAGCTGGCATCGCTACTGCTGGTCGCCAGCGCCTGCGTGCTGCTGCTGGTATCCACGTTGGTATGGCGCTCAGGGAGTCGTATCGCCCAGCTACCGGGACCGCACGCGTCGAGTGACGCGCCGCGCAAGGGGACGCCGCGCGAGCAGCAGGTGGCTGAGGCGCTGGAAAGCGCCCTGGCACAGGATCAGCCCTTCTTCGAGTTGTTTCTTCAGCCACAGCTGGGCCTTGCCCAGCGGGACGTGCTGGGTGCCGAGGTGCTGATCCGCTGGCAGCATGCACGGCTAGGATTTATCTCCCCGGCGGAATTCATCCCCATCGCTGAACACAGCGGCCTGATCGAGACACTCGACGAGCAGGTCTTCGAGGCCAGCCTGCGGGTGCTGGCCGCAGCGCCCACGGCACCCGGCTTCGCCCTGGCCATCAATTTTTCGATTCAGCACTTCACCGACCTGACGTTTCCCGGGCGGCTGCTCGACAGGTGTCGTCAGCACGGCGTATCGCCCAGCAGCATCGATATCGAAATTACCGAGCACGTTAGCTTCTTCGACCTCGAGACCATCAAGCGTGTCATGTCGCTATTGCGGCATCACGGTTTCGGCATCGCCCTGGACGATTTCGGCAGCGGCTACACGTCGCTGCGTTTTCTGCAGAACCTGCCGTTTACCAAGGTCAAGCTCGACAAGCTGTTCATCGACCCGATCGATAGCGAGCAGCGCAGCCGAGCCTTGGTCAAGAGCCTGATCGGCATGGCGGACAGCCTGGGCCTCAAGGCCGTTGCCGAGGGCATCGAAACCCATGGACAGCTCGAGCAGCTGCGCAAGATGGGCTGTCCGATCGGCCAGGGCTACCTGCTGGGGCGGCCCCAGCCGCTGGATGAGTTCTTCGTGGTGCACTTTGGTCAGGACCTGTCGCTGGCGTGGGGCTTGGCCAAAGAGTGAGCCCGGCTGGTTGGCCGGGCTCGAAAGGGGCAGCTTGGCAGCGGGGCGGTCAGCCCATGGCCAGTTCGAGCTGCTGGTAGAGGCCGTTATCCGGCTCGCCGAGGTGGCGGTAGAGGCCTTCCGGTGCCGGCTGGGGCTCCTCGGCGCTCTCGATGGGCTCCTCGCGGGCTTCGCGCAGTACCGCCACGGGCTGGCCCTTGGGCGCTTCGACCTCGGCGCGCACGCGGGCGTAGTCCACCGGCGGCTGCTCGTCGCCGAAGGCGCTGGCGAGCATCTCCAGGGCGTTGAGCACCGGCTGGAAGGAGCCCTCCTGCTCATCCAGCAGCGGGAACGACTGCACCAGCAGCGCGCCCTCGGCGTCCCAGCCGGCCTTGAACGGCTCATTGATCAAGTGCACCGCCGTGCCCACCGGCACCCGCGAGTAGAGCGACTCGATATCCCGCGGCAGCATGCGGATGCAGCCGCGGCTGGCGCGCATGCCGACGCCGTCGGGCTGGTTGGTGCCGTGGATCAGGTAGCTCGGCAGGCCGAGCAGGATCGCATGCCGGCCCAGCGGGTTGTCGGGGCCCGGCGGCACCACCGCGGGCGGCGGCTCGCCGCGGGCGGCGGCCTCTTCGCGCATCGAGCGCGGCGGCGCCCAGTGCGGATCCTTGATGTTCATGGTGGTGCGGGTCGAGGCCACCGGCGTGGCAAAGCCTTCGCGGCCGACGCTGATCGGGTAGGTCTCGACGATCGGCGTCTCGCCGCTGGCCGTGGGCGGGTAGTAGTAGAGGCGCATCTCCGGCAGGTTGACGACGATCCCGTCGCGCGGGCCGGGGGGCAGGATGTGCTGGGTGGGCAGCACCACCTCGGCGCCTTCGCCCGGGTACCACATGCTCAGCTCGGGGTTGGCGCGGCGCATCTCCTCGATGCCGAGGCCGAAGCGGTGGCCGATGTCGATCAGGGTGTCTTCCTTTGCCGCGATCACGGTCTGGATGCTGCCGATCACGTCGCCCCGCTCGGGGATAGGATAGTGCCCCACCGGGCGCTCGCCGTTGCTGGCGTCTGCCAGTGCCAGCGGCGAGATCGCCAGCAGGGCCGTGGCCAGGGCGGCACGCAGGCGTCCGCTCAGGCCGTGGGTCAGGTGCATGTTCATGGGCTTGGTCTCGTTCACCGAGTCATACCTTTATCATCAGGCGCTTGCTCGGTGTCAGCCGTTCAAGCCGCCTCGGTCTTGCGGTTCAATCGCTCCAGCAGGCCTTCGACCACGCTGAAGCGCGTTTCTTCGGTTTCCATCTCGAGCTCGAAGCGCAGGGTATCGGCGCCATCGAGCCGGTAGTGAACCGGATCCTTCTGTATCAGGGTGACCAGCGTCATCGGGTCGACGGCGGTGCCGGTGGCAAATATCGCCCGGCCGCGCTGAGGCCCCGCCTCGAGCCGCGAAATGCCCAGCCGCTCGGCGCGCTGACGCAGCCGGGTCTGGCGCATCAGTGTCTTGAGCGGTGCCGGCAGCAGGCCGAAACGGTCTACCAGTTCGACCTGCAGTTCCTTGAGTGCTGCCTCGTCCTCGGCGCTGGCAATGCGTTTATACATGATCAGGCGCTGCTGCACATCAGGCATGTAGTCGTCGGGGATCAGCGCCGGCAGATTCAGGCTGATTTCCACCCCCTGGTCCAGCGGCGCCTCGATGTTCGGCGTCTTGCCGGCCTTGATCGCCTTCACCGCACGATCGAGCATCTGCATATACAAACTATAGCCGATGGTTTCCATCTGGCCGCTCTGTTCGTCGCCGAGCAGCTCGCCGGCGCCGCGAATCTCCATGTCATGGCTGGCCAGGGTGAAGCCGGCGCCGAGATCCTCGGCCTGGCTGATCGCCTCTAGGCGCTTGGCGGCATCCTTGGTGATCGCCTTGGGGTGCGGGGTCAGCAGGTAGGCGTAGGCCTGGTGGTGGCTGCGCCCCACGCGGCCGCGAAGCTGGTGCAGCTGGGCCAGGCCGAACTTGTCGGCGCGCTCGATGATGATGGTGTTGGCGCTGGGCACGTCGATACCGGTCTCGATGATCGTCGAGCACACCAGCACGTTGAAGCGCTTGTGGTAGAAGTCGGACATGATGCGCTCCAGCGAGCGCTCCGGCAGCTGGCCGTGGGCCACCCCGACCCGCGCTTCGGGCACCAGCTCACGCAGCTTCTCGGCGCTGGTCTCGATGCTCTTGACCTCGTTGTGCAGCACGTAGACCTGACCGCCGCGCAGGATCTCGCGCAGGATCGCCTCCTTGACCACCGCCTCGTTGCGCTGCTGGACGAAGGTCTTGACCGACAGCCGCCGCGCCGGCGGGGTGGCGATGATCGACAGGTCGCGGATGCCGCTCATCGCCATGTTGAGGGTGCGCGGGATCGGCGTGGCGGTCAGGGTCAGGATATCGACCTCGGCGCGCAGGCTCTTGAGGCGCTCCTTCTGGGCCACCCCGAAGCGGTGCTCCTCGTCGATGATCAGCAGGCCCATGTTGGGGAAGTTCATGCGCTTGGAGAGCAGCTTGTGGGTGCCGATGACGATGTCGGCGCGGCCCTCCTCGATGCGCTTCAGCGACTCGGCCTGGCCCTTGCCGCCGGTAAAGCGCGAGATCAGCTCGACCTGCACCGCGGTATCGGCGAAGCGGTCGCGGAAGTTGTCGTAGTGCTGCTGGGCGAGCAGGGTGGTAGGCACCAGCACCACCACTTGGCGGCCGGAGTGCACGGCGAGGAAGGCGGCGCGCATCGCCACCTCGGTCTTGCCGAAGCCGACGTCGCCGCACACCACCCGGTCCATCGGCTGCGGGCGGGTCATGTCGCCGATCACCGCGCCGATCGCCGCCTGCTGGTCGGGGGTCTCCTCGAACGGGAAGTTGCCGGCGAAGCGGGCGTACTCCTCCACCGGGAAGTCGCAGGCAAAGCCGACCCGCGCCTCGCGCCGGGCGTAGACGTCGAGCAGCTCGGCGGCGGTGTCGCGGATCTTCTCGGCGGCCTTGCGCTTGGCCTTGTCCCAGGTCTCCGAGCCGAGCTTGTGCAGCGGCGCCAGCTCGTCGCTGGCGCCGGCGTAGCGCGAGATCAGGTGCAGGCTGTCCACCGGCACGTAGAGCTTGGCGCCGTCGGCGTACTCGAGGGCCAGAAACTCGGCGGCCTGGCCGCCGGCCTCGAGGCGCTCCAGGCCCAGGTAGCGGCCCACGCCGTGGGCCTGGTGGACCACCGGCGAGCCCTCGTGCAGTTCGGCCAGGTGGCGTACCGCCAGCTCGTTGTCGTCGGTGGCCTTGGCGCGTCGCCGGCTCTGGCGCACCACCTCGCCGAACAGCTCCGACTCGGTGATCACCGCCAGGCGAATCGCGGCGTCGCTGTCGCCCAGCGCCAGGCCCGAGTCGAGGCCGCCTTCGGTGATCGCCAGGCGCTGCTCGCCGTCGGCGAAGGCGTGCCAGTCGTCGACGTGGGGCAGGGCGAGCTGCAGCGGAGCGAGCTGCTCCTCGATGGCCTCGCGGCGACCGCGGGACTCGGCGACGAACAGCACCCGCGCCGCGGCATGCTCGGCGAGGAAGCGCTGCAGCGCCGCCAGCGGCTGCTGGGCGCGGGCGTTGATGGCCACCGTGGGCGGCGGCTGGGTAGCCGAGAGGTGGGCGTGGGGGTGGTCCGGGTCTTCGGACATCGCCACCCGCGGGTGGCGCTTGATGGCGCCGAACACCTCGGCGGCGGGCACGAAGGCGCGATGCGGCGGCAGCAACGGGCGCGTCGGGTCGACGCCGAGGTTCTCATAGCGGCTCTCGATGGCCGCCCAGTGGTGCTCGGCGGCCTCGAACACGCCGGGCAGGGTGGCCACCCGGGTGCCCTCGGCGAGGTGCTCGAACAGCGTCGCGGTCTCCTCGAAAAACAGCGGCAGGTACTGCTCGAGCCCCGGCGAGGGGATGCCCTTGAGGGCATCGACGTAGAGCGGGCACTGGCGCGGATCGACGTCGAACAGCGTCTCGAAGCCGTCGCGGAAGCAGGCGATGGCGCTGCGCGACAGCGAATACTCATGCGCCGGCAGCAGCTCGACACGCTCGACCTTGTCCTGGCTGCGCTGGGTGTCGGGATCGAAGTGGCGCAGGGTGTCGATCTCGTCGTCGAACAGGTCGATGCGCAGCGGCGACTCGCTGCCCATCGGGAAGAGATCGATCAGCGCACCGCGCAGCGCATACTCGCCCGGCTCGTAGACCGTCTCCACCGCGCGGTAGCCGGCCCGCGACAGGCTCTCGCGGAAGCCCTCGCGGTCGAGCTGCTGGCCGACGGCCAGGGTCATCACCCGCCCGGCGATATAGTCCACCGGTGGCAAGCGCTGCATCAGGGTGTTGATCGGCACCAGCACGATGCCGTGGCGGGCCTGCTGCAGGTCGCGCAGGGTGCGCAGCCGCGCCGAGACGATGTCCTGGTGCGGCGAGAAGCTGTCGTAGGGCAGCGTCTCCCAGTCGGGGAACGGCATCACCGGGGCGTCGGCAAAGAACGCCAGGTCGTTTTCCAGGCGCTGGGCCTCGGCGGTGTCGGCGGTGATCACCAGCAGCGGCGCATCGCCGGCCAGGCGCGCCAGGGCCAGCGCCAGGGCGCTGCCGTGGGGGCGCTGCCAGTAGCGCGTCTCGCGGGTGCCGGAGGGGCGGGGTGGGTCGAGCGGTGAAAAGTGCGGCATGGTATCGAAATCGCGAACCTTGGGAGCGAATCCGCGATGATAGCAGCCTTATATGCATCTTGTAGTCAAGCCGGCGATTCTGTAATTGCCCTACAGCGGGTGCGACTATCCAGCAATTGCCGTCGTGCTGCACTGCCGCGATAATGAACGTCACACTTGATACCCATGACGTAGAAGAGGCCCCACGTGACTCAGCAAACGCTCGAGACCGTCTTTGAGGAGTGGCAGGGTAGTGAAGCCATTGCCGAAGAAATGATTCCGCTGCTGGGCAAGCTCTACCGCCAGTACAATATCGTCACCTCGCTGTTCGGCCGCTCGCTGATCAACCAGTCGGTGATCCGCATCCTCAAGGACCATCGCTTCGTCAAGAAGGTCGAGGGCACCGAGCTCGACGTGCGCGACACCTTCCCGCTGGTCAAGGCCATGACCGAGCTCGACCTGGGGCCGGCCCACATCGACGTCGGCAAGCTGGCGGTGGCCTACAAGACCCGCGGCAACGGCGACGTCCACGCCTTCCTCGAGCGCGAGCTGGCCGAGATCGTCGGCGGCCATCAGACCAACGGCAACCACAACGAGCCCAAGGACGTGGTGCTCTACGGCTTCGGCCGTATCGGTCGCATCCTGGCGCGGATCCTGATCGAGAAGGCCGGCGGCGGCAACCTGCTGCGCCTGCGCGCGATCGTGGTGCGCGGCCGCGGCGATATCGCCAAGGACCTCGAGAAGCGCGCCAGCCTGCTGCGCCGCGACTCGGTGCACGGCCCCTTCTCGGGCAGCATTGCCGTGGATGCCGAGAATAGCGCGCTGATCGCCAACGGCAACTATATCAAGGTGATCTACGCCGACTCGCCTTCCGAGATCGACTACACCGCCTACGGCATCGACAACGCGCTGATCGTCGACAACACCGGCATGTGGCGCGACGAGGAGGGCCTCTCCCAGCACCTCGCGTGCAAGGGGGCCGCCAAGGCGCTGCTCACCGCGCCGGGCAAGGGCGACATCAAGAACGTGGTCTATGGCATCAACCACCCCGACATCACCAGCGACGACCGCATCGTCTCTGCCGCCTCGTGCACCACCAACGCCATCGTGCCGGTGCTCAAGGCGATCAATGATCAATACGGCATCGAGCACGGCCACGTCGAGACGGTACACGCCTACACCAACGACCAGAACCTGATCGACAACTATCACAAGGGCGATCGCCGCGGCCGCAGCGCTCCGCTCAACATGGTGCTGACCGAGACCGGTGCCGCCAAGGCGGTGGCCAAGGCGCTGCCTGAATTGACCGGCAAGCTGACCGGCAACGCCATCCGCGTGCCGATCCCCAACGTGTCGATGGCGATCCTCAATCTCAACCTGCACACCGAGACCGACGCCGAGGCGCTCAACGACTACCTGCGGCGCATGGCGGTGCACTCGCCGATGCAGAAGCAGATCGACTACGTCGACTCGCCGGAGGTGGTCTCCTCGGACTTCGTCGGCAACCGCCACGCCGGCATCGTCGACGCCAAGGCGACCATTGCCGACGGCAAGAACGCCGTGCTCTACGTGTGGTACGACAACGAGTTCGGCTACAGCTGCCAGGTGGTGCGTATCCTGCAGCACATGTCCAACGTCAGCTTTCTGGTCTTCCCCAAGGATCGCGACTGATCCCAGCACCGGGCGAGGCCCCGCCCAGTGCCGCTTAGACGCTTCGATACGGCCCGCCGAGACACTCGGCGGGCCGTTTTGCGCTGTCTCGCCGTTGGCCTTTCGCTGCGTATCTCTTTATAATACTCAGGATTTTTGGCATGGCTCGGCTGAGCCCGAGTCGAACTGGCAACCTTCTGATAAGAAAAGAATTCGAAGTCCGTGACGAGCGGCCCGGCGCAAGCCGCGCTGCCGCGTGCGTCGAACCCCTTTCCTTCCACATCAGATCCTAACTGGGCGAGACTATGATCGAAGTCAAAAAAGGCCTGGATCTCCCCATCACGGGGGTGCCCGAGCAGCGCATCGAGGATGCGCGCGCGGTGCGCCACGTGGCAGTCCTGGGTACCGACTACGTTGGCATGAAGCCGACCATGGAGGTCCGGGAGGGGGACAGCGTCAAGCTGGGCCAGCTACTCTTCACCGACAAGAAGATCGACGGCGTGCGCTTCACCGCGCCGGCGGCGGGTGAAGTGATAGCCATCAACCGCGGCGAGAAGCGCCGCCTGCTGTCGGTGGTGATCAAGGTCGCCGAGGGCGAGGAGGAGCGCGTCGCGTTCACCGCCCACGGTGCCGACAAGCTCGAAAGCCTGGAGCGCCAGGTGGTGGTCGACCAGCTGGTCGATTCCGGCCTGTGGACGGCGCTGCGCACGCGCCCCTACTCGCGCACCCCGGCCCTCGACGCCACCCCCGAGAACATCTTCGTCACCGCCGTGGATACCCATCCGCTGGCGCCCGACCCGGCGCTGATCATCAACGAGCAGCCCGAGGCGTTCGCCAACGGCCTCAAGGTGCTGGCGCGCCTCACCGAAGGCAAGGTGTTCCTGTGCACCGGCGCCAACGCCCAGCTGCCCGGCAGCGACGTCGACGGCGTGCAGGTCGAGCAGTTCGCCGGCCCGCATCCCGCCGGCCTGGTCGGTACCCACATCCACTACCTGTCGCCGGTAGCCCTGCATAAGCAGGTTTGGCACCTCGGCTACCAGGACGTGATCGCCTTCGGCAAGCTGTTCGCCGAGGGGGTTCTCGATGTGAATCGGGTGGTTGCCGTGGGCGGCCCGCGTGCCGAAAAGCCGCGCCTGCTGCGCACCCGCATGGGCGCCAGCACCGAGGAACTGCTGAGTGGTGAAGTGGTCAGTCCTGATGACACTCGCGTAATCTCCGGTTCGGTATTTGCCGGCGCTACCTGCGAAGGCTCTCTACGCTATGTGGGGCGTTTCCACAATCAGCTCACTCTGCTCGAAGAGGGCAACAAGCGCGCCTTCATGGGCTGGCTGTCGCCGGGTACCAACCGTCACTCGGTGCTGGGTATCTATGTCTCCAAGTTCCTTGGCCTGTCGAATTACGCGCCCGACACCTCGACCAACGGCTCCGAGCGCGCCATGGTCCCGGTGGGCGCCTACGAGACGGTGATGCCGCTGGATATCCTGCCTACGCAGCTGCTGCGTTCATTGATCGTCGGTGACATCGAGTCCGCCATGCAGCTCGGTTGTCTGGAACTGGATGAGGAAGACCTCGCGCTGTGCACCTACGTGTGCCCCGGCAAGTACGAGTACGGTCCCATCCTGCGCGACAATCTCACCACGATCGAGAAAGAGGCTTGATGATGGGTATCCGACAGACACTCGACAATCTCGAGCCGCACTTCCACAAGGGCGGCAAGTACGAGAAGTTCTACCCGCTGTACGAAGCCGTCGACACCATCTTCTACGCACCGCCGAGCGTGACCAAAACCACCGCTCACGTGCGCGATGGCGTCGACCTCAAGCGCATCATGATCACCGTCTGGATGTGCACCTTCCCGGCCATGTTCTTCGGCATGTGGAACGCCGGTTGGCAGGCCAACACCGCCATTGCCGGCGGCTACGAATCGATGGCCGGCTGGCGCGAAGCGATCATGATGCTGTTCGCCAGCGGCCACGATCCGGGCAGCCTGTGGGCCAACTTCGTGCTCGGCGCGACCTACTTCCTGCCGATCTACCTGGTGACCTTCGCCGTGGGCGGCTTCTGGGAAGTGCTGTTCGCGGTCAAGCGCGGCCACGAGGTCAACGAAGGCTTCTTCGTCTCCTCGGTGCTGTATGCGCTGATCCTGCCGGCCACCATCCCGCTGTGGCAGGTGGCGCTGGGCATCACCTTCGGCATCGTGATCGGCAAGGAGATCTTCGGCGGTACCGGCAAGAACTTCCTCAACCCGGCGCTGACCGGTCGTGCCTTCCTCTACTTCGCCTATCCGGCGCAGATCTCCGGGGACGCGGTATGGGTCGCCGCCGACGGCTACACCGGTGCCACGGCACTCTCCATCGCCTTCCAGGAAGGCATGACCAGCCTGACCACCCAGTACAGCTGGTGGGACGCCTTCTTCGGCTTCATTCCCGGCTCGGTGGGTGAGGTCTCGACGCTGGCGATCTTCATCGGTGCCGCGATACTGCTATGGACGCGAATAGCCTCGTGGCGAATCATGCTCGGGGTGTTCCTCGGCATGGTCGCGACCAGTGCACTCTTCAACCTGATCGGTTCCGATACCAACCCGATGTTCGCCATGCCGTGGTACTGGCACCTGGTGATCGGCGGCTTCGCCTTCGGCATGGTGTTCATGGCCACTGACCCGGTGTCGGCCTCCATGACCAATCAGGGACGCCTGATCTTCGGTGCGCTGATCGGCGTGATGACCGTGCTGATCCGCGTGGTCAACCCGGCGTTCCCCGAGGGCATCATGCTGGCGATCCTGTTCGCCAACCTGTTTGCTCCGCTGATCGACCACATCTTTGTTCAGGCCAACATCAAGCGCCGTCAGCAGCGCGTTGGTGCGCCGGCCGAGGAGACTGCCTGATGGCACAGAGCAACAACTCCATCAAGAAGATCCTGATCGTGGCGTTCGCGCTGTGCATCGTCTGCTCGGTGGTGGTCTCCACCGCCGCGGTGGCGCTGCGTCCGATGCAGGCGCTCAATGAAGAGCTCGACCGCAAGACCAATATCCTGCGCGTCGCCAACCTCTATGAGCGCGGCATCGATGTCGAAGCGGCCTTCGCCGAGATCGTGCCCCGCGTGGTGGATCTGCGCACCGGTGAGTACACCGACGAGTTCGATCCCGACACCTTCGACCACTTCCAGGCCGCCCGCGACCCGGCATCCTCGCGCACCCTCTCGGGTGACCGCGACATTGCCGGCCTCAGCCGCCAGGAGAACTACGCCACGGTCTATCTGGTGGGCGACCCCGACAATCCCGACCAGATCATCGTGCCGATCCGTGGCCAGGGGCTGTGGGGCCTGATGCGCGGCTATATGTCCATCGAGGGCGACGGCAACACCATCGTCGGCATCACCTACTACGAGCACAGCGAGACCCCGGGGCTTGGCGCCGAGGTCAACAACCCGCGCTGGCAGTCGCAGTGGGAAGGCAAGCGGATCTACGACGAAGAGGGTAGCCTCAACCCGGCGATTCGCGTGGCCCGCGGCAGCGGCAGCGGCGACTATGAAGTCGACGGTCTGTCCGGTGCTACCCTGACCGCCAACGGGGTGACCAACATGCTGCAGTTCTGGCTCAGCCCGGAAGGCTTCGGTGAATACCTGGCACGCTTCCGCGATGGCATCAGCCTCGAAGAGGCCCAGGACGCCGACGTCGACATCGAAGAAGAGGGAGCTTGATCATGGCTGCTGATTCCACCAAAGGCGTTCTGATAACGCCGCTGTTCAAGAACAACCCCATCGCCCTGCAGATCCTCGGGGTCTGCTCGGCGCTGGCGGTCACCACCAGTATGAGCGTCTCGCTGGTCATGACCCTGGCGGTGGTGTTCGTGTGTGCGTTCTCGAACCTGTTCGTGTCGCTGATTCGCGCCCACATTCCGTCGTCGATCCGCATCATCGTGCAGGTCACCATCATTGCCTCGCTGGTAATCGTGGTCGACCAGGTGCTGCGCGCCTTCGCCTATCAGATGTCCCAGCAGCTGTCGGTATTCGTCGGGCTGATCATCACCAACTGCATCATCCTCGGCCGCGCAGAAGGCTTCGCCATGCAGAACGGCCCCAAGATGTCGTTCATCGACGGCATCGGCAACGGCCTGGGCTACGGCGTGGTGCTGATGGTGGTGGGCTTCTTCCGCGAACTGTTCGGCTCCGGCAGCGTGTTCGGCTTCACCGTGCTGCACCCGGTGCAGGACGGCGGCTGGTACGTGCCCAACGGCCTGATGCTGCTGCCGCCGTCTGCGTTCTTCATCATCGGCCTGATGATCTGGGTGATCCGCGAGGCCTACCCGGAGCAGGTCGAGGAGAACGAGTTCAAGATGAAGCACAACACCGAACCCAAGGAGGCCGTGTAACATGGAACACTATCTGAGCCTGTTCATCGCCTCGGTGTTCGTCGAGAACATGGCGCTGGCGTTCTTCCTCGGCATGTGTACCTTCCTCGCGGTATCCAAGAAGGTCTCCTCGTCGTTCGGTCTCGGCGTGGCGGTGGTGGTGGTACTGACCATCACCGTGCCGGTCAACAATTTGGTGCTCAACTATCTGCTCGCCGAAGGGGCCCTGACCTGGACCGGTATCGCCGGCACCGAGAACATCGACCTGTCGTTCCTGGGGCTGCTCAGCTATATCGGCGTGATCGCCGCCCTGGTGCAGATCATCGAGATGTTCCTCGACAAGTACGTGCCCGCGCTCTACAACGCGCTGGGTGTGTTCCTGCCGCTGATCACCGTCAACTGCGCGATCCTGGGTGGCGTACTGTTCATGGTTGAGCGTAACTACACCTTCGGCGAGTCGGTGGTTTACGGCGCCGGTGCCGGGTTCGGCTGGGCGCTGGCCATCACCGCCCTGGCCGGTATCCGCGAGAAGCTCAAGTACAGCGATGTGCCCGGCGGCCTGCAGGGCCTGGGCATCACCTTCATCACCGTGGGCCTGATGTCGCTCGGCTTCATGTCGTTCTCCGGCATTCAGCTGTAAGTCGCGTGCCGGGCGGCAGCGCCGCCCGGCACGCCCCACGTGACAAGGCAACGATTGAAATAGGAACCCGACATGGTTGATATAACTGTCATCTTGCTCGGCGTGGTCATGTTCACCATTATCGTCATCGCATTGACGCTGGTGATCCTGGCGGCGCGCAGCAAGCTCGTCAGCAGCGGGGACGTGACCATCGAGGTCAATGGCGACCCCGAGCACACCTTGACCACCCAGGCCGGCGGCAAGCTGCTCAACACCCTGGCCGCCAACGGCATTTTCCTGTCGTCGGCGTGCGGCGGCGGCGGCTCTTGCGCCCAGTGCAAGTGCCGCGTGGAAGAGGGCGGCGGCTCGATCCTGCCCACCGAAGAGTCCGCTTTCACCATGCGTGAAAAGAAGGAGGGCTGGCGGCTCTCCTGCCAGGTGCCGGTCAAGCAGGACATGAAGGTCGAGGTGCCCGAGGAGGTCTTCGGCGTCAAGCAGTGGGAGTGCGAGGTCATCTCCAACCCCAACGTCGCCACCTTCATCAAGGAGCTCAACCTCAAGCTGCCGGAAGGCGAGAACGTCGATTTCCGCGCCGGCGGCTATGTGCAGCTGGTGGCGCCGCCCTACGACATCAAGTTCTCCGACTTCGATATCGAGGATGAGTATCGCGAGGACTGGGACAAGTTCGACCTGTTCAAGATCTCGCACAAGAACCCCGAGGAGACCATTCGCGCCTACTCGATGGCCAACTACCCCGAAGAAGTGGGTATCCTCAAGTTCAACATCCGTATCGCCACGCCGCCTCCCGGCACCAACCACCCGCCGGGCATCATGTCGACCTACGTCTTCAACCTCAAGCCGGGCGACAAGGTGCAGGTAATGGGGCCGTTCGGCGAGTTCTTCGCCAAGGATTCCGACGCCGAGATGGTCTTCGTCGGCGGCGGTGCCGGCATGGCACCGATGCGCAGCCACATCTTCGACCAGCTCAAGCGCCTCAAGTCGAAGCGCAAGATCTCGTTCTGGTACGGCGCGCGCTCCTGGCGCGAGACCTTCTACAACGAGGAGTACGACCAGCTGGCCGAAGAGTTCGACAACTTCGAGTGGCACCTGGCGCTCTCCGACCCGCTGCCGGACGACAACTGGGAGGGGCCTACCGGCTTCATCCACAACGTCCTCTACGAGAACTATCTCAAGGACCACCCGGCGCCCGAGGACTGCGAGTACTACATGTGCGGGCCGCCGATGATGAACGCCTCGGTGATCAAGCTGCTGCTCGACATGGGCGTGGAACCCGAGAACATCATGCTGGACGACTTCGGCGGATGATCGGCGTCGCCTCACGGCGACTCACAGGGCTGGCCCACGGGCCGGCCCTGTTTCTGTCGGCCCTGCTGGGCCTGGCCATGGCCAGCGCGCTGGCCGGGTGCCGCGACGGCGGCAGCCACCGGCTCGACGTACAGGGCGCCGCCCTGGACCACGGTTTCCACCTCACTCTGTATGGCGATGCCCGCGACGACGACATGTCGGCACTCGACGTCGCCATACACAGTGAACTGGTACAATACGAACAGCAGCATAGCGATGCGCTCGAGCGCTTCGCCGCGCTCGATGCGGCGCTGCCGAGGCCTTTCGGCGGCTCTGTCGAGCCCCTCGAGCGCGCCTATCGGAGCCTGGCCCACGCCTGGCTGATCGACTCGCTGGCGGCGTGGCTGGACGCCCGCGACGCGCGGCGCTACTTCCTCGAGGTGGGCGGAGACGTGCGCGCCCGCGGCACCCAGGCCGGGCGGCAGCCGTGGCGGGTGGCCCTCGAGGAGCCCGCCGAGCGCGGCACCTCCGAGGCCCGCCAACTGAGCCTCGACGCCCAGGCGCTGGCCACCGCCGGCGACTTCCGCGACCGCTGGCGGGGCCTGGCCGGCAGCGCCGAGACGCCCGCCGGCTGGTGGCTGGCCAACGGCCGCGAGCGGGTGGTCGAAGTCAGCGTGCTGGCGGGCACCGCGCTGGAGGCTGCCGCCTGGGCCGGCTGGCTGCTGCGCCAGACGCCCGAAGCGGCGCTGGCGGAGGTCGAGGGGCGGAGTATCGCCGCCTATTTCGTTGTCACAGCGGGTACGGGATACGATGTGCGCATCAGCCCGGCCATGTCCCCTTTTTTATAGTCATTGACCATGCGTCGATGATTGAGCTGCCCGCCACGGGCCTTGGGAGGAACGATGACCATCTGGTTACTGGTATTCGGTTTCATGCTGCTGCTGATGGCGGCCATGGCCATCGGCGTGATCCTCGGACGCAAGCCGATCGCCGGCTCCTGCGGCGGGCTCAACAATATCGGCATGAAGGACGGCTGCGAAGTCTGCGGCGGCAAGGACGAGGTCTGCGAGGAAGAGAACCGCAAGCGCGGCAGCGCCCGCCGTCGCGGCGACGAGAGCCGCGGCGCCGACCTCGGCTACAACGCCGTGCGCCGCTAGTCCTGCCGGCAGCGCTGCGCGCTGCGATCGCGAATGAATTCGCTCCCACACGGGAGTGGCGCCATTGGCTAATGTAGGAGCGACTTCAGTCGCGAACGAATTCGTTCCCACAGGCAGTGGCGCCGAGGCAATAACACATTCAGGGGAAAGGAGACGCGACAGCACATGGCAGTCCACAACTATGACGTAGTGGTGATCGGCACCGGCCCCTCCGGCGAGAGTGCCGCCATCAACGCCGCCAAGCACGGCAAGCGCGTGGCCGTGATCGAGAAGCAGCAGGCGGTGGGCGGCAACTGCACCCACTGGGGCACCATTCCTTCCAAGGCGCTGCGTCATCAGGTCAAGCAGATCATGCAGTTCAACACCAACCGCATGTTCCGCGATATCGGCGAGCCGCGCTGGTTCTCCTTTCCCAAGGTCCTCGAACGCTCCCGGGTCACCATCGACCAGCAGGTCGAGATGCGCACCCGCTTCTACGCCCGCAACCGCATCGACCTGTTCTTCGGCGTGGCGCGCTTCAAGGACGAGCACACCCTGGTGATACGCGACGACCACGAAGGCGTCGAGGAGATCTGCGCCCAGAAGATCGTCATCGCCACCGGCTCGCGCCCCTACCGGCCGGCCGACGTCAACTTCCGCCACCCGCGCATCTACTGCTCCGACACCCTGCTCGGCCTGTCGCACACCCCGCGCACCCTGATCATCTTCGGCGCCGGCGTCATCGGCAGCGAGTATGCCTCGATCTTCTCCGGGCTCGGAGTCAAGGTCGACCTGATCGACTCCCGCGACCGCCTGCTGTCGTTCCTCGACGACGAGATCTCCGACGCGCTCTCCTATCACCTGCGCCAGAACGGCGTGCTGGTGCGCCACAACGAGGATTACGAGCGTATTGAAGGCGACGAGTCCGGCGTGGTAGTGCACCTCAAGTCGGGCAAGCGGCTGCGCGCCGACGCCTTCCTGTGGGCCAACGGCCGCACCGGCAACACCGACCAGCTGGGCCTCGAGAACATCGGCCTGGAAGCCAACGGCCGCGGCCAGCTTCAGGTCGACGACCACTACCGCACCGCCATCCCGCACATCTACGCGGTGGGCGACGTGATCGGCTGGCCGAGCCTGGCCAGCGCCGCCTACGACCAGGGCCGCAACGCCAGCGACGACCTGCTCGACGCCGAGTTCCGCTTCGTCGACGACGTGCCCACCGGCATCTACACCATTCCCGAGATCAGTTCGGTGGGCAAGAACGAGCGCGAGCTGACCGACGCCAAGGTGCCCTACGAAGTCGCCCAGGCGTTCTTCAAGGACACCGCCCGCGCTCAGATCACCGGCGACACCGTGGGCATGCTCAAGATCCTCTTCCACCGCGACACCCTCGAGATCCTCGGCATCCACTGCTTCGGCGACCAGGCCTCGGAGATCGTGCACATCGGCCAGGCGATCATGCAGCAGCCCGGCGAGGCCAATACCCTCAAGTACTTCATCAACACCACCTTCAACTACCCGACCATGGCCGAAGCCTACCGCGTCGCCGCCCAGAACGGCCTCAACCGGCTGTTCTAGGCAGCGCTACGCGCCCCATCGCAATAAATTCGCTCCCACACTAGGAGTGGCGCCAAGACCAGTGTGGGAGCGACTTCAGTCGCGATGTGGTTGGGGGAGAGTCAGCCGCGGTAGCGATACACCCGCAGGCTGGGTAGGAATACCTCGTCCTCGAGCTTCTCGTCGCTGCGCTTGGCGCGGGTGCGCTTTTCAAGCGGCGCCAAGGGTGGCAGGTTGTAGTCGGGCAGGCGGCCGTCGTGGCTGGGCAGGAACAGCGGCAGGGCGACGTTCATGGCGCGGCGGCTGCGGCCGTCGGCCAGCGGCTCGGCGAAGAACAGGTTGGCGCGCATCAGCGGCGCCTGCTTCTGCACCTGGGCCAGCGGCTCGGCGCTGGGAATGCCCGCCAGGCGCCGCAGTTGAATGCGCACGTGGGGCGCCTCGCTGTCCAGCCCCAGCAGCTTCTGCTCGGCCTCGGAGACGCTGAGCTTCTTGATCGAGCGCCCGCTCGAATACCACGCCAGGCGCACCCGGGCCAGCGGCGCATCGGCGACCGGAATCGCCCGCCAGCACTGCTTGAGCTGCAGCCGCGCCAGGCCCTGGCCGCGCAGATGGCTATGCAGCGCCGGGTGGCGAAACGGCAGCACCGCCTTGAGCTCGGGGATCAGGCTCGCCGCCTTGGCGCGGATTTCCGCCAGCAGCGCGGCAAACTCGGCCTTGGCCGCATTGACCCTGGCCACCTCGTCGAGCAGCGCCTGATCGGCGGCCACCAGCCCCACGTGGCTGCGTGTGGCGCGCCCGTCCTGGCCGTCCTGATACCAGAAGTCGAGCAGCACCTGGCGCAGCCACTCGGCGTCCGGGGTCGGGGTGTGCAGCGCCCAGGCCGCCCCCGGCGCGCGGCGATACACCTCGCACAGCCCCTCGACCCGCTCGATCAGTCGGTCGAAGGCCGCCTCCAGCTCGGCCAGCAGGCGGTACTCGGTGGGCGGGCGAGCGGCCACGCTCAGTCGTCTCGGCCGTTGTCGCCGCGCTCGGCACGCAGGATCATTTCGTCGATCTCGGTCTCGTCCATCGCCGGCTCGCCGGCGATGCGGTGGCTGCCGTCGGCCCAGGCGCCGAGGTCGATCAGCTTGCAGCGCTCCGAGCAGAACGGGCGGAACAGGTTATCCTCCACCCAGGCCACCGGCGTCTGGCAGCGAGGGCAGGGGACTTCGAGAGGGCGTGATGGGGTCTGACGCTGGCTCATATCACTTCCGTGGTAAGTCGTTGGCGAGTTGTCGATTCAGCTGCCGATAGTAGCGGTCGAGCTCGGCGACGCGCTGGGTCATCGCTGCGAGATCCCCACCATTGTCGAGGATATCGTCGCCGCGGGCCAGGCGTTCGCTGCGCGGCATCTGCGCGGCGACGATGGCCCGGGCCTGGGCCTCGTCGACGCCGTCCCGTGCCGCGGTGCGGGCGATCTGCAGCGCCTGCGGCACGTCGATCACCAGCGTGCGGTCGGTAAGCGCCGCCTGGCCCGATTCGAACAGCAGCGGCGAGACCAGCAGATGATAGGGCGCCGGGCCCGCCGCCATCTCTGCCAGCCGCGCCACCAGGCGCTCGCGGATGCGCGGATGGGTCACCGACTCCAGCCAGCGCCGCTCGTCGGCATCCTCGAACACGATCTCACGCAGCGCGCGGCGGTTCAGGCGGCCGGCAGCGTCCAGCACCCGCGGGCCGAAGCGTGCGGCGATCTCGGCGAGCGCCGGCTCACCGGGCTCGACCACCTCGCGGGCCACGTCGTCGGCGTCCACCCAGGGGATGCCGTGCTCGGCAAAGGCTCGCGCCACGCTCGACTTGCCCGAGGCAATGCCGCCGGTCACGCCTACGCAAAGGCTCATGTATCCTCCAACCAGTTGTCCACCTCGAGGCCCGCCACGCGCCGGAACTCGCCAAGGTTGGCGGTCACCAGCCGGCACGGCAGGGCGAGTGCCTGGGCGGCGATCAGCATGTCGTTGGGGCCGATCGGTGTGCCGGCGCTGAACAGCTGCTGCCGCAGCTGAGCATAGTGTCGGTCCATGGGCGGCTCGAAGGGCACCACCGGCAGCGCCGCAAGGATCTGCTCGACCTGCCGGGTCAGCCGTGGGCTGGCGCGTTTCAGGGCGCCAAAGCGCAGCTCGGCGGCGACCACCACGCTGGTGCAGACCGTCTCCTCGCCGACGGCGGCGATGCGCTCGGCGACGCGACCCTGGGGCTCGCGGACCAGCCTCGAAAGGATATTGGTATCCAGCAGATAGTGATAAGGCGCACTCACCAGGCGTCATCCAGCGGCAGCAGGTCGTCGTCGAGCCCTTCATCCAGCGACTCGTCCAGCGGCGATAGCGTGGACAGGGTGGCGAGCAGGCCGCGTGGCGCAATGGGGCGGATGATCAGCCGGTCGCCGTCGCGGCTGATGATGGCCTCATCGCCCTCCAGCTCGAACTCGCGGGGAATGCGCAGCGCCTGGTTGCGGCCGTTGCGAAACAGGCGGATATGGCGTTCTTCGGACATCTGAGCTCCTGATCGTGCCGGCCTATGCCTTAGCATAGGCCGGCGGCGAGGAGCAATCAAGCGCTCGGCGCTACACCCCCACCAGCCCTTGATAGAACGCCATCAGCGGCTCGCCCATCAGCAGCGCGATCCAGCCTGCCATGGCCAGGAAGGGGCCGAACGGCATCGGCGCGCCGCGCATCTTGGGCATCGCCAGCTGCAGCGCGATACCCACCAGCGCGCCGACCCCGGCGGAGAGGATCAGCACCAGCGGCAGGTACTGCCAGCCCAGCCAGGCGCCCAGCGCGGCGAGCAGCTTGAAGTCGCCGTAGCCCATGCCCTCCTTGCCGGTGACCAGTTTGAACAGCCAGTAGAAGCTCCACAGCGCCAGGTAGCCGAGCATGGCGCCGATCACCGCGCTGGGCAGCAGCAGCGGCTGGAACAGCAGCTGATAGAGCAGCCCGGCCCACAGCAGCGGCAGGGTCATGATGTCGGGCAGCAGCTGGGTGCGCAGGTCGATCACCGCCAGCGCCAGCAGCGTCAGGCAGGCGCCGACGATGAATAAGCCGGCCAGGCTGGCGCCGTACAGCGCCACCGCGGCCAGGGTCAGTACCGCCCCGGCCAGCTCGATCAGCGGATACTGCGGGCTGATCCGCCCGTTGCAGCCGGCGCAGCGCCCGCGGCGCTTGAGGTAGCCGAGCAGCGGGATATTGTCGTGCCAGGCGATCGGCTGGCCGCAGCCGGGGCACTGCGAGCGTGGCGTCAGCAGGTTGAAGCGCGCCACCGCCTCCGGCTGCTGCTCCAGGGCATCCAGCGCCTCGGCGCGCCAGCCCTGCATCAGCATCACCGGCAGACGGGTGATCACCACGTTGAGAAAACTGCCCAGGCACAGCCCGAGCACGGCGGCCAGCGGCCAGAGCATCGCGGGGGGAAGGTCTAGCGTCAAAACGAACTCCTGGATAACGCCTCATGTGCTTGCCGGGCGAAGCTGATCAAGCGGAGGTAGTGATCCGCCATGATCACATCTCGGATGATCTCTTCATCGACATTGAGGTAGTCGTGCACTAGCGCATTGCGCAGACCAATGACCTTGCGCCAGGGAATCTCATGGCCAATGAGTCCAGCATCGATCAGGCGCTCGAATGCGTTCAGTGCGTCCTGACTAGGGATGCCGGACGTATGCCGAGCCCAATGCTTGGCAACGCCGATACAGCCTTCGATGAGCACCTGCAGGGTGCGTTCTGCGGCGTGTCGTTCGAGGCGCGACCAGGCGCGCTGTTCACCGATTGTTCTGAGCGTGGCGATATCGGCTTCGCACTCATCGAGATGCTGCTCGAGGGCAACAAGATAGGCAATAATTGAACGGGGATCAGCCATTGCGCGTTGCTCGTGGTGCGTAGTCGATTTCCCATAGTGACATGATTCGCGACTCATGGGTCATGCGCTGCTGAGGCGAGCGGTCGAGCAGCAGCTGGCCGTCGCAGAGAATGCTCCAGCCCAGCGGGATCGGTGCAATAGCCAGGTCCACTACGCTCAGGGCTTGCTCTGGTAACCCCAGTGCCGCTTGCCAGTCCATCGCCAGCAGCTCGGGACGCAGGCGGCGCTCCAGCGCCTCGTGGGGCCAGTCGCTGAACGCCACCGCCAGGTCGTAGTCGCTGGCGGCATGGTGATCGCCGCGCGCCCGCGAGCCATACAGCCACAGCGCGATCAGCGACGCCTCGCCCTCGGCCAGCGCGACGATACGTGCCAGCAGCGGATCCGTTACGGTGCTCAAATCACACTCCCCAGTTCGAAGATCGGCAGGTACATCGAGATCACCAGGCCGCCGACCAGCACGCCGAGCACCACGATGATGAACGGCTCGAGCAGCGAGGTGAGGGCGTCGACCTTGTTGTCGACCTCCTCCTCGTAGTAGTCGGCCACGCGGTTGAGCATGGCGTCCAGCGAGCCGGCTTCCTCGCCGATGCTGACCATCTGCACGGCGAGCGCGGGGAAGCGTTCGGTGAGGCGCATGGCGAAGTAGAGCTGCTGGCCGGTGGCGACGTCGTCGCGCACCTGCAGCACCGAGCGCTCGTAGACCTTGTTGCCGGCGGCGCCGGCGGCGGTCTCCAGCGACTCGACCAGCGGCACCCCGGCGCCGAAGGTGGTGGCCAGGGTGCGCGAGTAGCGCGCCACGCAGGACTTGTCGAGGATATCGCCGATCACCGGAATCCGCAGCGACAGCGCGTGCATGCGGTAGGCGAAGGACTCCGAGCGCTTCATGCCCTGGCGGATCACCACCACCGTGCCGACCACGATGGCGATGCCCCACAGCCAGTAGGCCTGGGCGAACTCGGAGAGCGCGATGGTCATGCGCGTCATCGCCGGCAGCTCGGCGCCGAAGCCGCGGAACAGGCTCTCGAACTGCGGCACCACCTTGATCAGCAGCAGCGCGGTGACGCCGATGGCCACGGCGATGACCGCGATCGGGTAGTAGAGCGCCTTCTTGACCCGGCCCTTGAGCGACTCGACCTTCTCCTTGTAGGTCGCCACCCGCTCCAGCATGCGGTCCAGCGAGCCCGACTGCTCGCCGGCCTCGACCATGTTGGCGAACAGCCGGTCGAAGTGCTCGGGGTGGCGCTTGAGCGCCTCGGAGAAGCTCGCCCCGGCCGCCACCTCGTTCATCAGCTCCTGGACCAGGGCGCTCATGGCGGGTTTCTTGAGGCTCTCGGCCACCACCTGGAAGGCCTGCAGCACCGGCACCCCGGCGCGGATCATGGTCGCCATCTGGCGGGCGAACAGCATCACGTCGCGGGGCTTGATCTTGCCCGCGCCGCCGAACAGCGAGCTCTTGCGGCGCACGCTCTTGATGATGATATTCTGCCCGGCCAGCTCGCGCTCAACCTCGGCCTTCTGGCTGGCGACGATCTCGCCCTGCACCTTGCGCCCGTTGGGGCCCTTGCCGGCCCACTTCCAGCGGTGCAGCTTGACCTTGTTCGGCGCCTTGAGTTGTCGTGTCGCCATGTTCGCTCCCCTGCGTTATCTAACTGTGCGTCTCGGGCAATCTTAGCCTGCCGTGCCGCTCGGGACTTCCCCGGCGGCAGGCCTGCGAGGGGGCGCTGTAAACCATCCCTGGGCGCTCCCTATGCCATCCCTGGCATAGAACCCCCTCTCCGGCCTGCCCCCGGCGTCCCTCGCTTGCTGCTCGGCGCTATTCCTTAATCACCCGGTTGACTTCTTCCAGGCTGGTAATCCCCTGCATCACCTTGAGCAGGCCGCTGCGGCGCAGGTCCGGGTGGCCCTCGCGGCGCGCCTGCTCATCCAGCTCCATGGCGTTGCCGTTGCGCATGATCAGCTGGCTGATCGACTCGGAGACCGGCACCACCTCGTAGATCCCCACCCGGCCCTTGTAGCCCAGGGTGCACTTGCGACAGCCCACCGGGTGGTAGATCGTCGCCCGGGCGATCTCCTCGTCGCTGAAGCCCTCCTCGCGCAGCGCCGCGGCGGGGATCTCCGCCGGCTCCTTGCACAGCGCGCAGAGCTTGCGCGCCAGCCGCTGGGCGATGATCAGGCTCACCGAGCTTGCGATATTGAACGCCGCCACGCCCATGTTGGAGAGTCGCGTGAGGGTCTCGGCGGCGGAGTTGGTGTGCACCGTGGAGAGCACCAGGTGGCCGGTCTGCGAGGCCTTGACGGCGATCTCGGCGGTCTCCAGGTCGCGGATCTCGCCGACCATGACGATATCCGGGTCCTGGCGCAGGAAGGCGCGCAGGGCGCTGGCGAAGTCGAGGCCGATCTTGGTGTGCACGTTGACCTGGTTGACCCCCGGCACCTTGAGCTCCACCGGGTCTTCGGCGGTGGAGATATTGCGCTCGGTGGTATTGAGGATATTGATGCCGGTGTAGAGCGTCACCGTCTTGCCGCTGCCGGTGGGGCCGGTGACCAGAATCATGCCCTGGGGCTCGGCCAGCACCTCCTCGTAGAGCTCGCGCTGCTCGGGGGTGAAGCCCAGCGCGTCGATGCCGAGCTGCGCCGAGGCCGGGTCGAGGATCCGCAGCACGATCTTCTCGCCGTACACCGTGGGCAGCGAGTTGACGCGAAAGTCGATGGAGCGCTGCTTGGAGAGACGCAGCTTGATGGCGCCGTCCTGGGGCAGGCGCCGCTCGGAGATGTCCAGCCGCGCCATGACCTTGAGGCGCGCGGCGATCCGCGTGCGCATGCCGAACGGCGGCCGCGCGGCCTCGAGCAGAATGCCGTCGATGCGCAGGCGGATGCGGTAGCTCGACTCGTAGGGCTCGAAGTGGATATCCGAGGCGCCGCGCTTTATGGCGTCGAGCAGCACCTTGTTGACGAAGCGCACCACCGGGGCGTCGTCGCTGCTGGCGGTGACGGCGCTGTCGTCGGCGGGGTCGTACTCGTCGTAGGCGAGGCCCTCGAGCGCTTCGTCGGCGTCGTCGAGGCCCTCCATCATGTCGCCCTGGCCGACCTGGCTGAGGTAGTTCTCCAGCGCCGGGGCCAGCTGGTCCAGCGGCGCCAGCACGCCCTCCACCGAGATACCCAGGGCAAACTGCAGTTCGTCGAGCTTGGCCAGGGTGGAGGGGTAGGGCACCGCCACCGTGACGCTGCGTTCGTTGCGCGTCAGCGGCATCACGCCGAGCTTGCGCAGCAGCGCTTCGGGCATTTCGTCGGCCGGCGGCAGGCTGTCGATGCGCAGGGCGTCGAGGTCGAGCAGCGGCAGGCCGTACTCCCAGGCCGCGGCCATCGCCGCCTGGCGCGGGGTGACCAAGCCGCTCTCGACCAGGTGCTGCATCATCGAGACCTCTTCCTCGCGGGCTTCCTGCTCGGCGCGGCTGGCCGCGGGCGCGGAGAGCAGGCCCTCCTCGACCAGCCGCCCGGCGATGCCGCGAAGGCGGGTGGGCGGGGCGTCGGGCAGGGTGCCGGGGGGCAGGGCATCGGTCATGGGATGTCTCGATATCGCAAGCGTTATTACCAGTCTACTCTTGATTGGGGTTGAAGAAAGCCATGAAAAGCCATCAAAAGTGCTCAGCTCAGCGCCGTCTTCAGTGTGGGAGCGACTTCAGTCGCGATTGCAGCGCGCAGCGCTGCCGGCCCTTACACCAGCGCCTACCCCGGCTCCACTCGGGACTTCCCGGCGGCAGGCCTACGAGAAGGCGCTGTAAACCCATCCCTGGGCGCTAACTTGCGCCCTGCTGCGCTCTCGCATCCTGCTCCGCTTGCAGGACCGGTGCTGGCCATCCATGGCCAGCCCGTTCGGAGCAGTGCTCCTCACCCATGGCGCAAACCTTCTCTCCGGCCTGCCGCCGGCGTCCCTCGCTTGGTGCCGTCTCCCGTGTGGGAGCGACTTCAGTCGCGATTGCAGCAAGCAGCGCTGCCGGCCCCTTACACCAGCGTCTACCCCGGCCCCGCTCGGGACTGATCCGGCGGCAGGTCTACGAGAAGGCGCTGTAAACCCATCCCTGGGCGCTACCTTGCGCCATCCATGGCGCAAACCTTCTCTCCGGCCTGCCCCCGGCATCCCTCGCTTGGCGCTTGGCGCTTACAGCTCGGCGCCGGTACCAAACCCCCTAACAAAATGGTGTCAGGGGGTTGTCCCGCGGCCAAAGGTAAACTAGTGTAACAAAGTGTCAGCGTTAAACGCCCAACGCCCAGCCGCCGGCGCCAGGCAGGCGGCATGAGCGGAATGGCAAATAACGTTGAAAAATTGCCCTACTCAATGGATGGTCCGGGGTGGTAAGTGGGCTAGGATGTAAGATGAAGATGGTAGTGCGCGGGTGTGAGGCGGGTAGCGGCGAGCTTAAAGCGCCCAGCCGCAAGCGCCAGGCAAGTAGGCCGTCAGCTTGTGGCCTAGGCTATGTCTGAAATGTCGGCGAGCGCAGCCAGTTTTCGGGCACAGCCTAGGAAAGTGGTGGGCTTTTCAGAGCATGTGACGGTAGATCAAACGGCCAAGGCGCCAACCAATACGCAAGGGCAACCGGAAGGGGTAGAAAAATGAAGAATCAAATGACCAAACAGCCTGTCAAGGGCAAGGCCGGCCAGGGCGGTTTTACCCTGATCGAACTGCTGATCGTGGTGGCGATTATCGGGATTTTGGCGGCCATTGCGATTCCAAGATATCAGGATTATGTTCTTAGAAGCGAAGTAAATTCAATTATTGCTAGTATTCGAGGAACTTTGACACAAGCTGAAGATCACGTTCTTAACGGCAGAGAGCTTGTGACTAACCCCACTCCGGGTGCCGATGAAGGTTATATTGGAGTTCCTGAGGATTTTAATGAAAAAGGTGTTGTAAGCTTTTTAAATGAAGAAGATGATAATCCTTCTATTATATTCACATTCAGTGGTGTTGGTGTGCCGGCCGCATTAGATGCTACGGATTTCATAGCCTATACCCGTGGTGATGCAGGATGGTCATGTAGCACATCAATTGAAGAGGCAACGGTGAATATTAGTAATTGCACACAAGGTGCTAATGCTCCAGAGGCTAACCCATAACATATTGACTAAATATTCGGCCGGCGCTCGCCGGCCTTTTCTTTTCCCATCCTGCATCCATCTCCACACCCCTTGCACCATTCCCCGCTACGCTATTCCCAAACCCGCAATCCAAGGAGCTTGCCATGTCGATGCTTGCCAACCGTTCGTACCGCTGGCCGTGGCTGGCGGCGGGGGCGCTGACCCTGGCGCTGGGGGCGTCGCCGCTGGCGGCGCAGCCGGGCGCGGCGCCTGATATTTATCTGGCCCAGGGCCAGGGGCAGGGCGCTTCACAAGGGCAGGGCCAGGGCCAGCGTCGCCAGCAGCAGGAGGCGCGGGGTGGTGACGAGCGCCGCGGTGAGTGGGGCGACCGCGAGCGGCGCTACCATAGCGAGCGAGGCGAGCGCCGCGACAGCGACCGGCGCAGCCGCGACAACTGGCGCGACGGCCCGAGCCTCGAGGAGCGGGTGATCCGCCGTATCTTCGAGGACAACCGCGAGTACGTCAGCCGCGACGCCGACCTGCCGCCGGGCATCCGCAAGAACCTCGAGCGCGGCAAGCCGCTGCCCCCGGGCATCGCCAAGCGCTTCGACGACCGCCTGCACGGCCAGCTCCCCCGCTACGACGGCTACGAATGGCGCCAGGCCGGCGAAGACGCCATCCTCGTCGATATCGCCAACGAGGTGGTCTACGAGATCCTGCGCGGGGTGGTGTACTAAGCCAGCGCCCAGCGCCCAGCGCCCAGCGCCCAGCAAGGGACGCCGGGGATAGGTCGAAGAGAAGGTTTGCGCCATGGGTGAGGAGCACTGCTCCGAACGGGCTGGCCATGGATGGCCAGCACCGGTCCTGCAAGCGGAGCAGGATGCGAGAGCGCAGCAGGGCGCAAGGTAGCGCCCAGGGATGGGTTTACAGCGCCTTCTCGCAGGCCTATCCCCGGATCAGTCCCGGGCCACGCCAAGCGAGAGAAGGCCCCTGCCTTGGCGCCACTCCCTGTGCCTACCCGGCCTCGACGCGATTTCGCCCATTCTGCTTGGCCAGGTAGAGGGCCTGGTCGGCGCGGGGGTAGAGGGCGGCGAAGCTGTTGTCGGGCGGGGCGATGTCGGTGCGGCTGGTGGTGACGCCGGCGCTGATGGTGATAGTCAGTGCCTCGGCCTTGCCGGGGGCGCCGCGGAAGGCGTGCTCGGCCACCGCGCGGCGCAGCCGCTCGCACAGCTCGGCGGCGCCGGCGGCGTCGGTGGCGGGCATCAGCACGCAGAACTCCTCGCCGCCGATGCGCGCCACCACGTCGGCGCGGCGCACCACGTCCCTGAGCAGGCTGCCCAGGGCGACCAGAATGCGGTCGCCGGTGGGGTGGCCGTGCTCATCGTTGACCTGCTTGAAGTGGTCGATGTCGATCAGCGCCAGGCTGATCGGCGCGCCGCTGCGGGTGCTCTGGGCGAACAGCCGGCTGGCCTGGTCGAGCAGCGCGCGGCGGTTGTTGAGGCCGGTGAGTTCGTCGGTGACGCTGAGCGCCTCGACCTGCTGCTTCTGGCGCATGATCTTGAACAGCGCCGCCATCAGCGCGGCGATCACCACCATGACCAGCAGCGCCAGGGCGACGATCCAGCGCGTCAGGCGCTGCATCAGCCGCTGCTGGTCGGCGGCGGCGTTGAACACCAGATGGTGCAGCTCGCTGTAGATGAAGGCCAGGCTGTCATCGAGCTGCTCGCTGAGCGTCTCGAGCCGCTCCAGGCGCTGCGGGTTGTGCAGGCTGTTGGCCAGCAGCGGCTCGGCTTCCCTGAGCAGGCGGTCGAGCACGCGATACTCGTCGAGGATGTGCTGGTAGTCGTGCGCCGGCAGGGCGCTGCGCGACAGGTACTGGTTGATGCTGCTCTGGCGGGTGGCGATGATCCACAGCCGATCCAGCGCCTGCTGCTGGTGGAGGGGCTCGGGGTTCTCCACCAGGCCCTCGATGGCCTGCTGGATGTAGAGGTTGTCCTGCTGGCCGCGCACCACTTCGCTGGCAAAGCCCAGGTAGTCGGCGCCGAGATGGCGGCCGGCGTTGTTGGCGAAGCTCCAGGCGGTGCCGATCAGCAGCGCGCCGAGCAGCGCGAACAGCAGGCACAGCGGCAATAACCGTTGCTGCGTCAGACGGGGTAGGCGCATAGGTGACTCAGCGGGCGCGCAGGGTGGTGATCGACCAGATCCACTTGCTCAACGGCTCGCTGCCGTCGTGCACCGCCTCGATGTCGGCGGGTACCGTGAGCATCAGCGGGCCATGCTGGTGGTCGGGTATCGGCTCGCCGTCGAGGCGGGTCACCAGCAGGTAGGTCTTCTCGTCGCGCTCGTCGGGGCTCAGGAACACGGTGTAGTCGTCGCGGGCGATAAAGCGCAGCCGCTGGTGCTGGTCGAGGTCGTGGGCGGCCAGGAAGTCATTCAGCAGTACGCCGAGGAACTCGCCCTCCAGCCCTTCGGGGTGCGCCATCTCGACGGCGTAGAGCGGCAGCGTCTCGATCTCGGCCAGCGACAGCCGCTGCTCCCGGTCGCCGTTCTCGAGGGTGAGGACCGGGGAGCTGTCCCGGGAGGGCGCGCGCTCGCTGGGGGCGAGCTCGGCGGCCAGCAGTGGGGGGCTGGCGAGCAGCACCCACGCCATTGCAAGGGGGACTGCCCCCCGGGTCATCTTGGTCATGGTCGTTTCCCTGCTTGGCCGCCAGTTCCCTGTGACATCGAGTCACTGCTTGTGACTGGCGGCGCTGCGTCAATCGTCGGCGTACGTCTTCGCGTGCTGCCTCGTTGCGGGCGGCCTCAATAGAGCGCCTGCTCTTCGCTGATCACCTCCTTCAACAGTTCCAGAAACAGCCGGTCGGCGTCGGAGTGCTCGGCCGGGTCGTCGGGGATGTGCACGCTGGTGGTGTCGCTGATCTCGCGGGCGATGCCGGCGAGCATGTCGCGCTCGTTGAGGTCGGCGTGGCGGCGCGCGATGGCCAGCGACTGTTCGAGGATCGCCGGCTCCTGCAGCATTTTCTTGATGAAGCCGCGCAGCTCATTGATCACGCGGGTCTTGTGGATCTCGGATGCGGACATGTGCAAGCCCTGTCATGCGGTTGGCGAGGTCGGCGCAGCCGGGCTGCGCGCTTAGCCAGACGATAGCACAGCAGGTGGCCGCATGACGCGGGTGAGGGTGGCTTTTTCGTGTAAGAGATCTCCTACAAAAACTGTCCTATATCTCTTAGCTCTCAGGGGCAGTAAAAGCATTGGACAATCCACTAATCTCGGTTACGCTTGATTACAAATAAATGCTTAGTGTCGCCCGCAAGGCGCGCGCATAGTGGCTCGTGGATCACGCGCCGCTAACCATAACAAGCAAACAGTGGCGCTGGCTGAAGCCGGCGCCGCGTCATACGCAAGGGAGTAGGATCCATGACATCATTCAGCGCCCCGGGCTTTCGCCGTCGGTTTCCTTCCATGATCCGCCACACCGCCACCCAGGTGACCACCCTGGCGCTGCTCGCCGGGTTCGCGCTGCCGGCCGCCGCCCAGGCGCCGAGTGGCCTGGCCGGGATGTCGTCGCCGGGCAGCAGCGATCTGCGCGAAGTGGTGCAGCGTGCGGTGTCGACCAACCCCGAGGTGCGCGCGGCCTACAACGGCTTTCGTGCCTCGACCAATGAAGTCGATATCGCCCGCGGCGGTTACCTGCCGAGCGTCGATGTCACTGCCGGCATTGGCCGAGAGCGACGCGAAGGCGACGGCCGCGGCACCTTCGACACCGACTTCGCCGAGCTGTCGCTGACCCAGATGATCTACGACGGTTTCGCCACCCGCAGCGAGGTCGAGCGCCTCGACCGCGCCAAGCTGGTGCGCTACTACGAGCTGTTGGGGGCCAGCGAAGAGGTGGCGCTGGAAGCCGCGCGAGCCTACCAGGACGTGCGCCGCTATCGCGAGCTGGTGGAGCTGGCGCGGGACAACTACCGCGAGCACATGCGCGTCTTCAATCAGATCGAGGAGCGCGTCGGTTCCGGCGCTGGGCGACGGGTCGACCTGGAGCAGATCAGCGGGCGCCTGGCGCTGGCCGAGTCCAACCTGATGACCGAAGCCTCCAACCTTCACGACGTCAGCTCGCGCTACCAGCGCCTGGTCGGCGACCTGCCGGCCGAGAGCCTGGCGCCGGCGCCGTCGTTGGACGCTGAGCTGCCGCCGTCGGTCAACGACGCGGTACGCATGGCCTACGAGGGCAACCCCAACTTCCACGCCGCCATCGAGAACATCGAATCGGCCCGCGCCGAGCAGGCCGGCACCCGCTCGGCGTTCCAGCCGCGCCTGGAGTTCCGCGCCCGCACCGGGACCAACAACCAGAGCGACTTCACCGGCCGTCGTGACCAGCACGTCGCCGAGCTGGTGGCGACCATGAACCTCTACCGCGGTGGCAGCGACCGCGCCTCGTTCCGCCGCGCCAGCGACCTGGTCGAGCAGTCCATCGACCTGCGCGACGTCGAGTGCGTCAATCTGCGTCAGACTACCCAGATCGCCTACAACGACACCCAGCGGCTGCGCGAGCAGATGCAGTACCTCAATGAGCACCGCCAGTCCATCGACCGGGTGCGCGGCGCCTACCAGCAGCAGTTCGATATCGGCCAGCGTACGCTGCTCGACGTGCTCGACAGTGAGAACGAGTACTTCGAGGCCAGCCGTGCCTACATCAACGCCGAGTATGACGTGGCGATTGCCGATGCCCGCACCCTGGCGGCGATGGGCAAGCTGATGCCGGCATTGGGCGTGATGCGTGACGACACCCCTAGCCTGGCCGAGCTCTCCAGCGACGGCGTCACCATCAACGCCGACGATATCTGCCCGGCCCAGGGCCCGGCGGGCTTCACCCTCGAAGACCTGACCGGCGACCTGAGCGTGTCGGCGCCAACCCGTGCGCCAGACGTGACCATCAGCGCCGATGCCCTGTTCGCGGTCAATAGCGCCGAGCTGAGCGCTGCGGCACGCGGCGAGCTCAACGAGCTGGCGGTGCAGATCCGCCAGCGTGACGACCTGGCGCGGGTATTCATCGCCGGTCACGCCGACAGCACCGGCAGCGATGCCATCAACGACCCGCTGTCCGAGGCGCGGGCGCGCAGCGTGGCCGACTACCTGGCTTCCCAGGGCGTGTCGCCGGGGCTGCTGGAGAGCCGCGGCTACGGCTCCAACAACCCGGTGGCCAGCAACGACACCGCCGACGGGCGCCGCCAGAACCGCCGCGTCGAGGTCACCCTGGAAACCAACGGTGAGAACCTCGACATGACCGGCACCCCGCTGCGCAGCCGCGACCTCAGCGAGCGCTGGAGCCTCGAGCGCCCGGCCCCCGAGGCCCCGGCGGCCGTGGCCGAGGCGCCTGCCGTTGAGGCGCCGGCGCTGCGCTGGGAGCAGGAAGTGGCGTCGATCAGCGTCGCCGCGGCGCCGGCCGATAGCCTGGCCGACACGGCGCTGCCCGAGGCGCCGGCGGACTCGCTGGTGCAGGTGGTGGCGGTGAGCTCCGCCGAGCGTGCCGCCGAGCTCGAGGCGCAGCTCAGTGCCGAGCTGGGTAGCCCGGTGCGGGTGCGCAACGGCGGCCGGCTGTATAGTCTCCAGTTGGGTCCGGTGGCCCAGTCCGAGGCCGAGACCCTGCGTAGCCGGGTCGCCGGGCTGGGCTTTGCTGAAGCGTATCTGATCTCGGCCGATAACCCCTCTTGAGGGCGCGTTGTCCATAGAGCGACATGAACGTCACAGTGCCCGAGCCGCAGGTGGGAATGAATCAACAGGGGTGAAGGGGCAACCGTGACCAGCGATGCCAAATATGCCGTAGAGGCGGAGCGCCAGCCGCCGCCGCAGGATGACCTGCTTGAGTGCCTGCGCGTGGTGGCACGCGCGCACGACCAGGAGATGGGCCGCGATGCGCTGGTGGCCGGCCTGCCGCTGGAAGAGGGTAGGCTGACCCCGGGGGTGTTCCCTCGCGCGGCGTCGCGTGCCGGGCTCGCCGCCCGCCATGCCCGCTCGCGGCTGGTGCAGCTCAACCCGGCGCTGATGCCGGTGGTGGTGCTGCTCGAGCCGGGCCGCGCCTGTGTGCTGGTGTCGCTCGACGTCAAGTCGCGCACGGCGCGGGTGATCTTTCCCGAGCTTGGCGAGGCGGCCACCGAGGTCGGCCTCGACGAGCTGCAGGCGCGCTACAGCGGGCGGGTGATCTACGCGCGGCCCAAGTTCCGCTTCGATGCCCGCGGCCCCGAGGTCAACAAGCAGAAGTCCCGCCACTGGTTCTGGGGCGTGATCCGCGAGAACCGCCGGCTGTATCGCGACGTGATCATCGGCTCGGTGATGATCAACCTGTTCGCGGTGGCCATGCCGCTGTTCGTGATGAACGTCTACGACCGGGTGGTCCCCAACCAGGCCACCGAGACGCTGTGGGTGCTGGCCGCGGGGATCTTCGTGGTGCTGTGCTTCGACCTGGCGCTGCGGCTGATGCGCAACGCCTTCGTCGACCTGGCGGCGAGCCGTGCCGACGTCAAGCTGTCGGCGTCGATCATGCAGCGGGTGCTGGGCATGCGCCTCGAGGCGCGGCCGGCCTCCACCGGCTCGTTCGCCGCCACCCTGCAGTCGTTCGAGTCGGTGCGCGCCTTCATCGGCTCGGCCACGGTGGTGGGGCTGGTCGATCTGCCGTTCGTGCTGATGTTCGTGGCGATCATCGCCATCATCGGCGTGCCGCTGGCGATCCCCATCGCGGTGGGAATCTTGTTCGTGCTGCTCTACGCGCTGGCCGCCCAGAGCAAGCTGCACGAGCTCTCCGAGACCACCTGGCGGGTCGGCGCGCAGCGCAACGCCACCCTGGTGGAGTCGCTGGGCAACCTCGAGACGGTCAAGACGCTGCGCGCCGAGAGCCGCCTGCAGGCGCTGTGGGAGAAGACCACGGCGTTCCTGTCGCGCACCTCGGCGCAGCTGCGGCTGATCAGTTCGTCGGTGTCGAGCGTGGCGCTGTGGGCTCAGCACACCGTGGCGGTGGCGGTGATCATCGTCGGCGTCTACCTGATCATCGAGGGCGACCTCAGCCAGGGTGGGCTGATCGCCGCCTACCTGCTGTCGTCGCGGGCCATGGCGCCGGTCAGCCAGGCCGCGGCGCTGCTCGCCCAGTATCACCAGTCGTCGACCGCGCTGGAGTCGCTCAACGGGGTGATGGACAAGCCGGTGGAGCGCCCCGAGGGCAAGTCCTTCGTTGCCCGGCCTGTGGTGAGCGGCGAGGTGGAGCTCAACCGCATCACGCTGCGCTACCCCGACGAGGAGCGCGATGCGATTCGCGACATCTCGCTCAAGATCAAGCCCGGCGAGAAGGTCGCGCTGCTCGGCCGGGTCGGCTCGGGCAAGTCGACCCTCAACAAGCTGATGTTGGGCCTCTACCAGCCGACCAGCGGCGCGGTGCTGCTCGACGGCGTGGATATCCGTCAGTTCGACCCCATCGAGCTGCGCCGGCACATTGGCTACGTGCCCCAGGACGTCAGCCTGTTCTACGGCTCGCTGCGCGAAAACGTGGTGGCCGGCGGCGGCAGCGAAGGGGTCGAGGACGAGGCGCTGCTGCAGGCGCTGGAGATCAGCGGCATCGGCGAGATGGTCAACGCCCATCCCCACGGCGTCGACCTGCCGGTGGGCGAGCGCGGCCAGATGCTCTCTGGCGGCCAGCGTCAGGGCGTGGCGATTGCCCGGGCGGTGGTCCACGACCCGCAAATCCTGCTGCTCGACGAGCCGACCAGCGCCATGGACCACGCAAGCGAAGAGGCCTTCAAGAATCGCCTCGCCGAGTACGCCGCGGCCAAGACCATGATCGTGGTCACCCATCGCACGTCGCTGCTGTCGCTGGTCGATCGCATCGTGGTGGTCGACAGCGGCAAGATCGTCGCCGACGGACCCAAGGACAAGGTGGTCGACGCCCTGCGTAGCGGGCAGATCGGGAGAGCCAACTGATGAGCAAGGCGAGTACCAAAACCGCCGAACAGCAGGGCTTCGAGGCCATCGGGCGGCTCTCCGAGGGCGGCGGCCGGCCGTTTCGGCCGCTCATCGACCGCCTGTTCGCCCGCCGCGTGTCGTCGGCGCACCTCAACCGCGACTGGGCCAGCGACGCCGACTGGGCGCGCATGCAGCAGGACCCGATACGCGCCCGCGGCTTCCTGTACACGGTGCTGCTGGCCCTGGCGGCGCTGATCACCTGGTCGTACTTCGCCCAGATCGACGAGGTCACCCGCGGCACCGGGCGGGTGATTCCCGCCCAGCAGCTGCAGAAGGTGCAGTCGTTCGACGGCGGCGTGGTGCAGGAGATTCTGGTCCGCGAGGGGCAGATGGTCGAGGCCGGCGAGCTGCTGATGCGCATCGACCCGACCCGCTTCGTGTCGAGCTTCCGCGAGAACCGCGCCCGGGCGCTGTCGCTGCAGGCGCGCATCGCCCGGCTGCAGGCGCTGATCACCGGGTCGCCGTTCTCGCCCTCCGACGAGCTGGCCGCCGAGGCCCCGGATATCGTCGCCCAGGAGCGCGAGCTGTACGAGAGCCGCCGCGACGAGCTGCGCGAGGTCGAGAGCATCGCCCGCGACCGCCTGCGTCAGCGCCAGGAGGAGCTCAACGAAGCCGAATCGCGGCTGAGCACCGCCAGCCGCGAGCTGAGCATGGCCAGCCAGGAGCTCAACCTGACCCGGCCGCTGCTCGGCTCGGGGGCCGTCTCCGAGGTCGAGGTGCTGCGCCTCGAGCGCGAGGTGTCGCGGGCCCAAGGCGACCGCAGCCAGGCCGGCTCCCAGGTCGCCAGGCTCGAGGCTGCAGTAGAGGAGGCCGAGGCCCAGCTGCGCGAGGTGACCCTCGAGCGGCGCGGCGAGTGGCGCGACTCGCTGGCCGATGCGCTGGGCGAGCTCTCGGCACTGGACGAGTCGAGCACCGGCCTCGAGGACCGGGTGCGGCTAGCCGAGGTGCGCGCGCCGGTGGCCGGGGTGGTGCAGCGCATGCACATCACCACCCTGGGCGGCGTGGCCCAGCCCGGTCAGGACGTGGTCGAGATCGTACCCACCGACGACCAGCTGCTGGTGGAGGCGCGAATCGCCCCGCAGGATATCGCCTTCCTGCGCCCCGGCCAGCCGGCCACCATCAAGCTGACCGCCTACGACTTCTCGATCTTCGGTGGCCTCGAGGCGGAGCTGGATCATATCAGCGCCGATACCATTACCGACGACAACGACAACACCTTCTATCTGGTGCGGGTGAGAACCCTGGAGGGCGGCTTCGCCGACCAGGACGATCTGGCGATCATCCCCGGGATGACGGCGCAGGTGGACATCATGACCGGCAAACGCACCGTCATGGAGTACCTGCTCAAGCCGATCCTGCGCGGCACCAGTAACGCCTTGACCGAGCGCTAACGCATGAAACAACACCTTTTCGTCTGCCAGGGACTCGATGATATTCCGCGCTGGAAGGAGGCCTTCCCGCACCTGCGCCTCTGCACACCGCAGCAGGCCCGCGCCCAGGCCAGCGCCGGCGACCACGTGTGGGTGGTAAGCCAGCTGGAGGGTTGGGGCGGCCTGGTGCAGACCCTCTCCCAGCGCGGTGCGGTGTTGGTGGTGCTCTCCTATGCGCCCAGCTCGGTGGAGGCCTTCCAGGCCCTCAACGCCGGCGCCCGGGGCTACGCCCACGCCATCTCTCCGGCGCCGCTGCTGAAGCAGATCGAGGTGGTGACCGCCAACCAGGGCATCTGGGTATGGCCCGAGCTGATGGCCCAGGTGGTCGGCTCGACCTTCCGTGCCCTGGGCGGCGAGGCGCGCATTCGTGAAGAGGCGCTGGGCGTCCTCACCGAGCGCGAGCGCGCGGTGGCGCTGGCGGTGGCCTCGGGCAAGAGCAACAAGGAAGTCGCCCGCGACATGGAGATCACCGACCGCACCGTCAAGGCACACCTCGGCGCGGTATTTCGCAAGCTCAAGGTGCGCGACCGCATGCAGCTGATCCTGCTGCTGACGCAGCGTAGCGAGACCACCACCGACGCCTGACGACAGGCGTCGGACATTTACATCAGGTTACCTGTCCATCGGTACTATGTTTTTCCTGCTTTGCCTCTCCTAGCCTGATGTCATAGCCCGACAAAATAGCCCGATAAAAACGCTGCCGCCGTTCCAGGCCGGTGGCATGACTACGCAGAAAGGAACAGATCATGGCAATTGCAACCGTCCTCTCTATCACCGGTCAGGCCTGGGCGCGTGACCCAGACGGCAACCTGCGCGAACTCAGCGTCGGCGACACCCTCGTCGAAGGCGAGATGCTGGTCACCTCCGATAATGGCAGCGTGCAGCTCGACTTCCACGATGGTCTCGACCCGACCACCATCAGCGGCGGTCAGGAAATTGCCATGACCCCGGATGTCGACGTCAACGCCCCGGTCGACGTCGCCGATAGCGAAGCCACGGATGCCGACCTGGAGGCGCTGCTCGCCGCCATCGACGATGACGACATCGACCTGCTCGACGTACTCGACGCTACCGCGGCCGGTGCCGGCGGCGGCGGTGCCGCCGACGGCGGCCACGGCTTCGTGCGCCTAGCGCGGATCACCGAAGGCGTTGACCCGCTGGCCTTCGAATTCGGCTCAGTGCAGGGCGCCGAGTTCATTACCGCCCAGGGCGAGCCAGCGCCGGTGGATGCCGAGCCGGTGGCGGATGAGCCGGAGGCGCCTGTAGAGGGCAACCCGATTGCTGGGGCGGCCAGCATTTCGCTCGCGGAGTCTGCACTGCTGTCAGGCGATCGGCCTCCGATCGAGGGGCCCACTCCGATGGCGCTCTCCCTCGATACGAACAGCACAAGCCCAACCGGTTTCACCAGCGTGACGGCGAACGGCACCATCGACTTCAGCTTTGGCCCGCTTGGTGCTGGCAATATTGGTTTTGCCGGCATGGACGGCCAGACGATCAGCATCGGTCAAGAGAGCTTCAACCTCGACTGGGATGCTGGCAGCAACACCCTGACCGCCTCCAACGAGCGCGTACAAGGTAGCAACCCCGACGAGCCGTTCCTGTTCCAGATCCAGATCGACCCGCAGACAGGCGAGTTCACCATTACCCTGGCCAACAACCTGCTGCATGAAGAGGGCACCGATGAAGCTCTGGCCAGCCTCGTCTATACGGTCACCGACGGCGGTGGCAATACGGCGTCGAACAGCCTTGAGATCACTATTCTCGATGACGCGCCCAGCGTTGAGGTGTTCGCCAACGAGGGTATCGAGAGCTTCACCCTGACCACGTCAGACGCTGACTTGACGCCGCTATTCGGCGGCGGTGAAGAAGGAGTGCGTCCTGAGGTTCAGGAGCCACGCGGCGATTTCAGTCCCCAGCTCGCCGCACTGGCCGATAATCCAGAGCAGGTGCTGGTCAATACTCGCGATCTCTCCAAGTTCTTTGGGGCCAATGTTCAGGCCGGTGCCGATGGCCTCGGCTCCGAGACTTGGTCCTACTCGCTGAGCCTCAACAACGCTAGCGAATCCTCAGGCCCGCTAGATTCAGGGCTCGAGTCAGGTGGTAACACCGTTTATCTGCATGAGGTCGAAGGGCCAAACGGCAGCGTAGCGATCATCGGCTCAACTAACCCCGAGTTCTCGTCCTCTGATCAAGGCGAAGGGGAAGCCAATGGGGGCGGCGTTGTCTTTGCTCTCTACATCACGTCCGGTGAAAGCGAGTCGGATGGTGAATACCGCATCACCCTGGAGCAATTTCAGTCTATTGATCATCCTGATAATGACGATCCCAGCCAGATCATTTCCCTCAATCCTGGGCTGATCACCCTGGGCGCTGAGCTGATCGTCATAGACAACGACGGCGACGTGGCTAGCGATAGCATCAGCTATGACCTCTCGGGTCAGGTGCTGTTCGAGGACGACGGCCCGAGCTTCGTGGTGGAAGACGGTGCAGAGCCGATCGTCATTGACTTTAGTGAGGTTGCCGCCCTGCGTGTCCAGGATGCGGAGACCCTGAATGGCGGGACCAGCACGTCGTCGGTGGCCCTGTCCAGCGTGGTGAGTTTTGCCGACATCAACTTCGGCGGTGACGGCGAAGGCCCGGTGACCAAGAGCTACAGGCTTGCGGCGAATGAGGGTGACGATAACTCGCCGACGCTTGCGAGCGGTGGCCAACCGATCACCCTGAGCGTGAGCGAGGACGGCCAGACCCTGACCGCCACGATTGGCGCAGGTGATGACCAGCAGACGGTCTTCACACTTGAAATCACCGAGGTCGAAGGTGAGCTGAGTCTGCTGCTGAGCCAGGAACTGCCGATCGATCACAGTGACACGGACAATGCCGATGCGGTGAAGGCACTGGACGGCCTGGTCACCCTGACGGCGAGCATCGTGGCTGAGGATGGCGACGGTGATGATATCGACTACACCACCGACGCCTTCAACCTCGGCGCACTGATGGAGTTCGAGGACGACGGCCCGAGCTTCGTGGTGGACGACGGTGCAGAGCCGATCGTCATTGACTTTAGTGAGGTTGCCGCCCTGCGTGTCCAGGATGCGGAGACCCTGAATGGCGGGACCAGCACGTCGTCGGTGGCCCTGTCCAGCGTGGTGAGTTTTGCCGACATCAACTTCGGCGGTGACGGCGAAGGCCCGGTGACCAAGAGCTACAGGCTTGCGGCGAATGAGGGTGACGATAACTCGCCGACGCTTGCGAGCGGTGGCCAACCGATCACCCTGAGCGTGAGCGAGGACGGCCAGACCCTGACCGCCACGATTGGCGCAGGTGATGACCAGCAGACGGTCTTCACACTTGAAATCACCGAGGTCGAAGGTGAGCTGAGTCTGCTGCTGAGCCAGGAACTGCCGATCGATCACAGTGACACGGACAATGCCGATGCGGTGAAGGCACTGGACGGCCTGGTCACCCTGACGGCGAGCATCGTGGCTGAGGATGGCGACGGTGATGATATCGACTACACCACCGACGCCTTCAACCTCGGCGCACTGATGGAGTTCGAGGACGACGGCCCGAGCTTCGTGGTGGACGACGGTGCAGAGCCGATCGTCATTGACTTTAGTGAGGTTGCCGCCCTGCGTGTCCAGGATGCGGAGACCCTGAATGGCGGGACCAGCACGTCGTCGGTGGCCCTGTCCAGCGTGGTGAGTTTTGCCGACATCAACTTCGGCGGTGACGGCGAAGGCCCGGTGACCAAGAGCTACAGGCTTGCGGCGAATGAGGGTGACGATAACTCGCCGACGCTTGCGAGCGGTGGCCAACCGATCACCCTGAGCGTGAGCGAGGACGGCCAGACCCTGACCGCCACGATTGGCGCAGGTGATGACCAGCAGACGGTCTTCACACTTGAAATCACCGAGGTCGAAGGTGAGCTGAGTCTGCTGCTGAGCCAGGAACTGCCGATCGATCACAGTGACACGGACAATGCCGATGCGGTGAAGGCACTGGACGGCCTGGTCACCCTGACGGCGAGCATCGTGGCTGAGGATGGCGACGGTGATGATATCGACTACACCACCGACGCCTTCAACCTCGGCGCACTGATGGAGTTCGAGGACGACGGCCCGAGCTTCGTGGTGGACGACGGTGCAGAGCCGATCGTCATTGACTTTAGTGAGGTTGCCGCCCTGCGTGTCCAGGATGCGGAGACCCTGAATGGCGGGACCAGCACGTCGTCGGTGGCCCTGTCCAGCGTGGTGAGTTTTGCCGACATCAACTTCGGCGGTGACGGCGAAGGCCCGGTGACCAAGAGCTACAGGCTTGCGGCGAATGAGGGTGACGATAACTCGCCGACGCTTGCGAGCGGTGGCCAACCGATCACCCTGAGCGTGAGCGAGGACGGCCAGACCCTGACCGCCACGATTGGCGCAGGTGATGACCAGCAGACGGTCTTCACACTTGAAATCACCGAGGTCGAAGGTGAGCTGAGTCTGCTGCTGAGCCAGGAACTGCCGATCGATCACAGTGACACGGACAATGCCGATGCGGTGAAGGCACTGGACGGCCTGGTCACCCTGACGGCGAGCATCGTGGCTGAGGATGGCGACGGTGATGATATCGACTACACCACCGACGCCTTCAACCTCGGCGCACTGATGGAGTTCGAGGACGACGGCCCGAGCTTCGTGGTGGACGACGGTGCAGAGCCGATCGTCATTGACTTTAGTGAGGTTGCCGCCCTGCGTGTCCAGGATGCGGAGACCCTGAATGGCGGGACCAGCACGTCGTCGGTGGCCCTGTCCAGCGTGGTGAGTTTTGCCGACATCAACTTCGGCGGTGACGGCGAAGGCCCGGTGACCAAGAGCTACAGGCTTGCGGCGAATGAGGGTGACGATAACTCGCCGACGCTTGCGAGCGGTGGCCAACCGATCACCCTGAGCGTGAGCGAGGACGGCCAGACCCTGACCGCCACGATTGGCGCAGGTGATGACCAGCAGACGGTCTTCACACTTGAAATCACCGAGGTCGAAGGTGAGCTGAGTCTGCTGCTGAGCCAGGAACTGCCGATCGATCACAGTGACACGGACAATGCCGATGCGGTGAAGGCACTGGACGGCCTGGTCACCCTGACGGCGAGCATCGTGGCTGAGGATGGCGACGGTGATGATATCGACTACACCACCGACGCCTTCAACCTCGGCGCACTGATGGAGTTCGAGGACGACGGCCCGAGCTTCGTGGTGGACGACGGTGCAGAGCCGATCGTCATTGACTTTAGTGAGGTTGCCGCCCTGCGTGTCCAGGATGCGGAGACCCTGAATGGCGGGACCAGCACGTCGTCGGTGGCCCTGTCCAGCGTGGTGAGTTTTGCCGACATCAACTTCGGCGGTGACGGCGAAGGCCCGGTGACCAAGAGCTACAGGCTTGCGGCGAATGAGGGTGACGATAACTCGCCGACGCTTGCGAGCGGTGGCCAACCGATCACCCTGAGCGTGAGCGAGGACGGCCAGACCCTGACCGCCACGATTGGCGCAGGTGATGACCAGCAGACGGTCTTCACACTTGAAATCACCGAGGTCGAAGGTGAGCTGAGTCTGCTGCTGAGCCAGGAACTGCCGATCGATCACAGTGACACGGACAATGCCGATGCGGTGAAGGCACTGGACGGCCTGATCACCCTGACAGCGAGCATCGTGGCTGAGGATGGCGACGGTGATGATATCGACTACACCACCGACGCCTTCAACCTCGGCGCACTGATGGAGTTCGAGGACGACGGCCCGAGCTTCGTGGTGGACGACGGTGCAGAGCCGATCGTCATTGACTTTAGTGAGGTTGCCGCCCTGCGTGTCCAGGATGCGGAGACCCTGAATGGCGGGACCAGCACGTCGTCGGTGGCCCTGTCCAGCGTGGTGAGTTTTGCCGACATCAACTTCGGCGGTGACGGCGAAGGCCCGGTGACCAAGAGCTACAGGCTTGCGGCGAATGAGGGTGACGATAACTCGCCGACGCTTGCGAGCGGTGGCCAACCGATCACCCTGAGCGTGAGCGAGGACGGCCAGACCCTGACCGCCACGATTGGCGCAGGTGATGACCAGCAGACGGTCTTCACACTTGAAATCACCGAGGTCGAAGGTGAGCTGAGTCTGCTGCTGAGCCAGGAACTGCCGATCGATCACAGTGACACGGACAATGCCGATGCGGTGAAGGCACTGGACGGCCTGGTCACCCTGACGGCGAGCATCGTGGCTGAGGATGGCGACGGTGATGATATCGACTACACCACCGACGCCTTCAACCTCGGCGCACTGATGGAGTTCGAGGACGACGGCCCGAGCTTCGTGGTGGACGACGGTGCAGAGCCGATCGTCATTGACTTTAGTGAGGTTGCCGCCCTGCGTGTCCAGGATGCGGAGACCCTGAATGGCGGGACCAGCACGTCGTCGGTGGCCCTGTCCAGCGTGGTGAGTTTTGCCGACATCAACTTCGGCGGTGACGGCGAAGGCCCGGTGACCAAGAGCTACAGGCTTGCGGCGAATGAGGGTGACGATAACTCGCCGACGCTTGCGAGCGGTGGCCAACCGATCACCCTGAGCGTGAGCGAGGACGGCCAGACCCTGACCGCCACGATTGGCGCAGGTGATGACCAGCAGACGGTCTTCACACTTGAAATCACCGAGGTCGAAGGTGAGCTGAGTCTGCTGCTGAGCCAGGAACTGCCGATCGATCACAGTGACACGGACAATGCCGATGCGGTGAAGGCACTGGACGGCCTGGTCACCCTGACGGCGAGCATCGTGGCTGAGGATGGCGACGGTGATGATATCGACTACACCACCGACGCCTTCAACCTCGGCGCACTGATGGAGTTCGAGGACGACGGCCCTGAAATTGATTCTCTTCAGAATATCATTCTCGCCGCTGGTGAAACGGGAGTTGCAGAAGGAAAATTTGATCTCAATCCAGGTGGTGATGGACTAGGACAAATTAATATTGATGGCATAGCCCCAGATGGCTTTAGCTACTTCATTTTTAATGCCGGTGACTCTTTGCCAGATGATCTGGAAAATGATTTCAGCCTTTTAGATGGCGAAGTGCTGCTCGTCGCCAGAGAGAATGCTGGAGCTGAAGCGAACGTTGAAGGGGAGATATATTTCACTTTCTACATCAGGCAGGATGGAAGCTACACGTTTGAGCTGGTTAATCCCCAAACTGACACCATTACAGCGAATCTGGGAAGTGTTCGCTCAGGTAATCATGACGTAGTGGGCTATAATAACGAAACGGGCTTGTGGAGCTTCAATAGGGGGCAAGATTCTCTTGATGAAAATGCAGATGTATTTGTGTCCGGCAGTGAATCTATTAATCCTTCAGGGCAAGGGATTGGTATCGGTTCAAATCAATTTGGTGAGGGTGATGAGGTCTATTTTGATTTCAAGGAAGCTGTCAATGCCTTTGGGCTTGATACTGTTCGCGACTCCGGTGGTCAGCTGGTACTCGAATGGACTGCAGTAAACTCAGAGACAGGTGATACGTATACATCACATGTTCTATTAAGCGAGGGTGGTGAAAGTTTACTATTTGAACTGCCTGACAGTGGCGGTTTTGACAAACTTACTCTCCGTGCAACTAAAAGTGACGAAGGGTCGTTTGATGTAGACAATGCATCCGGAACTTTCTCTTCTACTGGCGGTCAGTTTACTTTGTCTAACTTAACTTTCGGCTCGACCACTGTAATTGAAGGGGATGACTTAGATTTCAATATTTCGGTAACTGATGGTGATGGAGATACCACGGATGTTGAAGTGATTGGAGTCTCGTTAGTAGGTAATGATGGGGGGCCGGGATATTTCCTTGAAGGGGATGATGGAGATGACGTGATCGTCGGATCGAGTAATGACGATACCCTCATCGGCGGTGACGGTGACGACATGCTCATCGGCGGCCCAGGCGACGATATACTCACCGGCGGCGCAGGAGCCGACACCTTCGTCTGGAACCTGAACGATGGCGGAACTTCTGATTCACCCGCTACCGACACGGTGACAGATTTCTCCTTGGATGAGTTCGATGAGGATGGCGAGGGCGACCGGTTAGATCTCACTGACCTGCTGAGTGATGATTATGGTGAAGAATCCGAGTGGTCAGATTTTATACATGCCACGGAGGATGGCGAAGGTACCGTCTTGTATATCAGCTCGACTGGCCAGATCGACAAAGATGTCGATGGTTTCAACGCCGATCAGATCATCAAGCTCCAAGGCGTCGAGTACAGCGAGGGTCTAATCCAGTCCATGATCGACAACGGCCAGATCCATATCGACCAGTAATAGCCGCTTGAATGGCCCCACTCGGTGTTGAGCCGGGTGGGGCCTTTTTGTCTGCATTGATAGGTCGTTGATGACGAATTTATCAATATGGAAATAATGCTTTTGCCTCGTTAGAGGGCATGAATTATGCTTAAGGTGTACGCATGGGGAGGGGCAGAGGCATGTATGTAGAACGCGATAAAGACGGCAATATCGTCACGATCAGCCGCGAGGCCACGGCGGATTGCAAGGAGTACGTTGCCTCGGATTCGCTTGAAATCTCGCTTTTTCTAGGCAACAAGGTCGTGATCGAAGAGACCGATCAACTACGCGAATCCGACCTCGAGTTCGTGCGGGTGCTCGAGGACGTGATCGAGGTGCTGATGAACAAGGGGCTGATCAGTTTCACCGACCTGCCCGATGCGGCCCGCGACAAGCTCTTGACGCGCCAGAATCTGCGCCGCCGGGTCAACGACGTGGGTCTGATGGACGATAGCGACAGCGGCGTCATTTGACGCCGCTGTGGTGCACGGCGAGCGTGGCTACTCGCCGTCGCTGCCCTGCGACTCGCTGCGCACGCCGGGGCCCGTAACGCCGTCGAGGCCGAGATCGAACAGGGTCTCGGCCTCGCGCTTTTGCGTGACGCCTTCCGCGATCACCAGCACCCCCAGCGAGTGGGCCAGCGTCGCCATGCCGCGCAGAATCGCCTGCTGGTCGGGCTGCTCGTCGATGCCGGCGATCAAGGTGGCGTCGATCTTGAGGTAGGCCAGGCCGACGTCATGCAGGTCGGCGAGCTTGGAGAACTCGTGGCCGACGTGCTCCAGCCCCAGCCGGCAACCAAACGGCTGCAGTTCGCGGCACAGCCCGCGGAACCCTTCCAGATGATGTACCGCCACCGACTCGGGCAGCTCCAGCCATAGCTTGGTGGCCGCCTGCGGGTACTGCTTGAGCAGCGGCTTGATATCGCTGAGGAAGCGGCTGTCGCGGGCGGCCTGGTGGGAGAGGTTGATGCCCAGCGGCTTGCCGTCCTTGTCGATCTGCTTGAGCGCGGCCCGGGCCACCGCCAGGTCGAAGTCGACGTTCATGCCCAGCCGCGAGATCCACGGCATGAAGACCCCGGCGGGCTGCCAGTGGCCCTGGATCTTGAGTCGCGAGGGGCTCTCGAAGTGGAGCGGCTTGGCGTCGGCGTCGAGCACCGGGTAGTGGGCGAGATACAGGCCCTCGCCGAGCGCCGTATCCAGGGCGCGGCGCCAGTCATCGCGGTTGTTGAACAGCGACTGGTGGGCCGCACCGCTGGCGATGGTCACGGCGTGGTCGCCGTCGTCCTCGGCGCGGGCCAGGGCGCCGTCGAGGCTGCTGAGCAGTTCGCCGCGGGCGTCGCTGTGGGTAAAGGCGATCAGCGCCATGGGCAGGCCGATGGGGGTGGTGGCGCCGTCGGCGAGCGGGTGCAGCTTGGCCTTGAGTGCCTTGGCCAGGGCCTGGAGATCGTCGTCGCCCGGCAGCAGCAGGGCGAAGTCGCTGCCGTTGAGGCGCCCCACCTGGCCGCCGCCGTAAACGTTGGCCAGCTGCCGGAGGGCGCTGGCCACCTCGGCCAGCAGGCGGTTGGTGGCCTGATGCCCGAGGCGGTGGTTGAGCTCGCTGAGCCGTGCCACGCGCACCATCACCAGGCTGCCCATCCCCTGACCGCTCTCGGGGTCGAGGGCGCGCTCCAGCTGCTGCAGAAAGTGCCCGCGGTTGTCGGCGCCGCTGACGTCGTCCTGCTGCAGCTTGCGGCGCAGCCGCTCGAGTTTCTCGCCCTCCTGGCCGAGCATATCGCGCACGCTGGCCGAGAGCAGGTTCATGGCGGTGACCACCTGGCGGAGTTCCAGGGTGCGCGGCGCCTCGGAAGTGGTGAAGCGGCGGTTGCCGATATCCCGCGCCTGGTCGATCACCGCGCGCAGCGGGCGGCGGATGCTGCCGACGATCCACCAGGCCAGTACCGCGCTGATCAGCGCCGCCAGCGCGAACCAGCCCACCAGCCGCTGGGCGTTCTGCCACAGCGCGTAGTAGGCGTAGCTGTGGTGGCTCTCGAGGATCACCGTGCCGTACTGCTGCCAGCCGTCCTGAACCACCGCCTCGCCGGCGGGAATGTCGAAGCGCACCCAGTTTACGAACCAGCCGGGCACCTCGGTGAGGCGTTCATCGGCCTGGCGCTGCATCTCCACCTCGCCCTCCGGCGAGCGCAGCTCCACCAGCCGGTAGTGGCCGGTATCGAACTGGGCGGCCAGCAGCAGCTCGATGGTCACCGGGTCCTTGTCGAGCTGGCTCATCGAGAGTGCCAGGGCGTTGGCGTTGTCGGCATTCTTGATCCGCATCTCCTGCTCGGTGTACTGCTTGAGCGAGCTCAGCCCGATCATCAGGCTGCCGCCGAAGGCGAGCAGTAGCAGTAGCAGAATGGTCAGCCACAGTTGTTTGATCAGTGACATGGCGGTGATCTCCGTTGCCTGCGTGGCCCGCTGCCGGCGGTTATTGTGTGGGTGGAAACGCTCATAGGAAGCCCTGGTCCTGCATGCGGCCGAGCACGCTGCTCCAGCGCGACAGCCGCTGGGTAGGGTCGGCACGCGACTGGGTCGAGCCACCGGCCCACAGGCCCTCGCTGTTGAAGCTGAACACCGGGTCGAGGTCGTTGCGCTGGGTGGCGGGGGTGATCGACGGCACCAGGTTGTCGAGGATGCGCGGCACGGCGCTGGGGGTCTCGTAGTAGCCGAGCACCATGTGCGCCTGGGTGATCTGGCTGCGGCCGATGCGCGCGCGCACGTAGATCATGCGCAGCTGGGCGTTGGGTACGCCGAGTTGGCGCAGGGTGATGTACTTGGCGATGGAGTAGTCCTCGCAGTCGCCCTGGCCCTGGCCCATGGTCTCCAGCGGCGTGGCCCAGAAGTCCTCGTGGCCCCAGTTGTCGATATCGTCGACCCAGCGCACGCGACGATTGAAGAAGTCATTGACCTCGCGCAGCTGGGTGTCGATATCGGCACCCGCAAGACGCTCGAGCAGCGCGAACCACTCCTCGAGCACCGCCACGCCGCGCCCGCCGTAGCGCGACTGCATCACGCTGCGCAGCCGCGCCGGGTCGAGATTGCCGCTGGCCGGCGTGGTGACCAGCCCCAGGCCGGCGGCCAGGCACAGCGAAGCTGCGCCGGCCAGGAAGCGGCGGCGCGAGCAGTGAAACCCGCTGGTAGGTGGCTTGGCCATGGAGCGCCCTGCGTGAGGCGGAATCGTCGTAATGAGGAGGCATCACTCGTTTTTGTCAGAGTATCAGGCCTTGCCGGGCCCTTGCCAGACGCGCAGGCGGCCCACCCAGGGTAATTCGCGGGCATGCTCGCGCAGCAGGTCGGCGGCCTGGTCGAGAGTCTGCCCGGCGGGCAGCTCGCGCACGTAAATCGAGATATCGATGCCGTCGCCGAGATAGTGCAGGTCGAGGGCGACGCGGGCCTGCCACACCGGCAGCGTCGACCACACCTCGTCGAGCTTGCCCTCGACGTCCTCGCGCAGCGGCATGCCGGGCAGCAGGCTAGGGTCCACCTTGCCCTGGTCGTCTTCGGGGTCGATATGGAAGGTGACGTCGGCGAGGGAGGGGAAGGCGTCGCGCAGCCGGCGGCTGACCTCGTTGCCGATCTCATGGGCCTCGGAGACGGTGACCCGCGGCGGCACCACGATATGCACGTCGAGCAGCACGTGGCCGCCCACGGTGCGGGTGCGCAGGTCGTGGACGTTGTAGACGTCCGGTACCTGCTCGGCGACCTCGCGCATCTGGCGCTGCTGCGCCTCGGGCAGGGCGGTATCGACCAGCTCCTGGCTCGACTCCCACAGCAGGTTGGCGCCGATCTTGCCGACCATCAGCGCCACCACCACTGCGGCCACCGCGTCGAGCCAGCCGGCGCCGAACTGGGCGCCGATCAGCCCCACCAGCACCACCACGGTGGACAGCGCGTCGCTGCGCGAATGCCAGGCATTGGCCTCGAGCAGGCGTGAGTTGATGCGCTTGGCGACGCGCAGGGTGGCGCGGAAGATCCACTCCTTGGCGAGCAGTGCCACCACCGCCAGGGCGATGGCCCAGGCCCCGGGCGCGGGAATCGAGGTGCCGCCGAACAGCCGCGCCAGGCTGGCCCAGGCGATGCCGCCGGCAACGAAGATCAGGATGCTGCCCAGCCACAGCGTGGCCAGGGTCTCGATGCGGCCGTGGCCGTAGGGGTGGTTGGCGTCGGGCGCCTGGCGGCCGTAGTGGGTGGCGGCCAGCACGAAGCCGTCGGTGACCAGGTCGGAGAAGGAGTGCACGCCGTCGGCGACCAGCGCGGCCGAGCCGACGATCAGGCCCGCCACCACCTTGGCCACGCCCAGCACGGCATCGATCACGGCGCCGATCAGGGTGATGCGGTGCGCCTCGCGGGCCTGGGTGCCGCGCGCCAAGGGCGGGTGGGCATGGCCCATGGCGTCAGTGCCTCATAGCCGGCCGGCGCGGTTGAGCACGGGGTTGGCGTACTGCGCCAGCCACCAGTCACGCAGATGGGTGGGGACCTGCTCGAGGCGCTGGCGGAACTGCTCGCGATCGGCGTCAGTCACCTCGTCGAGGCACAGCAGGTCGGGGGCCTTGCCGCTGGCCTCCAGCGCCAGCTGGTGGCTGGGGAACAGCCGGTAGCCCGCCAGCACCTGGCGGTCGATCTCGTCGGCCACGGCCTCGGGGCTGTCGTGGTCGGCGTCGAGTGGCGTGCCGAAGGTCAGCTTGATGCGGCCCTTGGCGCCGATGATGCCGGCGACGATGGAGCGGATATCCTCGTACTGCACCTTCTGGTAGCGCCCCTCGGTGTGCATGGCGTAGAGCTCGTGGGCCTTCTGCACGTCGCAGGGGTCGTACTCGTAGCTGATCGACACCGGCACCACGCGCAGCTCGGCGATGGCGTCACCGGTGGAGGCGCTCTTGTCGAGGTGGCGGCGGGCCATGGTCAGCATCTTGATGATCGCCGGGTCGGTGCGGTCGATGCCGTCCTTGGCGCGGCCCTCGCGCTGGGCCAGCCACACCGAGTGCTGGTCGGAGGTCAGCGAGTGGCGGATGTAGGCGGAGAGCGCCTGGTAGGCGGCCAGCATGGCGCGCTTGCCCTTGGCCGACCGCGGCACGATGAAGCTCTTGTTGAGCCGCATCAGGTCGTTGACGTAGGGCTTCTGCAGCAGGTTGTCGCCGATCGCGATGCGCACGGTGTCGCGCCCGGCGAGGTACAGCGCATAGTTGACGAAGGCCGGGTCCAGCGAGATATCGCGATGGTTGCTGATGAACAGGTAGGCGGTGTCGTCGTCCAGCGCGTCGAGCCCCTCGACCTCGAAGGCGTCGGTGGTGGTGCGGATCATGCGCTGCATGTAGCCGGCGATGCGCATCTGGAAGTCGTAGACACTGGCCACGCCGCGCACCTCGCGGCGCACCGCGACGCCGGCGATGGCCCGCGCCAGCCGCGGCGAGAAACGCGCCAGGCGCGGCAGCTTGAACTGGGTCAGGGCGTCGAGCAGCTCGGCGTCGTTGGCGAGTCGCGCCAGCACCTCGGCGACTTCGTCGTCGTGGTAGGGGCGAATCTTGGCGAACGGGTCCGCTTGGCGAACGGCGTCGTCGGAGGTAGCAAGCAGATCAGCAGTCACGATATCGGTGCCAGGGTAGCGGAAACGGATGTCGTTGAATCATGGGTGGCTTCTCCGCCCAGCCAGCCGAGCAGTTGCTCGCTGGCGGCGGCGAGCGCCTGGGCCATCAGCACGAAATCCGTTTCCATGCGCAGGATGGCGTCGTCGCCATCGTCGCTGCCGTTGGCCTCGTCGAGCAGGGCGTCGCTGAAGCGTAGCGACTTCAGCGCCAGGTCGTCGTGGAGCACCAGCGACAGCCGCCCCTCGATCTCCAGCGCCAGGCGGGTGGCCTGGCGGCCGCCGGCCAGCAGGGTGTGGATCTCGTCGCTGTCGAGGTCGACCTGGCGGGCGCGCAGCACGCCGTCGTCGCCCTGGGCCTTGAGCTCCACCTGGTCGCCGAGCAGCAGCCCCTCGGGGCGCGATTCGGCGTCGTTGAGCCACTCAGTCATGGCACGCACCGGCAGCGTCTGGCTGGCCAGCGGCGTGACCTTGAGGCTGCCCAGGGTCTGGCGCAGCAGGTCGAGGATCTCTTCGGCGCGCTTGCGGCTCGAGGCGTTGATGCCGATCAGGCCGCCGCGGGTATCCCACCACAGGTCGACCTTCTGGCTGCGCACGAAGGCGCGCGGCAGCAGCTCTTCATAGACCTGCTCCTTGATCGCCTGCTTGTCCTTGCGGCTGACCGGCTGGCCCTCGGCGGCCTCGCGGTCGGCGACACGCTCCTCTACTTCCTCGCGCACCACGCTGGCCGGCAGCAGCCGCTCCTGGCGCAGTGCGCTGAGCAGCCGGTGGCCCTGTAGTTCGTGCACGTACTGGGTGCTGCGCCGCCCGCCCGGCGGGCGCCAGCCGAGCCGTGTGGCTTCGCTGCCGCCCAGCGGACGAAAGGCCTGCTCGGCCAGTGCATCCTCCAGCGCGTCGCCGGGAATGCTGGGCGCCTCATGCAGGCGATAGAGATGCAAGTGCTTGAACCACATGGCCAGTCCTGAACGTAAAAGGAGGCACATTATGGCGAATGCAGGGCAGGGGTGCCAGTCGGACAGCGTGGCAGGTGGCAGCATCGCTCGGAACTGATCCGTCGGCAGGTCTACGAGGGGGCGCTGTAAACCATCCCTGGGCGCTACCTGCGCCATCCATGGCGCAGAACCCCCTCTTCGACCTGCCCCCGGCGTTCCTCGCTGAGCACTCCGGTCGTCACCCGGCGTCAGTGGCCGGCGGCTGCCTTTGCCAGCGCTCGGTGATATACTCCGGCTCTGCTGTTACGCGGCTATTCCAAAAGCATCCCGTAGCGCCAACCTGTCGCAGTGCAAAGGATTTGACGACCCATGGGTGACATTGCCAGAGAGATTCTGCCAGTCAACATCGAGGACGAACTGAAGCAGTCGTACCTCGATTACGCGATGAGCGTAATCATCGGCCGAGCACTGCCCGACGTGCGCGACGGCCTCAAGCCGGTCCACCGTCGCGTGCTGTTCGCCATGAACGAGCTCAGCAACGACTGGAACAAACCCTATAAGAAATCGGCGCGTGTCGTTGGCGACGTGATCGGTAAGTATCACCCCCATGGTGACAGTGCCGTCTACGACACCATCGTACGCATGGCGCAGCATTTCTCGATGCGCCACGTGCTGGTCGACGGCCAGGGCAACTTCGGCTCCATCGACGGCGACAACGCCGCGGCCATGCGTTACACCGAGGTGCGCATGGCGCGTCTGGCCCACGAGCTGCTGGCCGACCTCGACAAGGAGACCGTCGACTGGGTCGACAACTACGACGGCACCGAGCGCATTCCCGACGTGCTGCCGACCAAGGTGCCCAACCTGCTGATCAACGGCTCCTCGGGCATCGCGGTGGGCATGGCGACCAATATCCCGCCACACAACATGAACGAGGTCATCAACGCCTGCCTGGCGCTGATCGACGACTACACCCTGACGGTCGACGACCTGATGGAGCATATTCCCGGGCCGGATTTCCCCACCGGGGCGATCATCAACGGCCGTGCCGGCATCCTCGAGGCCTATCGCACCGGCCGCGGTCGCATCTATGTGCGCGCCTGTCACACCATCGAGCATGACGACAAGAGCGGCCGCGACCATATCATCGTCACCGAACTGCCCTACCAGGTGAACAAGGCGCGGCTGATCGAGAAGATCGCCGAGCTGGTCAAGGACAAGAAGATCGACGGCATCGCCGAGCTGCGCGACGAGTCCGACAAGGACGGCCTGCGGGTGGTGATCGAGGTCAAGCGCGGTGAGTCCGGCGAGGTGGTGGTCAACAACCTGTTCGCCCAGACCCAGCTGCAGAACGTCTTCGGCATCAACATGGTCGCCATCGAGGATGGCCAGCCGAAGATCCTCAACCTCAAGGAAGTGCTCGAGGCGTTCATCCGTCACCGCCGCGAAGTGGTGACCCGGCGCACCATCTATGAGCTGCGCAAGGCCCGCGAGCGCGGCCATATCCTCGAAGGCCTGGCCGTCGCCATCTCCAACATCGACGAGGTGATCGAGCTGATCAAGGCCTCGCCGAGCGCCGCCGAGGCCAAGGAGAAGCTGCTGGCCGCAGTCTGGCAGCCGGGTCAGGTCACCGGCATGCTCGAGCGCGCTGGCGCCACCTCGAGCAAGCCGGAAGACCTCGAGGAGGGCTTCGGCCTCAATCAGGTCGGCAGCGAGTACCGCCTGTCGCCGGCCCAGGCCCAGGCGATTCTCGAACTGCGCCTGCACCGCCTGACCGGCCTCGAGACCGAGAAGCTGCTCGACGAGTACCTGAAGATCCTGGAGCAGATCGCCGAGCTCAGCGAGATCCTGGCTTCCGCCGACCGCCTGCTCGAGGTGATCCGCGAGGAGCTGATCGCGGTCCGCGACCAGTTCGGCGACCCGCGCCGCACCGAGATCCAGGCCAGCCACCTCGACCTGCGCATCGAGGACCTGATCGCCGAGGAGGACATGGTGGTCACCCTGTCGCGCTCGGGCTATGCCAAGACCCAGCCGCTGTCGGACTACCAGGCCCAGCGCCGCGGCGGGCGCGGCAAGTCGGCCACCGCCATGAAGGACGAGGACGTCATCGAGCACCTGCTGGTGGCCTCGACCCACGACACCGTGCTGCTGTTCTCCAACAAGGGCAAGGTCTACTGGCTCAAGGTCTACGAGATGCCCAACGCCAGCCGCGGCTCGCGGGGCAAGCCGCTGGTCAACCTGCTGCCGCTCGACGAAGACGAGGCGATCAACGCCATCCTGCCGGTGCGCGACTACCGCGCCGACAGCTACATCTTCTTCGCCACCGCCAAGGGCACCGTCAAGCGCACCAGCCTCGATCAATTCTCGCGGCCGCGCAGTGTGGGCCTGATCGCCATCGACCTCGAGGAGGATGACCGCCTGGTGGGTGCCGCCATCACCTCGGGCAGCGACCACGCCATGCTGCTGTCGTCCAACGGCAAGGCGATCCGCTTCGAGGAGGGCAACGTGCGCTCGATGGGCCGTACCGCCCGCGGCGTGCGCGGCATGCGCCTGCTGCAAGGCGCCGAGGTGATCAGCCTGATCATCCCGCAGAGCCAGCAGATCGACGCCGAAGCCGACGTCGAGAGCGAGGACGAGAACGGCGTCGTCATCGAGAACGGCAACGGCGGCCAGATCTACATCCTTACCGCCTCCGAGAACGGCTACGGCAAGCGCACCCGCCTCGAGGAGTTCCCGCTGCGCGGACGCGGCGGCCAGGGCGTGATCGCCATGCAGACCAGCGAGCGCAACGGCTCCCTGGTGGCGGCGATGCAGGTCTACTCCGCCGACGAGATGATGCTGATCACTGACCGCGGCACCCTGGTGCGCACCCGGGTCGATGAGGTCTCGATCACCTCGCGTAACACCCAGGGCGTGATGCTGATCCGCCTCGGCAACGACGAGAAGCTGGTCAAGACCGTGCGCATCGACGAGCCGACTGAAGAGCCGGTAGATGACGAGGCGCTCGACGCCGAGGAAGGTGACGCGGAGCAGGCGGCGGGGGACGCTGAGGCGTCAGGCGACCAAACGGATGAACCAGGCCAGCCTGACGAATAAGGCCTCACTGCCATGCTGCGATGAGCGCCGGGCCTGCAGCAATGGATGTGCGATGAGCTGTTCCGGCGACAAGCCTTGCGAGGGCGCTGTGAACCCGTCCCTGGGCGCTACTTTTGCCATCCATGGCAAAAGACCCTCGCACCGGCTTGTCCCCGGCGCTCATCTCGCCGAGCGTATGCGAATAAGCACTTAAGCGATAACGGAACACCACGCTGATGACACGTCACTATAACTTCTGCGCCGGACCCGCGGCGCTGCCCCAGGCGGTGCTCGAGCGCGCCCGCGATGAGCTGCTCGACTACCAGGGCCGCGGCCTGTCGGTGATGGAGATGAGTCACCGCAGCCCCGAGTTCACGGCCATCGCCGAGCAGGCCGAGGCCGATATTCGCGAGCTGCTGGCGATCCCCGACAACTACCGGGTGCTGTTCCTGCAGGGCGGCGCCTCGATGCAGTTCGCGATGCTGCCCTACAACCTGCTGGGCCGGGGCGGCACGCCCAACTATCTATACACCGGCATCTGGGGCAAGAAGGCGATCAGCGAGGCCCAGCACCTGGCCGGCGCCCACGTCGCGGCCTCCAGCGAAGGCAACGGCCTCACCGCCGTGCCGCGGCCCGAGGAGATCCAGCTCTCCTCCGACGCCGCCTACCTGCACTACACCGCCAACGAGACCATCGGCGGTCTCGAATTCGACTATATTCCCGACGTTGTGGCGCCGCTGGTCTGCGACATGTCGTCGTCGATTCTTTCCGGTCCGCTCGACGTGTCGAAGTTCGGCGTGCTCTACGCCGGGGCGCAGAAGAACATCGGCCCGGCCGGGCTGACGCTGGTCATCGTGCGCGACGACCTGCTCGAGCGCGCGCGGCCCGAGACGCCGACCATGTTCAACTACAAGGTCATGGCCGACAACGGCTCGATGTTCAACACCCCGGCGACCTACGCCTGGTACCTGGCCGGCCTGGTGTTCGAGTGGCTCAAGCACGATGTCGGCGGACTGGCGGCGATGAGTGCCATCAACGACCGCAAAGCGGCCAAGCTGTATGCGGCCATCGACGCCAGCGACTTCTACTCCAATCCGATTGCGCCGCGCAATCGTTCGCGCATGAACGTGCCTTTCGTGCTCGCCGACGAGGCGCTCAACGCGCCGTTCCTGGCCGAGGCCGAGGCGGCGGGGCTGCTCAATCTCAAGGGCCATCGCAGCGTGGGCGGCATGCGCGCCAGCCTCTACAACGCGGTGCCGGAAGCGGGCGTCGACGCGCTGATCGACTTCATGGCCGATTTCGTGCGTCGCAAGGGATAACACCATCATCTTCAGGGGATGACCATGAGCGATACCCCGATCGACCTAGAGGCGCTGCGTGAGCGTATCGACGCGCTGGACAGCGATATTCTGCACCTGATCAGCGAGCGTGCCGCCTGCGCCAAGCGGGTGGCTGAGATCAAGACCCAGGAGGACCCGGCGGCGGTCTTCTACCGCCCCGAGCGCGAGGCCCAGGTGCTGCGCCGCATCATGGCGCTCAACGCCGGCCCGCTGGACAGCGAGGAGATGGCGCGGCTGTTCCGCGAGATCATGTCGGCCTGCCTGGCGTTGGAGCAGCCGGTCAAGGTCGCCTATCTCGGCCCCGAGGGCACCTTTACCCAGCAGGCCGCGCTCAAGCACTTCGGCCACAGCGCGGTGAGCCTGCCGATGGCGGCCATCGACGAGGTGTTTCGCGAGGTCGAGGCCGGCGCCGTGCACTATGGCGTGGTGCCGGTAGAGAACTCCACCGAGGGCGTGGTCAACCACACCCTCGACTCCTTCATGGACTCGGCGATGCGGATCTGCGGTGAAGCGGTGCTACGCATTCACCACCACCTGCTGGTATCGAGCAATACCCGCAAGGACAAGGTGTCGCGGATCTATTCGCACCCGCAGTCCTTCGCCCAGTGCCGCAAGTGGCTGGATGCCCACTATCCCCACGCCGAGCGGGTGGCGGTGGCCTCCAACGCCGAGGCCGCCAAGCTGGTCAAGACCGAGTGGCACAGTGCGGCGATCGCCGGCGACATGGCGGCCAAGCTATACGACCTGGAACGCATCGCCGAGAAGATCGAAGACAGCCCCGACAACTCCACGCGCTTCCTGATCATCGGCAACCACGACGTGCCGATGTCCGGCGAGGACAAGACCTCGGTGGTGGTCGCCATGCGCAACCAGCCGGGGGCACTGCACGAGCTGCTCGAGCCGTTCCACCGCCACGCCATCGACCTGACGCGCCTCGAGACGCGCCCCTCGCGCAGCGGGGTGTGGAACTACGTGTTCTTCATCGACTTCAAGGGCCATCGCGATGAGCCGCGGGTCGCCGCGGTGCTCGAAGAGGTGCGGCTGCGCGCCGCCGACCTCAAGGTGCTCGGCTCCTACCCGATGGGCGTGCTCTAAGCATGCAGGAGAGAGGCATGCAGGCATCGCGCATGCTGATCGTAGGCCTCGGCCTGATCGGCGGCTCGCTGGCGGCGGCGCTCAAGGCCCAGGGCGTTGGCGGCGAGATCGCCGCCTGCGACCGCGATCCCGACGAGATCGCCCGCGGCATCGAGATGGGGCTGATCGACAGCGGCGGCACGCGGCTCGCTGAGCAGCTCGAAGGCGCCAGCCTGGTGGTGCTGGCGGTGCCGGTGCTGGCCATGGACGGCGTAATGGCGACCCTGGCCGAGGCCCTGGCCGAGCGTCCCGAGCACGCCTGGCCGGTGATCACCGATGTCGGCAGCACCAAGGCGGCGATCCGCGACAGTGCGATCCGCGCCTTCGGCCGGCTGCCGGCACAGCTGGTGCTGGGCCATCCCATCGCCGGCTCCGAGAAGAGCGGCGTGGCGGCCTCTAACCCGACGCTCTATCGTCATCACAAGGTCATCCTCACCCCGCAGCATGATACCGCGCCGCAGGCCCTGGCGCGGGTGCGCGCGATGTGGCAGGCGTGCGGCGCCGAGGTGCTGGAGATGGAGGTCGAGCGCCACGACGAGGTGCTGGCGCGCACCAGCCACCTGCCGCATCTGCTGGCCTTCTCGCTGGTCGATACCCTGGCCCGCCAGGACGACCGGCTGGAGATATTCCGCTACGCCGCCGGCGGCTTTCGCGACTTCACGCGCATCGCCGGCAGCGACCCGGTGATGTGGCGCGACATCTTCACCGCCAACCGGCGCGCGGTGCTCGACGCCCTCGACGACTTCGAGGCCGGCCTGGCCAGGCTGCGCCGCGAGGTGGAGGCCGGAGATGGCGACGCCATGCTGGCCACCATCGACCGCGCCAGCCACGCCCGGCACTATTTCGATACGCTACTCAACAAGACCCGTTACCAGGTGAGTGATCACACCATGCAACAGCAAGCGCTTCGCTATCGGGTGGCCCCCGGTGGCACCGTGACCGGCCGCATTCGCGTGCCCGGCGACAAGTCCGTCTCGCACCGCTCGATCATGCTCGGCGCCCTGGCCGAGGGCGTCACCGAGATCAAGGGTTTCCTCGAGGGCGAGGATAGCCTGGCCACGCTGCAGGCCTTCCGCGAGATGGGCGTGGCCATCGAGGGCCCGCACCAGGGGCGGGTGACCATTCACGGCGTCGGCATGCACGGCCTCGAGGCGCCCGCCGGGCCGCTCTACGTCGGCAACGCCGGTACCGCCATGCGGCTGTTTGCCGGGCTGCTGGCCGGCCAGGCCTTCGACAGCGAGCTGATCGGCGACGCCTCGCTGACCAAGCGCCCGATGGGCCGCGTGGCCGATCCGCTGCGCCTGATGGGCGCCGAGATCGAGACTCGCGAAGGCGGGCGGCCGCCGCTCAAGATCAAGGGCGGCCGTCGGCTTACTGGCATCGACTACGACATGCCGATGGCCAGCGCCCAGGTGAAATCCTGCCTGCTGCTGGCGGGCATGTACGCCGAGGGCGTCACCCAGGTGCGCGAGCCGGCGCCGACCCGCGACCACACCGAACGCATGCTCAACGGCTTCGGCTACCCGGTGCACCGCGACGGCGACACCTGCTGGCTGGAGGGCGGCGGCAGGCTCACCGCAGGGCCCATCGACGTGCCCTCGGATATCTCCTCGGCGACCTTCTTCCTGGTCGCCGCGGCGATCACTCCGGGCGCCGACCTGCTGCTCGAGCACGTCGGCATCAACCCCACCCGCATCGGCGTGATCAATATCCTCAAGGCGATGGGCGCCGACCTCGAGCTATCCAACCAGGCCGACGTCGGCGGCGAGCCGGTGGCCGATATCCGCGTGCGCTATACCCCGCTCAAGGGCATCGAGGTTCCCCAGGAGCAGGTGCCGCTGGCCATCGACGAGTTCCCGGCGCTGTTCATCGCCGCGGCCAACGCCGAGGGCACCACGCGGCTGCGCGGCGCCGAGGAGCTGCGGGTCAAGGAGTCGGACCGCCTGCAGGCGATGGCCGACGGCCTCACCGCGCTGGGCGTCGACAACACCCTGCACCCCGACGGCATCGACATCGTCGGCCGCGCGGCGGGCGAGGGCAGCAACGGGCCTAGCTACGGCGGCGGGCGCATCGACAGCCTCGGCGACCACCGCATCGCCATGGCCTTCAGCATCGCCGCGCTGCGCGCCGGCGCCGAGATCGTCATCGACGACTGCGCCAATGTGGCGACCTCGTTCCCCGGCTTCATCGACCTGGCGCGCAAGGTCGGCCTGAGCCTGGCCGAGGAGCCAGCCGAGCAGGAGGGCGCATGAGCGATACCGCCAGCCAGGCGCCGGTACTGACCATCGACGGGCCGGGCGGCGCCGGCAAGGGCACCATCAGTCGGCTGGTCGCCGAGCGCCTCGGCTGGCACCTGCTCGACTCCGGGGCGCTGTATCGGCTCACCGCCCAGGCCGCCGCCAAGCACGCGGTGGCGCTGGACGACGCCGAGGGCCTGGCGGCGCTGGCGGCGAGTCTCGACGTTGCGTTTCTGGTCGAGGACGGCGAGCCGCGGGTGCTGCTCGAAGGCGAGGACGTGACCCGTACGATTCGCACCGAGCAGGCCGGCGACCGCGCCTCCCAGGTGGCGGCGCTCAACCCGGTGCGCGAGGCGCTGCTGCAGCGTCAGCGCGACTTCGCCACGCCGCCCGGCCTGGTCGCCGACGGTCGCGACATGGGCACCGTGGTATTCCCCGCGGCAGCGCTGAAGATTTTCCTCACCGCATCCGCCGAGGAGCGGGCGCAGCGGCGCCACCTGCAGTTGCAGGAAAGCGGCGTGACTGCTAGTCTATCGAGTCTTTTAAAAGAGATTCAGGCACGCGATGCGCGCGACATGCAGCGCAGCGTGGCCCCGCTCAAGCCGGCAGACGATGCCATCACGCTTGACACCACGCGCCTGACCATACCGGAAGTGGTGGATCGGTTGACGCAGCTGCTGGCCCAGCGAGGCCTGGCCGCGACACCTGACGATCCATGACGGAGCCCCCGGCAAGACGTCATGACGTGGCACGGCAGTCTCATTTCAGAAAGCCAGGCCAGGTCGAACCAGCGCCAACGTCCCCGGGGATCATTGCAGTAGGCCCGTACTCGCTGGTGGTACGGAGAAGGCGGTTCGCCGCTATTAAAACGTTGATCACAGGAACATCATGAGCGAAAGCTTTGCTGAGTTATTTGAACAGTCTCTCCAGGATATCAACATGGAGGCGGGTGCCATCGTCATGGCCACCGTCGTCGACATCGAAGGTGACTGGGTCACCGTCAATGCCGGCCTGAAGTCCGAAGGTCAGATCCCTGTTTCCCAATTCCGCGATGACAATGGCGAACTGACCATTGCCATTGGTGATGAAGTCAAGGTGGCCCTGGAAGCCGTCGAAGATGGCTTCGGCGAGACCCGCCTGTCCCGCGAGAAGGCCAAGCGTGCCGAGGCGTGGAAAGAGCTGGAAGCCGCCTTCGAGAAAGAAGAGATTGTCAAAGGCGTGATCAACGGCAAGGTCAAGGGTGGCTTCACCGTCGACGTCGCCTCCATCCGCGCCTTCCTGCCGGGTTCGCTGGTCGACGTGCGCCCGGTGCGCGACACCACGCACCTCGAGCACAAAGAGCTGGACTTCAAGGTCATCAAGCTCGACGCCAAGCGCAACAACGTGGTGGTATCGCGCCGCGCCGTGCTCGAAGCCGAGAACAGCGCCGAGCGTGAAGCGCTGCTGGCCACCCTGCAGGAAGGCCAGCAGATCAAGGGTATCGTCAAGAACCTCACCGATTACGGCGCCTTCGTCGATCTGGGTGGCGTCGACGGCCTGCTGCACATCACCGACATGGCCTGGAAGCGCATCAAGCATCCGTCCGAGATCGTTGCCGTTGGCGACGAGATCAACGTCAAGGTGCTGAAGTTCGACCGTGAGCGCAACCGCGTCTCGCTGGGCCTCAAGCAGCTCGGCGAAGATCCCTGGGTCAACATCACCGCGCGTTACCCGGAAGGCACCAAGGTCAACGCCCGTGTCACCAACCTCACCGACTACGGCTGCTTCGCCGAGCTGGAAGAGGGCGTCGAGGGTCTGGTTCACGTCTCCGAAATGGACTGGACCAACAAGAACATCCACCCCTCCAAGGTCGTGCAAGTGGGTGACGATGTCGACGTCATGGTGCTGGATATCGACGAGGAGCGTCGTCGTATCTCCCTGGGTATCAAGCAGTGCACCACCAACCCGTGGGAAGACTTCAGCGCGCGCTACAACAAGGGCGACCGCGTTGCCGGCAGCATCAAGTCGATCACCGACTTCGGCATCTTCATCGGCCTGGAAGGCGGCATCGACGGCCTGGTGCACCTGTCCGACATCTCCTGGACCGAGACCGGCGAAGAAGCCGTGCGTCAGTTCAAGAAGGGCGACGAAGCCGAAGCGGTCATCCTCTCCATCGATCCGGAGCGTGAGCGCATCTCGCTGGGCATCAAGCAGCTCGAGACCGATCCTGTCTCCGAGTTCCTGGCTGTCAACGACAAGGGTGCCATCGTCACCGGCCGCGTGGTCGAAGTCGATGCCAAGGAAGCCCACGTCGAGCTGGCGACCGACGTCGTTGCCATCCTCAAGGCCTCCGAGATCAGCGCCGACCGCGTCGAAGACGCGCGCAACGTGCTGAGCGAAGGCGACAGTGTCGAAGCCCGCATCGTCGGGGTGGATCGCAAGAACCGTGCGATCAACCTGTCGATCAAGGCCAAGGATCAGGACGACACCCGTCAGAACCTCAAGAAGCTGCGCGAAGAGAGTCCCGAGAGCGGTGGCCCGACCACCATCGGCGACCTGATCAAGCAGCAGATGGGCCAGGACTGATCGCCTAGCGCGCCAGTCCGACGATCGTCAGATCGCAAACGCCGCCTCCTTCGGGAGGCGGCGTTTTTTATGGGCGGCGGTTACTCAGCCATCACGGCTGGCGGTAGCGGGCCCAGTAGAGCAGGGTTTCCTGAATCGCAATGGCCGGTGAGGTGCGCTGCAGCAGCAGGTCGCCCTGCTCACGCGCCTCGATGGGCGACATACCGAAGTGGGCCTGGAAGGCGCGCTGGAACTGCCGCTCATTGGCGAAGCCCCAGCGAAACGCCACCTGGCTGACCGGCTCCTGGGGCTGGTTGCGCATGTCGCGCAGCGCCGATTCGAGTCGGCGGTAGCGAATGTAGTCGCTTACCCCGGGCTTGCCGAAGGCGCGATACAGCGTGGTGCGCGAGATGCTGAAGGCGTCGAGCAGCATCGCCGGGCCCAGTCCCGGGTCGGTCAGGTGGCGGTCGATGAAGGCGTGCAGGCGCTGCTTGAGGCTCTGGGCCGAGGGCGAGAAGAAGCCCGAATTGCACTCGGCCGGGTCGATCCCCGAGGCGAGCAGGTTGCGGGTGCAGGGTTGCAGCCGCCTGACGTCGCGCTGGGTGAGCTGGGGCAGCTGTTCGCAAAGGGCTTCGAGGTGGGCGGTGATCAGCTTGGTCAACGGCTGCTCCCTGGGTAGCAGGGTGCCGTGCAGGTTGGTCTCGTTGACGTCGAGCCCCAGATCGTAGCGCGGCAGGATCAGGGTCAGGCTCTCCATCGGCGTTGCCTCGAGGTCGATCAGCTGCCGGGTATCGAGGAAGCTGATGTCGCCAGGGCGGGCGCATAGCGGGGTGTCGCCGCACTGCCCTGTCAGCTGGCCGTGGCGGTAGACCTGGATGAAGTAGTAGTTGAGCCCCTCGCTGGGGGCCAGCGATGCTTGGCGAAAGAAGCGGTGGCTGTTGCAGCGAATCGTGCCCAGCATCCAGTCGCCGAACAGATAGGAGTCGATCTCACCCTCCAGGGCGTCGCCGCGATCGGGGTCGACGTGAAAGAAGGGGGCGGCGATATCGCGCCAGGCTCGCGACCTGTGCTCCGGTGCCAGGTCGCCGGTGCGGAAGTGCACATGCGGTAACCCTTGGTCGAGATAGTGGGTCGAATCGGATCGTGGCACAGCGTTTCTCCTGCCGTATCGGTCATTCGGCCTCAGTCATTGGCCCTGCGCTAAGAAAAAATCGTCGGAGAGCGCGGACAATCTGGCGTGATGTATGGCACAGAGTGTCGCGCTGTAGGCTGGCTCAGTCGTTAGAATGACGGAAATCACTAATTTGTAAAACCGTGTTACTAACACGTGCTCCAACGCAGGGAGCCTCGTTTCGAGGAGTGGTACAACAATGAGCAGGGCATTACCCCGCCGTTATCTGCTGCCGCTGGCGGCGGCGTCGCTGCTGGTGGCGCCGTTGGCGTCGGCCACCAGCCTGATGCAGGCCTATGAGCTGGCCAGGCAGAACGACCCCCAGTTCCAGGCAGATTTCTACGGCAAGCAGGCTACCGATGAGCGTTACGACCAGGCCCGAGCGGCGCTGCTGCCCCAGGTCTCGGCCAACGCCAGCTACACCGAGACCTCGCAGAACATCGTCAGCACCGACAATGAGGTGTTCGACAGCGGCAGTACCAGTTTTCCTACCACCGTCTATGGTATCTCCCTCGAGCAGTCAGTCTACGACTATTCGCGCTGGGCCGCATTTCGCCAGGCCGACACCGAGACCCAGCAGGCGGCATCTGAGCTAGAAGTGGCGCGCCAGGACCTGGTGCTGCGCGTCGCCGAGCGCTATTTCGATGCGCTGGCACTCTACGAGAACCTGACCTTCCTGCAGGCCGAGAAGGAGGAGGTCGAGACCAATCTCAACGAGGCCCGGGCGCGCTACGAAGATGGCCTGTCCCGCGAGGTAGATCTGCTCGATGCCGAGTCGCGCCTGCTGCAGGTGGAGTCGCGGGAGCTCGAGGTCGAGAACTCGCTGCGCGATGCATTGAACGGCCTGGAGGAGATCACTGGCACCCTGCCGGATCGCCTCAAGCCGGTGAGCGACGAGCTCGCGCTGGAGCGCCCCGACCCTGACGATCAAGAGGAGTGGACGCGCCTCGGGCTTGAGCGCAACCCGCGCCTGCAGGCCGCCGAGCTGGCCATGGAGGTCGCCAATCAGGAGGTGAGGGTGCGCCGTGGGGGGCATCTGCCGACCCTGGGGTTGAGCGTCAGCTACGAGAACGACGACACCGAGGGCTCGCTGTTCGGCGGCGGTAGCCAGGTGGAAACCCAGATCGCACGACTCGACCTGAATATTCCCATCTACAGCGGCGGCATGGTCTCGTCCCAGGTGCGCGAGGGCGAGCAGCTGATCGAGGTGAGCCGCTCGCGTCACGATCAGGTGCGTCGCGAGCTCGACCGCGAGGTGCGCGCCGGCTATCAGGGCATCCTCACCGCCATGTCCCGCGAGCGCGCCCTGAGCGAATCGCTGCGCACCAACCAGCGCATCGTCGAGTCGCGCCAGGTTGGCTATGAATCCGGGGTGACGCCGCTGCTCGACCTGCTCGACGCCGAGCGCGAGCTGTTCTTCGCCCGCAGTGAGCTGGCCGGCGCCCGCTACGACTACCTGCTCGGCGTACTGCGCTTGCGGCATGCCGCGGGAGTGATCAACGCAGAAGATCTCCAGCAGATCGATGCCCTACTCGATGAGCCCGTCGATGTCTTCGCTAGCCAGCAGCCAAGCTTCTGAGTCGGCTCGGCAGCAGGCCGACCGCCAGGTGGCGCGCATGCGCGCCTTCAGCGAGCGCCTTGGTCGGGGCCACTTTGAGGAGCACTCGGCCAAATGGCGGCCGGGGCAGTGGTCCGCGGTGCGTCACCTGATGGGGGTGCCCTTGAACGGCCTGAGCGCCCGTGAGCTGCAGCCGGCGCTGCCCGAACTGCTCAGCGAACTGGGCATGCGCGATGACGATCAGGCCGGCTTCCTCGCGCCGCTGCAGCAGGCGCCGCTGCCGCACTTCCTGCATCTTGGCGTCGAGGAGCAGCGCTGCAAGGTGTACTGGGAGGCGCCGCTGCCGACGTCGCCGCCGGCCGGGCGGTTCGCCCTCTACCGCGCCTGGAAGTGGCAGCCGGGCGAGGAGGCAAGCGTCTCGGAGTACCTGCTGGCCAGCTCGGCCAAGCAGGTGCGGGGCTGGATCGACGCCCAGTGCCAGGCCCTGCCGGACGACGTCGAGGATCTGCTCGAACACCTCGAGATCCAGTTTGCCTTGAGGCAGCTGCCCTGGCCGCCGGTCTGCGTGCGCATCGAAGAGCGCCAGCACGGCAGCGCCACGCCGCGGCACTCGATCAACCTGCACCTGCACGGCGCGCGCCTGGCGCTAGGGCGGATCGCCGGGCCGCTGTTCGCTCTGGCCCGCTCCTGGCAGGTGGCGCCGCGCGCTGAGGTCCAGCGCTGGCTGGCGCAGCACGGCAACCAGATGCTCAGCAACCTTTCATTGGGGGTGGATCATCTCGATCGGCCCTTCTTCACCTGCTACTACGGCGGCCGCGCCGCCCAACATGCTAACCAGGAGCACTAGTCACGATGGCAACGCAACTCCTCATCTACCGCAACGTACAGCCCATCACCCGCGACAAGCACAGCGAGCTGTCGCTTAAGGTCAGTCAGGACTTCGGCTTCGCCGCCGAGGTCAATTCGGTGCCGCTGATGGCGGCGGAGTTTCCGGCCGCCGCCAGCGACCTGCCGATCGTTTTCACCGACGCCGACGACGGCGTGCTGCCGGTGGCCGTGCTCGGCCTGGCCCAGGACAGCAACCTGATGGTCGACAGCGACGGCCAGTGGCGCGGCGAATACGTCCCCGCCTTCCTGCGTCGCTATCCCTTCGTGTTTGCCTCCAGCGAGGAGGGCAAGACCTTCACCCTGTGTATCGATGACAGCTATCCGGGCATCAACGCCGAGGGCAAGGGCGAGCGCTTCTTCGACAGCGAAGGCCAGCGCACCCAGTACCTGGAGCGAGTGCTGAGCTTCCTGCAGGACTACCAGGCCCACTTCCAGCGCACCCGCGCCTTCGGCAAGCGGCTGATGGAGCTCGACCTGCTCGAGGACGTGCAGGCCCAGGTGCGCCAGGGCGAGGGCGGCTCGCGCACCTTGACCGGCTTCAAGGCGGTCAATCGCAGCAAGCTCAAGGGCATCGATGACAACGCCCTGAAGGCGATGCTGGCCAGCGATGAGCTGGAGCTGCTGTATATCCACCTGCAGTCGATGCGCAACTTCAACCGCTTGAGCCGGCTGGCGCGCGGCGGCGAGCGGGTCGAGGCCCAGGCCAAGGGCGACCCGGCCGAGCAGCGCGTCGAGAGCACCAGCGAGGACGATGCGCCGGTGCACTGACGCACCCACCATACCCCGCGCCACCGAGTCACGCTTCCGTCGGCCGATGTGCTCTCCCCCGGAGCCATCGGGCCGCGGTCAGCCAGGAGAACCGCCATGAACCGCCCCTTCCAGCCCACCCGTAAGCCGTTGGCCACCCTGGTCGCCAAGCTGACGCGCAAGCGCAGCCGCGCCCAGGCGCAGAAGTCGCGCTTCGTCTTCGAAGGGCTCGAGCCGCGCATGCTGCTCTCTGCCGACCCTCTGTCGGTAGCGCTGGAGGCGGCCACCGATCTGGAAGTGCGGGTGGTGGAGGAGGGTAATCAGAAGCAGCTGCAGTTCCTCGACCTCAACGGTGAGGACGGTCCGGAGCTGATCGAGGGCATGGCGCTGGGTGATGTAATCAGCGTCGAGGTCGAGGCCAGCAACGAGGACGATCGGTTCAGCTTCAACGATGATAACGGGCTGCTTGGCGATGCCGACCACCTGACGTTCACCTTCCTGGGGGAGGAAGGCGGCAACAATATTCTCGATCTGACCGGGGCGGAAGATCTCGACATCGTGTTCGACGGCGGCGACGACGATGATCGAATCGTTTATGGCGGCGACCAGGGTGGCGAGTGGCTGCTCGACGGCGACGAAAGCGGCAAGGGCAACTTTCACAACCTGTCGTTCAGCGGCGTGGTCGAGGTCGAGCTCGACGACAGCGACGCCGAGCATCGCGTGGCCTCGGTCAACGCGGGCAGTTTCTTCGCGGTATTGAATGAAGGCAGCGTGCTGGTGGGCGAGGAGCCCGAGGACGACGAGTACCAGGGCATCACCCTAAGCGGCGTTCACGGCCTCGACGGTCGTTCGGACGACACCCTGAGCTATATCGAGTACGACGAAGGCGTCGAGGTAGACCTCGGCAGCGGCACGGCTACCGGGTTTTCCGGCGACGTCAGCGGCTTCGGCATCCTCGAGGGGTCGAACGCCGATGACGTCCTGATCGCCGGCGACGGCGGGGTGACCCTACGCGGCCTGGCCGGTAACGACATCCTCGAGAGCGGCAGCGGCGACGACACCCTCGAAGGGGGGGCCGACGAGAACCTGCTGATCTCGCGCGGCGGCCAGGACACCTTCGTCAGTGACGACGACGCCCTGGACAGCTATCTGGTGGAGCGCGACAGCGGCAACATCACGCTTTCCAGCGACGGCGAGGCCACAGTCAGCGTTGGTGATACCACGGTACTGAGCTTCTCGCACCACCCCGAGGAGATCATCCTCGGCGCCTCCGCCGAAAGCAACGGGATGACCCTGGACGCCAGCGAGTATGGACTCGGGGGGGTGACCTTCCAGCTACAGGGCGAAGAGGTCACCGCCATCGGCAGCGACCAGGACGACTTCTTCCTGCTCTCCGCCGACGGTAGCGGCAGTATCGACGGTGGCGAGAACAGCGACGAGGACCAGCTGCGCCTCGAGGCCGACGCCGATATGACGCTGACCGACACCTCGCTCAGCGTCGATGGCAATGCGCTATATGTGCTCGAGAACGTCGAGTTGGCGATCCTGATCGGCGGCGAGGGTGATAACGAGCTCAATGCCAGTGAGTTCTCCGGCGACGTGCGCCTGGAGGGTGTGGCCGGTGCCAATGTGCTGCGCGGCGGCGACGGCGACGACCTGCTGATCGGCGGTGCCGGCGACGATCATCTCTACGGGGGCGGCGGCGACGACGTGCTGTTCGGCAACACCGGCAGCAATACCCTCAACGGCGGCGACGGCGAGAACCGCGTGATGGGCGCCTCGAGCAGCTTCCTCGAACTCGACGACGACCAACTGCTGCACGGCGACGCGGTGGCCGAGTACGAACTGGTGTGGGACGGCGACCCCGATGAGGCGGTGCAGTTCTTCTATGACGGCGACGAGATCGGCGAGGCCATCGCCGCCGACGCCGAGGCGCTGCAGATCCAGCGCTTGCTCGAGGCGACTCCCGAGATCGGCGAGGGAAACGTCCAGGTCGCCAGCGGGTTGAATGAAGACGGCGAGCGCTTCTGGACGGTGCGCTTCCTCAACGACTTTATGGCCGTCGACGAGCAGGGCGAATTCGCCCTGGCGTTGGCCACTCTGGGTGTGGCCCAGGCCAGCGCCGGCAGCGCCAGCCACGACGCGGTCAAGAAGCAGTCGCGCCAGGTCGGGCGTGACTCGCTGGAGAATATCCACGGCGGCATCCTGCAGGCCATCGAGGGCGGCTACACCCGCCTCGACGCCAGTGCCTTCACGGGCGAGGTGTATCTGGAGGGCGGCAGCGGCAACGACACCCTGATCGGCGGTCAGGGCGTGAGCGAGTTCAACGCCCAGGCCGGCGACAACCACCTGATCGCCGGTGCCGGCGAGAACATCGTGGTCGGCGGCAGCGGCGAGGACCACCTCGAGCTGCGCCTCGACGATGCCATCGAGTCGGTCACCCTCGACGGCGACACCTTCACCCTCGAAGACGACGCTGCGTCCACTGAATCTACCTATGAAGCGGTGGAGCGGGTCTCGATCATTCGCCAGGGCGATGCCGATCTGGATGTCGACGCCAGCGGCTACCACGGCATCTCCGCGGCTACTGCGCTTGCCGACCTGCTCGGCGAGGAGGACTTCGCGGCGATCTTCTCCGCCGAGGACGAACCCGGCGAGATCGAAGAGGAGAGCGGCGATATTCAAGGCGCGCTGCGGCTCGGGGTCAGCGTTGGTGACGCCGACCCGCAGGTGGTCTCGCTGGATGGCGTGCGTACCCTGGGTAATCTGGTCGAGGCGCTGGGCAGCGTCGACGGCCTCGAGGCACGGCTCGAACTGGCCGACGGCACCCTGATGCTCGAGGCCGAAAGCGACATGACCCTCGAGGCCCTCGGCGAGGGCGACCAGCAGGACGCCGTCGAAACGCTGTTCGACGCGCTCGGCCTTGCGCTGGGTGACCTGGGCAGCGAGACGGCGAGCGCCCAGCTGCAGGCCGGCGGGGTGCGGATCGCCATGCAGGGGGCGGGCAACCTGACCGCCACCGGCAGCGGCGGCAACGACCGTTTTGAGCTGGACGAGGCCGGCGAGCACGACCTCGACGGCGGCGGTGGCGACAACACCCTGGTGGCGCTTCATGCCGGCGATATGACCCTGGATGCCGATAGCCTGACGTACGCCATCGACGGCGATGACGACGACCTGGAGACCTCCTTCAGCGATATTGGCAGCGTGGTGCTGGAGGTGGCCGAGGGCGTGGACGCAGCCGATATCGACGCCAGCGACTTCGACGGCGATGCCCTGACCCTGCGCAGCGGCGTGGCCGGCGAGCTGATCGGCTCGAACCAGGTGGCGACCGACTTCATGATCGATATCGGTGATGCCGATCTCGAGGAAGACGCCATCGAGATCACCAGCGGCCATCAGTCTAGCCGCATCGAGGTGATGGCCGATGCCGGCGATAGCGTCGACGATCTGTCGGCGTTCGATCCGATCAGGTTTGTCGACGGCGATGCTGAGATCAACTATGTGTGGTTCGGCGACGTGACCCTAGGCGACGATGTCGATATCAGCCTCGATGAAGAGGTCACGCTGGCCGCCAGCGGCATCCTGACCCTCGACGGTGCCTCGATCAGCACCGGCGGCAGCCACGACCTCACTCTGGTGGCCGACGGCGTGGTGCTCGACGGTGCGATACTCGATATCGCCGGTGACCTGAGCATCGAGGCCGCCGGGATCGAGGTCCACGGCGGCAGTGTGCTGGAAGCCGGCGGCGCTCTGGGCCTCTACGCCCAGCCGATGGGCTTTTTCAACGGCTCGCCGGCCAATGGCTTTGTCGACGTGGGCCTGTTCGACCTGTCGGTGGTCATCGGCGATGCGCGCCTCGAGGCGGCGAAGATCGATATCGAGTCGCGCATCGACAATCCGGACCGCTCGCTGGTCTTGTTCGACAGCGGCAACAGCTGGGTCGACATGGGCCTGGACGCCGCCACCGACTTCGTCGAAGGACTGTCGCTGTTCGGCAGCATCTCGACGCTGATCGCCGAGAGCCTGATCGATATCGGCGCCGACGCCGAACTGATCGCCGAGGGCGATATCAACATCGACAGCATCGTGGTGCTCGAGGCCTCGGTGGAGCCCACCAAGTCCTGGGGCGTGGGGGTCTCGGTCAGCACCCTGATCGCCCACTCCAATATCCATGTTCACGGTGAACTGCACGCCCAAGAGGGCGATATCAATATCAACAGCCGCGTTGATACCACCCAGTCGGTGACCTCGTCACCCTCGGCGGTCAAGGGCTTTGCCGGCTCGGCGGCGGTGGCGGTGCTCGATACTCAGTCCCGCGCCATGGTGTGGGATGATGCCGAGCTCACCGCCGAAGCGGATGAGGACGGCAACGGCGGCAATATCCGCGTCGATGCGCGGACACTCGAGCGCAGCGCGGTGTCGTCCACCTCGGCGGCCAAGAAGGGCAAGGTCGGCGTGGCCATCGCCTTGGGTGTCGAGAACGGCATCACCGAGGCGCAGCTGGCCGGCGACGTACGCGCTGACAATGCGGTAAACGTCAATGCCGATACCCGCCGCGAGGCGATCTCTGGCACCTTCTTTGTCTATATCCCCAAGAGCGCCAACGGCGTCAGCGCCTCGGCGGGCACTGCCGCAGCTAGCCCCTCCGGGGTGGTGGACGGCTTGGAGAAGAGCGCCAAGGATCTCGGCAAGTCGCCGCTGGTGCTGCTCGAGCCGATCTCCTCCAAGCTCAAGAGCGTGGTTTCCGGTCTCTTTAGTGACGACAGCGACAAGGACAGCACCGCCAAGACCGCCGACAGCGGCGAGAAGCTCGACCTGGCCGCGGCGGTCGCGGTAATGATCGACAACAACGTCGCCGAGGCGCGCCTGGGCCTGGACGAAGGCCGCAATCGCGATGGCGAGGTGGTCGACACCCGTACCGTCATCGATGCCGACGGCGACGTCGAAGTAGAGGCGGTCAGCGCCCATCGTCCCAGCGTCAACGCCAGCGGTTCGGCGGCCAAGGACAGCAGCGCCGGCACCGACAGCGACAATCCGCTCAAGCGCTGGCTCAAGTCCAAGGTCACCGACTCCAAGGAGTCCAGCGGCAGCAGCGAGGGCAGTGCCAAGGACAAGAAGAGCGACAAGACCAGCAAGGACAAAGAGGACAAGACCGCCGCGGTGGCGATCTCCGGCGCCGTCAGCGTGGGCATCCAGGACAATGTCGCCAACGCCAGCATCGAGGGCAATGTCGACCTGGACGCCGGCGGGCGCATCGACGTCTCCGCCGACAGCCTCAACGAGATCGATCCCAACGGGCTCTTCCACGCCCAGGTGTACAACGAGATTCGCTCGCTGGCCGAAGGCGATACTGGTGCCAAATACGCCAGCAGCGATAGCGTCGAGTCACTCGGCAACGGCGATACCGTCATCGTCGAGGACGGCCATAGCGCTGGCGGTGAAGCGGGTAACCTCTATGCCTACACGGGCGAGAGTCGCAGCAATATCGACCTCAGCGAAGAGGATTTCGGCGATGCGGAGCGCTGGGAGCGGGTCGGCACGCCGCTGGAGCAGCAGATTCCCGAGCTGATCAGCACCCTGGCCGGCTACATGACCAGCAACTTTGGCCTCAAGGGCAGCTTCGACAGCTGGACCCAGGCTACCGCAGAAGGCGAAAAGCTGGCGATCGCCGGTGCCGGCAATGTCTTCCTGCTCGGCCAGGACAGCGACGCGCGGATCCGCGACGGCGCGCGGCTCAACGTCGAGGGCCAGGACGACCTGGCCGAGCTCGATGATCTCAACGGTGACCAGCACATCGCGGTCAATGCGCGCAGCGCCAACGACCTGTTCAATGTGGTCGGCAACTTGAAGCTTGGCGGCATCGGCGGAGCGGGCTCGTTCAATGCCGAGAAGTGGCAGAAGGCGATCTTCAGCTCGCCAAGCTTCGGCAGCAAGTCCGACGGCGTGGCGATCGGCGCCGCCGCGACCACTAACCTGCTCGCCAGCCAGTCGACGGCGGAGATCGAATCCAACGTGGTACTGCTGGCTGATAGTCTCGATGTCAGTGCCGACACCTCGAGCCTGGTGCTCGGCATCGGCGCCTCGGGCGGCAAGGCGGAAAAGCTCGCCTTCAACGCCTCGGCGGTGGCCAACGTCATCGACAACCGGACCCATGCCAGCATCGCCGAGGACGCCCTGATCAAGGTGGGCAACGGCGAGGTCGATGAGGACGGCCCGGCGCTGCGCGTCAGCGCCAACGACGAGACCTATGCCATCAACCTCACCGGCAGCTTCTCGACCTCCGGCCAGGCCGCGGTAGGCGCCTCGGCGGCGGTCAGCGTGGTGGATCGCGATACCCAGGCCTGGATCGGTACCGCGAGCAGCGACGCGATCGTCTCGAACCCCGCGGGTACGCTGCTGGTCGGCGGCGACCTGGAGGTCAGCGCCGCCAACAGCGGCGTGGTGGTGAATCTCGCCGTGGCGGGTACCAAGGCCGGCGGCAAGGACAGCAACTCGGGGGGCGGCAGCAGCGGCAGCAGCAGCGATGACCCTGGCAAGCTGCCCAACAACCAGGCCAACTACGACAACGTCATCGCCGAGTTCAGCGGCAAGGCCGGCCAAGGCGGCGGCGGTGGCGGCGGTGGCGGCGAGAAAGGCCTCGCCATCTCCGGCGCGGCCATCGTGCACGTAGGAGAAGACAACGCCGTGGCGGCGATCCGCGGGTTGGAAAAAGTCGCCGTTGACGGCGACGTGGCGGTGACCGCCTACGATTCGACGCATATCGGCATGCTCGCCGGCGGGGCCGCGCTCTCGACCTCCAGCAAGTCGGTGGCGGTGGCCGGTGCCGCCGCGGTGGCCATCCAGGGCGGCGAGACCGTCGCCGAGGTGGCCGATATCGGCGACTGGAGCAGCGGCAACCTGGCCATCGAGGCCGAACTCGAGGGTTGGAGCGTGGTGGCCGCCGCCGGCATGGCGGTGGCGACTGGCAAGAAGGGCGCCGGTGTGGCCGGCTCGGCTGCGGCGCTGGTCTCCCAGCGCAGCGTCGATGCGCGCCTGCTGCGCCTCGAGGCGGGGCAGATGGGCGAGCTGGGCATCACCGCCCGCGACGCCTCCAACACCATCCTGATCGCCGGTGCCGTCGCCGCTGGCGGCAACGCCGGGATCGGCGCCGGCGCGGCGGTCAGCTTCATCAACCACCGGGTCGAAGCGCTAAGCGACGGCGTGGGCGACGCCAGCGATGACGGGCGCGTCGAGGTCGATGCGCTGTCGGTGGTCGCCGAGAGCGAGGCGCTGGTGATCTCCATGGCCGCGTCGGTAGGCGTGGCCACCGGCGGCAAGGGCTTCGGCCTGTCGGGCTCTGTGGGCATCAACTTGATCAGCAGTCTGACCCAGGCTGCGGTAGAAGACAGCCACTATCGGCTGGATGGCGATGCGCCCGATGTCGAGGTGCTGGCCACCGACCGCGCCAGCCTGTTTACCCTCTCTGGCGCTGTCGGGGTCGGTACCACCGCCGGGGTCGGTGCCGGTATCAGCATCAACTACGTGGGCGGCAATAGCGCCGTGCTCGGCGGCGACGAGGACGTCGAGGCAGGGGTGATCGCACGGATGGAGGACAGCTCGCTGCGCGGCGCCCAAGAGGTCAGCGTGGCCGGGCGCAGCGTCGGGCTCAATCGCAGCCTGTCGATCGGCGCCGGGGCCAGCAAACAGGTGGCCGGGGCCGGTAGCCTGGCGGTCAACTGGCTGGAGAACAGCGTCGCCGCTTACGTGGCCGACAGCGACATCGTCGCCGACGGCGACGTCAGCGTAGCCTCGCGTCAGCAGGGCCAACTGATCTCGATCACCGGGGCGGCGTCCGGCGCCGGCAAGGTGGCGATTGCCGGTAGCGTCAGCGTCAACCTGATCGACACCCGTGGCCAGTCGCTGATCAGCGGCGGCAAGATCGTCAGCGGCGGCGATATCGATGTGGTGGCCGTCTCCGATACCCTGGTGGTCTCGGTGGCCTTCGGCGGCGCCGGGGCCGGCAAGGTAGGCCTGGCAGGTGCCATCACCGTCAACCTGATTTCCGGTCAGGCGGCGGCCATGGTCAACGACGGCGCCAAGCTCGAGGCCGACGGCGATATTCGCGTCGCCGCCGAGGATCGCGCCCGGGTGGTGGTAGTTTCCATCGGTGCCGCCGGTGCCGGTACGGTGGCCGGCGGCATCAGCAGCAGCACGGTGCAGACCGACAGCCTGATCCTGGCCAGCGTCAACGGCGCGACCCTCGAAGCGGGCGGCGATGTCGCGGTCGAAGCGGGGCTGATCGACAGCGATGACAGCCTCGACCTGGCGGCGCTGGGCCTCAGCCAGGATGAGTTGGCCAATGCCAACACCCAGGATGACGACGAGAACGAGGGTGAGGAGTCACGCGCGATGGAAGCGCGCGACTTCTCCAACATGGATTTCTCCTCCGGGGTGATCAATATCAGCATCGCCGGGGCGGCGGCCGGCAAGGCCTCCGGTTCGGCGGCGGTGGGGCTCAACTGGATGCGCTCCACGGTGCGCGCCGAAATCACCAACGAGGCGGTGGTCACGGCGCAGGGCGATGTGGACGTGATCGCCCGCGACAACAAGGGCCTGGCCAACTTCGCCTTCGGCCTGGCCGCTGCCGGTTCGCTGGCCGGCGGTGCGGCGCTGTCGTTCAACTACATCGGCGGCGATCCCACCGACCCCTCGCGGACTATCGATGAAACCAGCGACGAGTCGGCCGACTACGACGACGAATTCTTGACGCTCGATGGCGGCAACGGCAACAGCGACTACGTCGAGGGCCAGGTCGCCGCGGTGATCAGCGGCTCGACGGTGACCGGCGATAGCGTCACGGTGGATGCCCACACCCAGACCCAGCTGCTCAACCTCTCCGCCGGTGGCGCCGCCGCCGGCAAGGTGGCGCTGGCGGGGTCGATCGGCATCAACTTCACCGAGCACGATGTGCTCGCCAGCATCGATGATTGCGCCGAGGTGACCGCCCGTGAGGGTGATATCACTGTCACGGCCACGGTAACGCCGATCATGATCAACGTTGCCGGGGCCGCGGCAGTCGGCGGCGCCGCAGGGCTGGCCGGCGCCTCGGCCACCAACGACATGGCCTCGCGGATCGTGGCCAGCATCGAAGGGGCCGACACTGAACTGGATGCCGCTGGCGACATCGGCGTGGACGCGCATCTGCTGCGGGCGGGCAGCGACGACCTGCCGGATATCGAGATCGACGATGACATGCTGCCCGAGGACGAGGTGGAGGGCGACGACGATGCCGACGAGGAGCGCATCGACGCCCCTCCCGAGTTCGATGATCCCAACGGGCCCATGGCCGGCGATCAGATATGGAGCTTCGCCCTCAGCGGCGCCGGTGGCGGCAAGGGGGCTGTGGCCGGTGCGCTGTCCCTCAACTGGATGCGCACCAACGTCGAGGCGTTGATCGTCGACGCCACGGTCGATGCCGGCGGCGACATTACCCTCGCCGCCAGCGACGATCTGGGGCTCAACGCCTTTACCGTGGCCGGTGGCGTCGCGGGGGCCTTCGCCGTGGCGGGTTACTTCGCCTACAACTACATCGGCGGCAACCCCGATGATCCCACCGACGACGCGGCCAATGTGCTGCGTGCCGCCATCGAGGGCGACGCCGAGGTCACCGCGGGGGGCAGCGTGCTGCTCGATGCCCGCTCCAACTCGGCGATCAACGCCTATGCCGTGGGCGGCTCGGTGGCCGGGATCGCGGCACTCAGCGGTACCACCTCGCTCAACTTCACGCGCAAGGATATCGCCGCAGAGTTCAAGGATGCCACGGTCGAGGCCGGGGGCAACATCCATGCCGAGGCGCTGGATACCAGTGTGATCCACTCGGTAAGCACTCAGCTCAGCGTCGCCATCAAGGGCGGCGCCGCAGGCATCTCGGTGGCCTACCACGATATCCAGAACGACATTCGCGCGATCAGCGATGGCGCCAGCCTGACCACCCTCGACGAGGGCAATATCCTGCTCTCGGCGGAGTCGCGCAGCGAGAACGAGATCATCATCGCCGGGGTGACCTACGGCACCTTCGGTGCCGGGGCCGGCAACGCCGGCGCCTCGACCATCGCCAACACCACCCAGGCCTCCGTCAGCGGCGGGGCGCTGCAGGCCGACGGCAGCATCGGCGTCCACGCCGACAGCCACGATCGCAGCACCATCGGCCTCGGTGCCATCGCCATCGGCATCGCGGCGGTCGGCGGCGGGGTCGCCGTGGATCAGCTGGGCAGCGATACCCTGGCCTTTATCGATGATGGCGCCACCGTCAACGCCAAGGGCAACGGCGACGGCCTGACGCTGCGCCAGTGGAACGACGGCTGGCAAGAGGAGACCCGCCACGGGGTCAGCGTCGTGGCCACCAGCCGAATGGCCTTCGATACCATTTCGATCACCGCGGCCGGCGGGGTGTTTGGCGCCCTGGCCGCCAACGTCACCGTCGACGGCATCACCGGCAGCACCCATGCCTATATCGGCAATGCCCAGGTCAACAGCCAGCGCGATGTGGTGGTCAGGGCGTACCACCAGGCTGACGCCGCCAGCGGCAGCGGCGCCCTGGCCATCGATATCTCGGCGGTAGGGGCTACCGCTGGGGTGGATGTATCGCTGTTCTCCCACGACACCCAGGCGTGGATCGACGGCAGCGGCTACGACGCCGCCGACCACGGCGACGGCAGCCAGGCGCCGATGATCGATGCCGGTCACGTCGCCGTCGAAGCCCACGCCAATATCGAGTTCGATACGGTGGTGGCCGGCGTTGCGGTAAGCGCCATGGGCGGTGGCCTGGCGGGCAGCGCCAGTGCCGTCAATATCGCTACCAACACCGAAGCCACCATCCGCCATGCCGAGGTGCATGCGGAGAGCATCGACGTTACCGCCGAGAACACCATCGACGGCCTGTTCGTGGTGGGCTCGGTGGGGGCCGGCGGCGCCGTTGGCCTGGGCGCCTCGCTCGCGGTGGGTATCATGGACCCGCGAGTACGCGCCGGGGTCATCGACGCTGAGCTGGTCGCCGAGGATGATATCAACGTCGAAGCCCATCAGACCATGGAGCTGTCGCTATCGGTGATGAGCGCAGGTGTCGGCGCGGTGGGTGCCGCCATCTCGGCCTCGGTATTGACCGCCAACTCTGACACCGAGGCGCTGGTACAGGGTGCGTCGTTGACCTCGCGCGACGGCGATATCGGCGTGCGTGCCACCACCACCACCCTGCTCAACGAGAACGAGGAGCTGGGCGACAACTTCCTGGCCGTAGGGGCCGGGGGCATCGGTGGCGCTGGCGCCGGCGCCGCGGTAGACGTGGCGGTACTGCAGGAGCAGACCCGCGCCACCGTTTCCAGCGGCAGCGAGATCCTCGCCGAGCGCGGCGATATCGAGGTCGAGGCCGAACTCGAACGCTCGCTGCGCTCCACCGTGGTCGCAGCCAGCGCTGGCCTGCTGGGCGGGATTTCCGGCGCCGTGTCGGTGCTGAGCCTGGGCGAAGGGGTCAGCGACGAGAACTTCGATGAGATCACCGGTCTTAACGCCGGCGAGGGCGAAGGCAATGAGAGCCTGTTCGATATCTTCGACGGCGTGCAGGACGGCGAGTACGGCCTGCAGGAGGGCGCCGATGCCGACGACTCGGGGATGGAGGACGACGAGGACGATCCCTTCGATCAGGACGAGTTCGACGACAACTTCGATGTGCCCGACAACGCCGGTGAGCAGGATCGAAAGCAGCGTGAGAATACCAACCGGGCCATGGCCGACATGGGCTTCGACGTCGAGCTGGACGTGCAGAGTGGCGTTGGCGATACCGCGGCCACCGTCGGCGAGGACGTGCGTCTGGAGGCCGAGCAGGGCGATATCACCATTCGCGCCGAAGAGGCGCTGGCGATCGACCAGACCGTCGGCTCCGGCGCCATCGGCGGGATCGCCGGCGTCGGTGCCGCGGTGGGCGTGACCGAGCTGCAGGGCGCGGTCACGGCTGCGGTGCTGGACGGCGCCGAGCTATACGCCGCCGGCCAGATCGTGGTCGACAGCCACTTCGACGCCGAAGTGATCAGCCGTGCCTACGGTGGCGCGGCGTCTGCCGGCATCGCCGCCACCGGCCAGTCGACGGTGCTGCTCGACTCGACGGAGCAGCTTGCGCATCTCGGCGGGGGTAGCGCCATGGGGGGAGTCAACGTCGAGCGTGCCGAGAGCCTCTCAGTGCTGGCGAGTGCCGAGCGTGAGTACGAGTTGGATGCGCGTGGTGCCAGTATTGGCCAGGTGGCAGCCGGTGCCTCGGTCAGCATCGCTGAGGTCGAGGGGCGAACCGCCGCTTGGATCGGCGATCAGGCGACGTTGGGTAGCCAGGACGTCGCGCTGGGCAGCATCACGGTAGATGCCTGGGCCGACGATAGCGTCGAGGTGATCGGTGAGACCGTGTCAGCCGGCGTTGCCGCAGTGACGGTCAATGCTGCCAGTATCGAGATGGCGAACATCGTGCAGGCGTATCTGGGGCAGTCGGTGCAAGCCCATGTCGAAGGTGAGCTGGGCATCCACGCCCAGGCCACTCGACGGCTGACTACCGAAATGCTGGGCGTGTCGGCGGGTGGTGCCAGCGTCGGGGTCTCTGTGGCTGAGGTCACGCTCGCATCACGAGTGCTTGCCTATATCGGTGATCAGCAAGGCGATGCCAGCGACACGCTCTTGAACGTGGGCTCGCTGGATATCATCGCCGAAATGGCGGTGCCCGCTAGCGGCAACAACGTGGATGCTCACGCACGCGGTGCGGCCGGCGCCCTGATCGGCGTCGACTCGACCAATGTGCTGATCCGTGACACCAGCGAGGCGATGGCGCGAGTCGGTGATGGCGCCGTTGTGACTGCGTTGGGAGCGGTATCTGTATTGGCCAGGCAGCAGACCCGCCTCGAGGGTCAAGCGACCAGTAACGCCGGAGGCGTGGTTGCGGCCGGCGCATCGATCGGTGAGCTGGAACAGGACACACTAACCCGCTCGCTAGTGGGTGATGGCGCCAGGATCGAAGCCAACACGGGCAGCATCGAAATTGTTGCCGATACCGAGCAGTTCAGCTTCGTGGACGTGGTTGCCGGCAGTGGTGGTGCCGTGGCCGGGGCGGGCGTAGGCCTGGACATGGCCTTGTCCTCCGAGGTCGGGGCGTTGGTCGGTGATAACGCGACACTGATCGCCAGCAGCGAGGGCGATGCAGTACGCGTGAATGCGCGGCAGGAAGTCGAAGGCGATGGCCGTGGTCGTACCTTGAGCGGTGGCATCATCGCCGGTAGCGGGGCCAGCATGGCCTATGATTTCGATCTGACCACCCAAGCAGGCGTCGGGGAATACAGCGAGCTGCTGGGCGATGCCATCAGCGTGACGGCGACCACCCATGCCTTCAAGCGCGATGTCACGGCAGCCGGTGATTCCAATAACGAGGGAGAGGTGTATGGCGTAGTAGCCGGCGGCGGGGCCGCTGTGGCCATCGACGTCCGGCTGGATACCCAAGTAGCGGTCGCCGATGATGCCGCACTGACCACCCTTTCCAGTGGCAGCAATGGCAATATCACCCTGCGTGCCTTCAACGAGCTGGATATCCGCGATCAATCCAGCTACACCTCGGGCGGGCTTGGCGCCGGTGCCGGCATCACGACCGATATCATTGCCAATGATCTGCTGGCCAACGTCAACGTCGGCAATGCCAAGCTGATGGCATACGGCGACCTCTTCGCCACGGCGAATACCGAGGCGAATGTCAACGCCGTGATCTACATGGATGTCTACGGCGGGGCGAGTGTCAGCGTGGGCTATGCCACCCTGGAGCTGGCACCGAGCAATACGGTGGATATCGATGCCAGCGATGCCACTGTCATGGGGGATATCTGGGCGCTGGCCGGGCGTAATTCACAGCTTGACGGCGATCGCTACCGTCTTTCGGCATCGGTGGATACCTTCGCCGGAAGCGCGCTGCCCTTCGATGACGTGGATGCCACCGTAAATATCTTCCGCAACAACCATGTGGGTATCGGCGATAATGCCCATCTGCGCTCGGGTGGTGATATCAACCTGCATGCCGATGATTTCGATCAGACCCCGATGGTGGCCCGCGCCAAGGCGGTCAACTGGGTGAGCTCGGCACTCGGTGCGTTGGATAGTGCGCTAGGCGGCGGTGGTCTGGAAGACACCGGTGGCAACGCCAGCTCGGATGCGCTGGGCGTAGTGCAGATTCAGGGTAAGCTGGAAACCGGTATCAACCGTAACCAGTCACTGGCCATCGGCCTCGAAGAGGGGCAGGATCTCGCTTCCTTGCTCGATGCGATCGACAATGATGACGATGTGGTCGATTTCGATACGCTGTTCGCTGCCCTGTCTGGCTTTGACGACATTGGCTACGAGCTCGGTATGGGCGCGGTCGACAGCCGCCTGTTCGAAGAGCTTCGCGATGCCAATCGGCGCCTCGATGACTTCCGAGGCATTGGCTCCGATGCCCTGATTCAGGAACTCGAGGCGGAAGTCGAGCGCATCGAGAATCAGTTGATCGAGCGTAACCTGGCCACTGAGCTAGAAGCCGACGGTGTCGTCGAAGTCGTGCCTATCCGCCTGGATCAAATACAGATCGAGCTGGATGATATCGACGCCACTGCCGGGCGTATCGATATCCGCGGCAACGCTGCCGTGGGTGATGGCACGCTGGATGCTCCCAAGGACGTCAATGTCACGATACTCAATCAGGTGCCGGCTAACGTGGTAATCGGTGACATCCTGATTCCTGAGCGCATCGGTGGCGTTTACTTCAATGGGGTGGAAGTCGCATCCGACGAGGTGCTCAATGAGCGCGCCTCACAGACCAGCCTGATCAACGCCACGCCGCGCTATGCGACGACCCCGATCGCCGATTTCGGCTACCAGGCCGATGACGAGAAGACGCCAATCATCACGGTCGTCAACTCCTTCCTCAATGCGGGCAACATCACCGCCGAGGATGAAGCGCGCATCCGAGACGGACTGGGCGGCGAGTTCGTGGGCGACAACGCGCGCAGCTTGTTCCTGGATGGCTTCGACCGCGATGTGCCGGACTCATCCGTGCAGGTGCTGGGCAGCGTCTTTGCCCCGCTGGCCGATATGCTGGTGATTGCCGGGCAGGACTTCGAGGTTGGGTCCAGCGGCGGTGACAGCATTCAACTCGGTGATGACGGCGGTGTATCACAGGCATCCATTGTTACGGGCAGCTTCTCTGCACGCGCCGACGATAACATCAGCGTGACCGGTGTCAGCCGCTTCACGCTAGGCGACCTGCCTGAAGAGTTGGTGCGTCAGTTCAGCGATGAGTGGCTGTCGCCGGTGGACGACCGGGAATTCACTATTCCTGATCTGGGCGATTCAAACTGGTGGGAGAATCTGTTAGGCGGTTCAGAGTTGGATGTCTTGGAAGGCGATGACAACGCTGAGAATCTTTTCGATGCACTGGATGACGCCAAGGATACGCCCAATCTGCAGGCGGGCAATATCGTGCTGGATGCCGATATCATCAATCTCAATGGCTATATCAAGAGTGGCATAGATACCTACGATATCGACATCTCTGAAGAGGATGAGGCCTATATCCAACGCCAGCTTCAGCGAGGCGCGAGCGGTTCCTTCCTCCTGGAGGATGCCTCTCAGCGAAGCGGTGTCAACATCGGCTTCAATCCCGAGACGCGGATGATCGAGGTCGATGAGGTGGTCATAAGCGGCGGCAATGTACGCATCGAAGGTACCCTGATCAATACCGGCAAAGGGTTGATCGACGTCATGGCAGGTTACGGCCAGATCGATGTCAACAACGAAACCCGTTTCGGGCTCGACCTGGCAGCACTGGATGTCAGTAATCCTGGCTCTGGCAGTCTGACCATCGTGGATCGGGATTTGTCGACCCGAAACGAGACGGCGTCGTTGACGGTGTCGCGTAACGCCGAGGGTAAATTTGATATAAGCGGCACCGGCCGCATGTCCGATGTCGGCGAAACGCTGAGCATGGCGGAGCTGCTCGGCGAGGAGGATCTCAGTTTTTCCCTCGAGGATGGCATGCGTTACGCCTTCGAGGTGATGGAGATCAACCTCAACCGCGTTGACTATGCAGCGTCGACCTCCAGTTGGGCAGGTCTCTCGGCGCTGGCATCCGACCCCCCCGATGAGTTCGAAAGGGAGGTCACTAACGAAGACAGTTTCCTGCTGCCCCAGGATTCACCGGAAAAGGGCTATGTCTATAACGATAGCGGCAATGATACCCGCTACGACTATGGTAATGACTCGTCTATTTCGGAGCGTGATCCAGATGGCGGCGGAGACGGCATCGAGTATATCGAGATAGAGGGGGAAGACGTAGAAGGCTACTTCTACCTCGGCGAGAGGGAGACCTCGAGTAGCTGGTATGGCAAGCGTACTATTACTCAGAACTTTTTCTTCACCGAGCGGGAAAGCATTCGCCATACCCATGAGTTACAGGCTGACTTCGATGTCGATATCAATTTCTTCGGCCATGAAGAAGGTAGTATCAGCGTCGATTCGGTTGGCGATGTGGTGCTCAGCGACAGCTTGCAGAACGATACAGGCGACACGCGAATTGCATCAGATGGCGAGATCCGTTTCAGTAATCGAAGCTATGAGGAGGGAGATGCCGCTGGTGACGATGATGACGCCATGCCGTCTGGCGTCGTTTCCGGTCGCGATGTCACGCTGAGCGCCGGAGAGGGCATTGGCAGCGTCGTTGATCTCGACGATGATGGCGAGCTGCGCCGTGCATTCAACGTGCAGCTTCACGGTGGCCAGCTGAGCGCTGAATCCAATACTGATGACATTGTCATCGGTAGCCGTGACGACTTGCGGCTCGATGACGTCATTGCATCTCAGGGCGATGTGTATCTTCAGTCATCCGATGGCATTACACAGGCGAGTGACGGGGTTATCGAAGCGCGATCCGTGGTGCTTGCGGCAGGTCTCAACCTGGGCAGCGAGGATCAGGCGCTACAGTTGGATACCAGTAACCGGTCACAAGAGATCGGTCTCAACCAGCGCGGTGGCGATACACTCAACGCCCAGGCGGCGGGAGACATCCATCTTGCCGAGATAAATGGCGACCTGCGCGTCGAGCGAGTGGTCAGCACCAGTGGTACGGTAAATATCGAGATTGACGGCAGTCTGCTTGATGCCAACGAGAATGCCGAGATCGATGAGCGAACCTACGAGGAGCTTAGCAGCGGTGTTTGGGCCGCATTGAGTCTGACTGAAGACGGTCGTGTCGATCAGGCCAAGGATGACCTGAAAGCCCGTAAGACCGGCGAGTATGAGTTCTATTGGAATACCCGCAATGCACTCTCGGATAGCGGCGACTATGATCCTGATGCCGTGGTGTCACTCAGCGAGGAGGAGCGTGAACGCTATCGGCCGTCGCTGGAGGTGTACTTCGCAGATGTATTGGCGAGTGATAACGACGGCGAGCCTGTTTCGCAGGATGAGATCGACGCCGCCATCGAGCAAGAGTTTGCCACGCTTGAAACCACGCGGACCAATCAGTATCACGACCTGCATGAAACCTATGGTCATGATGCCTTCGATCCTGATTTCGAGGTTGAACTGACTCAGGAAGAGATCGACCACATTGAAGCCAACGTCAAGGTGTGGACCGAAGACCAGTTGCTCAACATGGTCGGTCAGGGGCTGTTGCAGGAAACTACGGGCACCCAGGTCGAGATTCAGGAGCCCAATATCGAAGCCGCGGGTGACATCACGATTGTTGCCGGTGGTGATGTGGGGTCGGTGGATGGCTCCAATGTCATCGATATCAGTGGTGGGTTCGATAGTCTTTCAAAAGATGACCTGGTGGCACTCTCGGCGGCAGAGCGAGGTGATCTGACCTACATCGAAGGCGATCTGACGTTTGCCGATGTCAATTTCAAGGTTGGCGATACGGTCGATGAGCGTACCCAGGTAACGCTTGAACGCCTGGATGGTGACTGGCAGTCGCTGTTGAACGTGAGCGAATCGCCGGATGTCGACCTCGAGGTGGGCGACTCGCTCTACTTCAATGGCCAAGAGGCCAGCGAAACCGTCAATTACACGGCAAATGGTAACTACTACACCTTCGAGGGTGTGGATGATGATGGCAATTTGCTGTTGAGTATCGTCGCCGATGACGAGCTCTTCGAAGAGCTTGAGCGCTCTATCACCATCGGTAAGGTCATGCACGACCCCACTGCCGAGAGCAGTGAAGGACGTGAGCTGACCACTGTGGTGATAGATGGGCGAGATGACGTTGTCGTGGCGATGTCCGAGCCGGACGCAAGGCTCAACATCGTCAGCGGCGGTTCGCTGTATCTGGGGGCTAACGACGATCTCAGTATCGGTCGGCTGGAAGCCGAGGCGGACATTCGCGTCAAGGTGCGCGGCAGCATCGAAGCCCGTGACTCGGCCCTTACCGGTGCCAGCATCATTCTGGAGGCGTCTGAAGGCCAGATTGGCAGTGAGGAGGACCGGATAGGACTCAAATTGAGTGATGATGCCGTGGTAACGGCACGTGCTCAGGAATCGATCTGGCTCTCATCCTTCAATGAGGGTGATGACGCCTTTACCCAGGATTTCAATATCGGTTCGCTCTATTCAGAGCGAGGCAGCATCAACGTGCTAGCCGAGGGCGACATCCTGGATGGCGTTGGGCATGGCCTGCTCAAGGTATTGGGCCAGGAGATCAACTTTGAAGCCGGCGGTAGCGTGGGGCACGTCGACAGCGACTTCTCCAGCGCCGAGGGCGATCGCATCGAGGTGGCGACTCACGGCACGGGTGCGGTCAACGTCACGGCGGGCGGCGACATCAACCTGTTTGGCTTCGATACCGATCTCTATTTGGGCCGAATCGAAGGCAGCAGGGTCGTACTGGGCGCCGACCGCTGGATCGTCGACCACCGCGAGCAGATCGACCTGTCGCCGATTGTCGAGGCGGAACGCTTGATGCTGCGCTCGATGCTCGGCGGGGTCGGGGTCGCGACGGCTGAGGGTATTCAGGATGTGGTCACCCAGGTCAGCGGCCGGGTGGATATCGAGACCTTCGAGTCCGTTTACCACACCAATCTGGGCGAACTGACGCTAGGCCAGGTCGAGGTGTCCAATAGTGGGGCACAGGCCTATATCACGGCGCTTGACGGCGGCATCCAGAGTGCCGACCTGGAGAGCGGCCAAGTCAATCTCGTGTCTGACAACGTTCGCTTGACGGCCACGGGGGATATCGGCAACGCCAATCGCGTCATGACGTCCGCCACCGGGGCACTGGATGGCGAGTCGACGGCGGGCAGCGTCTACCTCGACAACAGCGGCGAGCTGACCATCCACGACAGCGGCATGCACGCCGCTGGCGATATCGAGATCACTACCAACAGCCCGATGACGGTGAGCGAGAACGTGGTCAGCTCCTCGGGGGATATCACCTTCTCATCCAACGAAAGCGACACCGACGATGTGATCACCTTCACCGACGGCGTCGAGGTCGTGGCCGACGAGGGCAGCATCCTCGTCTATGCCGCCGAGGGCATCGTCATCGACGACGATGGCGTGCGACTCGATGCCCGCGACGCGATCGAGCTGCATCTGCAGATGCCCAAGACCGGCATCGCTTCCGGTCAGGCGGGCTTCGCAGAGCTCGAGGCCGGCACCCTGAGCGCCGGCGAGCGCATCCTGCTGCAGGGCGGTGATACCCAGGGCCAGGCGTGGACCCTTGGCAATGACGTGCTGCTGCAGGCGCCGAGCGTTGACGTAAACACCGGCGACGGTGACAACATCCTGACGCTGGGTGGCCGCATCGAGGCTGATAAGCTGACGCTGAGCGGCGGCCAGGACGACGACCATGTCACCTTCGACGGCGACCATCGCATCACCGAGCGCCTCGAGGTCCAGCTCGGCGAGGGCGATGACGTGCTGCGCGTGCACGGCAGCATCGATGCCACCGGCGGCAAGATGATCTTCGACGGCAACGCCGGCGACGACGACCTGATGCTGCATGCCGACGAACTGCTCGGTGAGATCGCGCTGCTCGGCGGTGGCGGCGACAACCTGCTCACGGTGGTCGAGCTCAACGACCGCGATGAGCTGTTGACCCTGGACGGCGGCGACGGCAGCGACGTCTACCGTATCGTCACCCGCCAGGATGCCAACGCCAACTACGAAATCACCGTCGAAGACAGCGGTGCGATCAATGACGGCGTCGACTACCTCTATATCGAGGGCCGTGGCTATGACGGCTACGACGGCAACCTCGATAGGGATCTGAACGACGTCGGCAACGATGCCGAGGATCTGTTCCTGATTCGGCGCAACTTCATTGCGCGCATGGAGGGCGACGGCGATACCGGCGTCGAGGAAGATGCCGCGGTGGAGCGCATCAACTACGACGACACCATGAACGGCCGGGTCACCGTCAACGGCCATGAGGGCAACGACGTGTTCGTGGTCGATGACACCTCGGCGCTGATGACCCTCGACGGCGGCGACGGCAACGATCGCTTCCAGATCGGCCAGATCTTCACCGACGACCCCAATGCCACCGACGAAGAGGGCAACTACCTCTCCGGCATCCGCGGGCCCGAAGATGAGATCAACGTCACGCCCACCACCCAGGGCTACCTCAGCTACGGCAACAGCGAGTCGCTGGTGATCTACGGCGGCGACGGCGACGACGAGTTCATCGTCTACAGCAACAAGGCGCTGCTGCGCATGGAGGGCGAAGACGGCAACGACGACTTCATCATCCGTGCCTTCGTCGCCGAGGATGATATCGAGGTCTACGGCGGCGGCGGCGATGACAACATCGAGTACAACATCAATGCCCCGGTGAGCATCGACGGCGGTGCCGGCTACAACACCATCACCGTGCTGGGTACCGAGCTCGACGACAACTTCGTGATCACCGAAGACGGGGTGTTCGGCGCTGGTCTCAATATCGGTTTCGACAACATCCAGCGGGTGCGCGTCGACTCCCTGGAGGGCGACGACACTTTCTTCGTGCTCAGCACCAGCCCCGATGTGGTCACCGAGCTGATCGGCGGGGTCGGCAGCAGCAGCTTCGTGGTGGGTGGCGATGTCACCGGACGCGTGGTTTCTGCCGATCCGGAAGGCCGCAGCAGCCTGGTCACCCACACCATCGGCTCTGATGACGACGAGTACAATAGCCTGCTCGCCGACGGCCTGCCGGTGACGGTGGCCGACCCCTCGCGCGGCGCGGTGGTGGTCGACGAGCCCGACGGCGGCACCCGCGTGGTACAGGGCGGTCCGGCGGACTTCTTCGACCTGTCGCTGGCGCTGCCCAAGGGTGACGAGTTCAACGGCGCCATGGTCACGCTGACCGTGTCGGCGGCGATGGCCTCGACCAACTTGCGCAACAAGAGCGCCGATGCCGAGACCGTCAAGCTGGCCCTGGAAGAGGACGGTGACTATCAGCATGCGCTCACCGTCGACTTCGTCCATGACGCCGACGATGGATGGGTCGCGGTGGACGATGATGGCAATCAGCAAAGACTCTACGTCAAGGCCCCCGAAGACAGCCTGGTGAGCGGCACCCGCGAAGTGACGGTGAGCTACCTGGCGCGGGCGCAGATGGAGAATGGCGGCGACCTGCCCGAAGAACTCCAGGCGCTGGAGCAGCAGGCCATCAACAACACCATGGTGACCGTCTACGACAGCAGCCAGGGCGATCTGGTGTTCGGCGTGCCCGGTGACGATCGCCTGCAGGTGATCGAGGGTGACGACTTCGGTGCGCCGGGCAGCAGCTTCGAACTGCGCCTCTCGTCGGCACCCAAGGAAGGCGAGACCGTGACCGTCTACCTGGAGATGGACGAGCGGCTTGAAGCACAACTTCTGAATGGCACGTCGGTCTCTGACGGCATCGAATTTACCGCCGACGACTGGGACGAGACGCGCACCATCGAGCTCAAGGCGGTTGACGACGATGAGCGGCAGAACCGCCTGGATACCCGGGTTGGCTTCTCCATCGAGTCGAACGAGGGAAAGGACTCCGCCTTCCACGACGTCGAGTTCGGCAGCGTGCGGGTCAGCGTCTACGACAACGACAGCCCCTCGCTGGTGGTGCAGCAGACCGACGGCGGCACCCGTGTGACCACTGAAGGCGGCAGCGACAGCTACTTCCTGCGGCTCTCCAAGCAGCCCGACGACGAGGTCACGGTGCGCCTCAACAGCGACGGCCTTACCCGCTTCGACTGGCAGGACAATGCGCGCATCATCATGGACCGCGTGCTCGACGAGGACGTCGAGGTGACCGCGCTGCCCGGTGCCCACGCCGGGCCGCGGCTGGTGCTCGAGGAGGGCAAGTGGCAGGACCTGGGACTCAACGTCGGCATGTACCTGTCGCTCAACGACGCCGAGGGCGACGCCCTGGACGGCACCTTCAAGGTCAACAACGTCGAGGACGGCACCCTGCACCTCACCAACGAGGCGCAGCTCGACTTTGATGGGCAGGACGACAAGGCGCTGACCCTGACACGGGTCGATGCCCCGGCGGTGGTATTCGATGCCGACAACTGGAATAAGCGCGTCGAGATCGGCGTCAGCGCCGATACCTACTACGTGCCGGCGGAAAACACCCTCAACGACATGGACTTCCCTGCTCAGCCCAATGTGCTCGACCGCATCCAGGGGCCGTTGATTCTCGAGGGCGGCACCAGCGATACCGACCGCTCGCTCAATGAGGCGATCATGCTGCCCTACGAGCGCGCCGAGTACGAAGAGCGCGACGAGGGTGACGCCGGCGTCGAGGAGGTGGATCCGGAGAACGAGGACACCAATACCCTGATGCTGCACGCCGACGCCAGCGTGGCCGACCTCGACGGCGTGCTGACCAGCACCTTCCTCAGCGGTCTCGGCATGGGCGACGGCGATCCCCTGGAGCAGCGCTACCAAAACGCTGCAGGTGAGGAAGTCACCATCACCACCGAGCGTGGCATCGAGTACCACGGCTTCTCGGTGGTGGAGCTGCTGCTGGGCACGGGCGACAACACCCTGGAGATCGATCTCGACGTCGATGCGGTGATCTACGACGGCGCCTATGCGCTCGGCGAGAACAGCGCCGGTGAGGCGCTGCTGGTACGTGACGACGACGGCAGCTGGTTCGACGACGGCTTCCGCCGCGGCGATACCCTGCTACTGGAGGATCAGCGGGTCGACATCCTGGATATCGACATCGACGGCAATCTGGTACTCGACCGGCCCATGGCCGACGTGCCCCAGGCCTCGCGGGTGATCCGCGAGATGCCGATCACCGCGGTACACGGCGGCGGCAACTCCTCGGGCAGCATGGGCGGCGACCATATCACCGTCAGCGGCGGCTATGATGCCCAGCTGCCGCTGCTGGTGTTCGGCAATACCGAGCGCAGCGGCGAGCGCTACAGCGCCGGTGGCGAAGGGCCCAGCGAGCTGGCCCAGCCCTTTACCCAGGTCGGCAACAACGTGCTGGATGCCAGTGCCGCCACCGGCGGTGTGGTGCTGGTAGGCGGCAGCGGCGACGATACGCTGATCGGCGGCAGCGGCAACGACCAGCTGTTTGGCGGCGGGGGTAACAACCTGCTGGACGCCAGTACCGGCGGCAACAACCACCTCTACGGCAACGGCAGCATCGACGTCGACCTCTCGTCGCGCCTCAGCATGGCCGAGCGCGTCATGACGCTCTACAGCGCCGAAGCCGATGTCGATCATGGCACCGGCGACCGCCTGACGGCCGGCGACAATACCCTGACCGGCGGCCACGGCGACGACATCCTGATCGGCGACCATGGCGAGATAGTGCTCGCGCCCGGCGACGGGCCTAACGACCTGCGTCTGCTGGATAGCCAGCGGGTGACTGCGGTACATACCACCGACCCCGGCAATTATGCCGATAATCGACTCAAGGTGATGGGCGGTAACAACCTGCTGTTTGGCGGGGGGGGCCACGATCTCCTGGTGGGTGGCATCGGCAATGACCTGCTGGTGGGGGATCATGCCGACGTAGTGCTGGCGAAGGTCAATGAACTTGGCGACCTGGCGCATGTCACCACCCGCTTCGAGGCAGGCGGCCGCGGCGATGTGCTGATCGGCCGGGCAGGCGATAACCTGCTGCTGGGCGGCGCCGGCGACAACTGGATCAAGGCCGGCGATGGCGATAATCGCGTGATGGGCAACTACGGTGAGCTGGTCTGGAACGCGGCAGGCTATCTGGATGAGGCCGTCAGCAGCGGAGTGGGCCACGGCGGTGACAATCACATCTGGCTGGGTGACGGCGACAACCTGTTGATCGGTGGCGATGGCGACAACCGCATCAAAGTGGGCGATGGCCATAATCTGGTGGCCGGCGACCATGCCCGGGCCGAGTTCCGGCAAGGTGGCGTGATTCAGCGCTTCGAGTCGCGGCATAACGGTGAAGGCGGTGACGATACCATCACCGCCGGCGCCGGCAACGACTGGATCCTCGGCGGTTATGGCAGCGACACGATCACTGCCGAGGCGGGCGACAACGTCATCGTCGGTGACAACGGCCGCATCACGGCCCACGCCGACGGCACCCGCGCCAGGGTCGAGAGCCTCGACACGCTCAGTGCTACCGGCGGCAGCGACACCATCGTGACCGGCCACGGCGACGACCAGATCATCGCCGGGGTCGGCAACGATCACGTCGACAACGCCGGCGGCGAAACCGTGGTGATCGGCGATCTCGGCGAAATCCGCAGCAATACCAGCGGCCGCTATGTGCTCGCCGAGACCGAGGCGACCAACCTGGGCGGCAGCAATGAGCTGATTGGCGGGGTGGATCGCGACATCCTGCTCGGCGGTCCTGGGGACGACACGCTCGACGGTGAGCGGGGTGGTAACAACATCCTGCTCGGCGACTTCGGGCTGGTCACGCGTTCCGCCGACGAGATTGTGGTCGAGACCGACAACCACTTCGAGGGCGGTAACGACACCCTGATCCTGGGTCCGGGGCGCAGCGTGGCGATCGGCGGCGGCGGCAACGACGGCTTCGATGGCAACCTCGACCGCGACGTCATGATCGGCGATTTTGGCCGGGTGCGCATCGAGGTCAGCGGTGCCGGCGAGGAAGAGCAGGTCATGGCCGTGGTCACCCTGGCCCAGGGCCGCCTCGACCTGATCCGCCAGGTGCAGCAGGAGGTCTACACCGAGGACCAGTTCGAGGCCGACAGCGAGGAAGAGACCTCATCCTGGCAGGACCTGACGCCGGACGGCCTGTTCGGTGGCCGCTCGGTGGATAGCGTCACCACGGCGCGTCCCGGCCAGCCGATCCAGGGCATGCAAGGGCTGCGCGAGCTGATCGACGACTGGGTCGAGCGTCAGCAGGGCGTTGGCCAGAGCAGCATGCGCGCCGCCATCGCTTCGGACGTCGCCGCCGATATGGCCGAGCCCGCCGCTCAGGACGCGTCGCCGGCCGAGGCCGATGCGCCAGTGGCAGCCGAAGTCGAGGCGCAAGAGGCGCCGCTGGAGGAGACGGATCCCGAGGCGCCTGAGCAAGCGCCGGCGGATGAGCCAGTGCCGGATGAGCCCGATGCAGAAGAAGACGCGGTCGCCGAGTCGGACGACGCCACGGCCGAGGGTCAGGACGAGGAGGCCCTCGAGGCGTCGTCCGCTGCGGCGCTGGGCGCCGGCCTGGCGGCGCTGGCGTCTGCCAGCGGCTGGGGCGTGGCGCGTCGCTCGGTGGCCAACGCCGAGCACGACAAGCCCCTCGCCGAGCTGCGCCGACAGTGCTCGGCCAGCGACTGGCAGCGCCTGAACCGCTTGGACACCCCTAGCGACGATGAGGAGCAGCAATGACGCCGCGAATCGAGTGCCTGGAGCGCCGATGCAGCTAGACGATCAGGCAACACGTGCCATTCAGGCCTGGCACGCCCAGGCAGAGAGCGCCCAGGCGTGGCTTGCCCGCCACTGCGCCTCGGCGCCGCAGCCGGAAGGCGCGCGACTCACGGAGGGCGTGGTGCTGTGGCGCCAGGCGGACGACTGGCTACCGGTGGCGCTATGGCCGAGCGGTGGGCAGGGGCAGGCCCTGCTGGGATTGGCTGATGACGTGCGCCAGGCGGGCCGCGGGTTGATTAGCCAGCTCGATGACACGCACCTGGGCATCGGCTACCCGGTGCGTGATCCGGCGCATGACGTGGACGACGAACAGGGCGCAGGGGCGCTGGTCGGTGCCGTGGCGCTTCGCGTTGCACTACCCGTCTCGCTGCTGCATGACGACCAGCGCGCCCAGGCCGCGCTGATGCCGCTGATGCAGCGCCTCGAGGAGGGCGTGGCGGTGCTCGAGCGCGACCTGGTCCAGCGCAGCCATCGCGATACCCAACGTCGCCAGCAGGCGCTGTCCCGGCAGCTCGAACTGTTGGCTGCGGTGCTCGCCGAGAACCGCTTCAAGGCGGCCGGCATGCAGCTGGTGACGCGCCTCGCAACCCAGTTCGGCGCCGAGCGGGTGACCCTGGGCTGGCGCCGTGGTACGCGCTGTCGGGTGGTGCAGATATCCCATAGCGCCCAGTTCAATCGCAAGATGAACCGCATTCGTGCCACTGAGCTGGCCATGAATGAGTGCCTCGATCAGCGCGCCAGCGTCGCCGTGCCGCCCCCTGAGGAGGCCGCCGACCACGCCCAGCGGGTCAGCCGTGCGCACCGCCAACTGCTGGAAATGACTGGCCTGGCCAGCGTGTTGACGCTGCCCTGTCTCAACGACGGCAAGCCGCTTGGTGCGGTCACGCTGGAGCGTGAAGAGGCGTTTCGCGCCGAGGAGATCGTCGCCCTGGAGAGCCTGATGGCGCTGTGCACCCGGGCACTGGAGGAGAAGCGCTTGAACGACCGGCCGCTGCCGGTCAAGGCCGCCGTGGCGGTCGGCCAGCAGTGCGCGCGGCTAGTCGGCCCCGGCTATCTCGGTTACAAGCTCACGGCGATCGTGCTGGGCTCGGCGGCGGCCTTCGCCAGCCTGGCCACCGGGCCGGAGCGGGTCGCCGCCGACGCGACGCTGGAGAGTCTCGAGCAGCAGGTACTGGCGGCGCCGTTCCGCGGCTATATCGATGCCGCGCTGGTGCGTCCCGGGGATACCGTCGAGATGGGCGGCGTGCTGGCCGAGATGGACACCCGTGAGCTGGTGCTCGAGCAGCTGCAGTGGCAGAGCGAGCTGGCCAAGCTGGCACGTCAGGAGCAGCAGCAGCGTGCCGCCGGCGAGCGCGCCGCCGTCAATGTGATCGGTGCCCAGCAGGACCAAGCTCAGGCGCGCCTGGAACTGGTCGAATCACGGCTCGAGCGCGCTTCGCTGCAGGCGCCATTTGCCGGGCGGGTGATCAGTGGCGACCTCACCCAGCGGCTCGGCGGCGTGGTCGAGCAGGGCGAGGAGCTGTTCCGGCTCTCACCGCTGGACGCCTACCGCATCGAGCTCGAGGTTCCCGAGGGGCGCATCGATGCGCTGCGCGAAGGGCAGCAGGGCGAGCTGGTGCTGGCGGCGATGACCGGTGAACGCTTTGCCTTCGAGGTGGAACGCCTGACGCCGCAGACCCGCAGCGTCGACGGCAGCAGCCGTTTCGTGGTCGAAGCCAGCCTGGAGAGCGACGACCGCGAACTGCGGCCCGGCATGCAGGGGGTGGGCAGGATCGAGGTCGGGGAGGCCCGGCTGATCAGCATCTGGACGCGGGAGCTGGTCGACTGGCTGCGGCTGACGCTATGGCGCTGGTGGGGATAGGGCATGGCCGGACCGCTCTTCAGCCAGCAGTGGCATCGGGTCGCCGACCTGCGCCTGCGGCTGCGTCAGCACACCAGCCTGCACCGCCACGAATACCGCGGCGAACCCTGGTATGTGCTCTACGACAACATCACCGGCCAGGTGCACCGCTTCACCCCGGAAGCCTACCAGATCATTGGGCGCCTGGACGGGCATCGCACCCTGCGCGACATCTGGGAGCAGGTCAGTCACTCGCTGGGCGATGCCATGCCCACCCAGCACGAGCTGGTGCAACTGATCGGCCGCCTGCACGGTGCCAACGTGCTGGCCGGCGACGGCGAGGTGGATATCGACGAGCTGGCACGCCGGCAGACCCGGCAGCGTCGCAACAAGTGGCTGCAGATGGTGCGCTCGCCGCTGGGTATTCGCATTCCGCTGTTCGACCCGGAGCGCTTGGTGGCGGCCACCTACCCGCTGGTCAGACCCTTGATCAGCCCGCTCGGCGGGGTGCTGTGGCTGATCACGGTCGCCGCTGCCCTGTTGCTTGCCGCGATGCACTGGTCGGCGCTGACCGACAACCTGGCCGACCGTGTGCTGAGTGCCGGCAACCTGCTGCTGCTGGCGCTGATCTATCCGCTGATCAAGGCGATCCACGAGTTGGGCCACGCCTGGACCACCAAGGATGCCGGCGGCGAAGTGCACGAGATCGGCATCATGCTGCTGGTGTTCTTCCCGGTGCCCTATGTCGATGCCAGCGCGGCGGCGGCCTGCCCCGACAAGTCGCGGCGTATGCTGGTGGGGGCCGCGGGCATCCTGGTGGAGGTGTTCCTGGCGGCGCTGGCGATGTTCGTATGGGCCATGGCCGAGCCCGGCATGCTGCGCGCCCTGGCCTTCAACGTGATGCTGATCGCCGGGGTCTCGACGCTGCTGTTCAACGGCAATCCGCTGCTGCGTTTCGATGCCTACTACGTGCTGGCCGACTACCTCGAGATTCCCAACCTGTTCAACCGCGCCAACCAGCAGGTCACCTACCTGGTCAAGCGCTACCTGCTTGGTCGCCGCGAGGTCACCAGCCAGGCCGAGTCGCGGCGCGAGAGCGCCTGGCTGGTGAGCTATGCGCTGGCCTCGTTCGCCTATCGTCTGGTGATCATGGTGTTCATCGCGGTGTTCGTCGCCACGCGCTATCTGTTCGTGGGGATCCTGCTGGCCATCTGGTCGATCTCCATGACCCTGCTGCTGCCTCTACTCAAGATGTTCAAGACCATGATTGCCGATGACGCCCTGGAAGGATCGCGTGGCAAGGCCTGGGGATGGCTGCTGACCGCGCTGACGACGCTGGCGGTGCTGCTGTTTGCGGTGCCGGTGCCCTACGCCACCAACGTTCACGGGGTGGTGGATACTGCCACCCCCAATCAGCTCCGCCTGGGTGCCAGCGGTGAACTCAGCGTGCGACACGTCGACAACGGCGACGAAGTTCAGCGCGGCGAGCGGCTGATGGAGCTGGCTGCGCCTGAATTACGCACCGAGGTGGCCCTGCTCGAGGCACAGCGACGCGAGACCCTCGAGCAGCTCACCGCCAGCGTCGGCGATGCTGGCGAGCTGGCGATCCTGCGCGAGACCCTGGCGCTGGTCGAGCGGCAGCTGGATGATGCCGAGCAGCGGGTCGATGCCACCCGGGTGGTCAGTCCTCGGGATGGCCTGCTGCTGATGCCCGAGGGTGAACCGCCGCTGGGCACCTACCTCGAGCGCGGTGCCGAGGTCGGCGCAGTGGTGCGCCCCGAGGACCTGCGCATCCGGGCACTGCTGCCGACGCACCGCGCCGAGACCGTGCGTCGCGATGCCGAGTCGGTGGCGCTGCGGCTACCGGGCAGCGACGAGGTGCTGGCCTCGCGGCTGCAGTGGGTATCCCCGAGCTCCTCCTATGACGTGCCCAGCGAGGTACTCACCCATGACGGCGGCGGCCAGGTCGCCCTCGACCCCCAGGCCGAACAGCCGCTCACCGCCTTTCGGCGTCACTACCTGGCCGACTTCAGCGCCGCGACTCTGGTCGAGCATGTGGCGATGCCGTCGCTGGGCAGCCGCGTCCACGTACGCATCGAACATCCCGCCGAGCCGCTGGGGTACCGCCTGTGGCGAGGCCTGCGGCGTGCCTTCCTGAGGCTGTTCGATGTCTGAGGAGCTGGTCCCATGGCGCTGGTGAAGCTGCCCGGTGACGTCATCGCGCGCCCCGAACGGCATATTCAGCCGCCGGGCGCGCTGGAGCCGGCCTGGCAGCGGGTCAGCGCGCGACTGGCGCTGCCCGGCTGGCTGAGGCTGCTGGCGCGCCGCGCCGTGCTGCCGCTGATTCACCGCTATGCTCGGCGCCTGCGCGACCTCGACGAGACGGCGCTCGACGCCTATCGCGATGACCTGCGTCGCCGCCTGCTGGCCGCCGGGCTCTCGCCGCGGCGCACCCTCGAGGCCTTTGCCGTGGTGCGCGAAGTGGCCTGGCGCGAGCTAGGCATGGCGCATCATGATGTCCAGCTGCTTGGCGGACTGACTCTGCTGGCTGGCCAGGTGGCAGAGATGCACACCGGCGAGGGCAAGACCCTTACCGCGACCCTGCCGGCGGCGACCGCGGCGCTGGCCGGCATCCCGGTGCACGTGGTCACCGTCAACGACTACCTGGCCGCCCGTGACGCCGAGTCGATGCGCCCGGTGTATGCCGCGCTGGGCTTGAGCGTCGGCGTGATCGTCCATGACATGCGCCCCGACCAGCGGCGCGATGCCTATGCCGCCGACGTGGTCTACTGCACCAACAAGGAGCTGTTGTTCGATTACCTGCGCGACACCCAGCAGCTGGGGCGCGACCGCCACCCGCTGATGGCCCATGCCGCCAGGCTCGAAGGGCGCCTCGACCACCGTCGCCTGCTGCTGCGCGGCCTGCATTACGCCATCGTCGACGAGGCCGACAGCGTGATGCTCGACGAGGCGGGCACGCCGCTGATCCTGTCCGGTCCGGCGCCCCAGGATGCCCTCGACGTCGCGCTGCTCGATGAGCTCCTGGCGCTGGCCGGGGACTTCGAGGATGGGCGCGACTTCGTCCGCGAGCAGGGCGGTATTCACCTTACCGAAGACGGCCGTCGGCGCCTCGAGCAGCAGGCCGAGGCGCTTCTCGCCGGGCGCGGTGCCAGCAGCGGCTGGCTGGGGCAGTCACGCCGTGAATGGCTGCTGCAGCAGGCACTGGTGGCCCGCTACCATTTCCAGCGTGACCACCACTATCTGGTGCGCGAGGGCAAGGTGCAGATCATCGATGAGCATACCGGGCGGGTGATGGCCGACCGCAGCTGGGAGAAGGGGCTGCAGCAGATGATCGAGCGCCTCGAGGGCTGCGAGCCGAGTGACCCCAACGCCACCCTGGCGCGGCTTACCTACCAGCGCTTCTTTCGCCGCTACCAGCACCTCGCCGGGATGACCGGCACCGCCCACGAAGTCCGCCATGAGCTGTGGCGAACCTATCGCCTCAGGGTGGTGCCGATTCCCCCGCACCGGCCCAGCCGGCGGCGCTGGTTGGGGCACACCTGCGTCGACAGCGTAAGCGAGAAATGGCAGCGCGTCGCGGCTCACGCCCGGCGGCGTGCCGAGGCTGGACAGCCGGTGCTGATTGCCACCGTGACCCTCGGCGAGTCGGAGGCGCTGAGCAGCGAACTGCACCAGCAGGGGCTCGGGCATACCGTGCTCAACGCCCGCCAGGATGCCGAGGAGGCGGCGGTGGTGGCCAGCGCCGGCGTGTCCGGCGCGATCACCGTGGCGACCAGCATGGCGGGGCGCGGGACGGACATTGCCTTGGACGCCGCGGCCAAGGCGGCCGGCGGCCTGCACGTGATCATTGCCGGCCACCACGATGCCGCGCGGGTCGACCGCCAGATCGCCGGGCGTTGCGCTCGCCAAGGGGACCCGGGTAGCGTCGAGTTCATCGTGTGTGCTGAGGAGGCTCTGCTCGACGAGCTGGACGAGCGCTGGCAGCCGCGCTCGGGGCGGCTGGTGAGACGGCTACGACGTGCCCAGGCGCGCCGCGAAGCGCGCCACGCCAGGTCGCGGGCGCGCTTGACGCGCAATGACTGGCGCGAAGACGATCTGCTGGGATTCAGCGGAAAAGGCGAATGATGCGAGGAGCCGACCAGGTGAAAGCAACGCACAGCTATCTCAAATACTCGATCTTGTCATTGGCGGCGCTCGCCGCCGCGCCGGTGGCGCATGCCGAATCTCTGGGGGTGGAGGACGTCAGCTGCCTGGTAGAGCCCGGGCGCCTGGCCATCCTCTCCAGTCAGCTACCCGGCGTGATCGACGAGATTCAGGTCGCCCCCGGCGACAGCGTCAGCCGAGGCGATACGCTGTTCACCCTCAAGCGCGAGGTGGAACAGGCCAGCCGCAGCCTGGAAGTGGCGCGCGCCGAATATGCCGGGCGGCGCCTGCAGCGCAACCAGCGCATGATCGAGCAGGGCATGCTCAGCGACAGCGAGGCCGACGAACTCAACACCGACCTGCGCGTGGCTCGCCTGCAGGGCGAGCTGGCGGCGGCTCAGCTCGATCAGCGCACCAGCCAGGCCCCCTTCGATGGCGTCATCACCCAGCAGCACGCGGAGCAGGGGGAGTATATCGACGCCACCCCGGTGCTCGAGCTGGCACAGCTCGACCCGCTGAAGATCGAGGCAGTGCTGCCGCTGGTGGCCTACGGCTCGGTGGCGGTGGGGGACGTCTACGAGGTGGCGCTGGCAAGCCCAGTGGAGCGGCGGGTCAGCGCAGAAGTCTCGCGGGTCGACAGTATCATCGATGCGTCCAGCGGAACCTTTGTGATCGAGCTACGCCTCGACAACCCGGACGGCGAGATTCCTGCCGGCATCAACTGCCAGCTGTCGTAACCTTCTATTCAGTACTCAAGACGCCCGGGCAATGCTGATGCTTGGGGCGATGGTCCGAGCAACGGATTTCTGGGTCTAGGCGCTTGCGTGCCCGGCCTAACGCTCGATCTGGCCCAGCGTTGCGTATGTTGACCAACGCACAGAACGTCTGTTGCTTACCGTCTAGGCTCAGCCTACAAGTGGCCAGGCAATGCACCTCCCTCTATGGGAGTTTTTGCCAGGAAGAGGTCAGGCCAAGGTAAGTCATTGACGAAGGAGTTGAAAATGAAAAGGACAGCACTTTCTATTGCCATCGGTGCCCTGAGCATCGGGCTTTCCCAAGGCGTTCTGGCTCAGGATGACGACGCCAATCAGGACTCACAGGACCAGGCAGCCGAGGTTCGCGTCGAGGGCGAGCCGGCCGATGTCGAGGTCGAGCAGGCGCCGGCCGACATTCAAGTCGAGCAGCAGGCGCCGGATGTGACCGTCGAGCAGCAGGCCCCGGACGTCACCATCGAACAGGCCGATCCCGACGTAAGCGTCGAACAGGCGGATCCCAACGTCACCGTCGAGGAGACCGGCGAAGCCAACGTCGAGGTTGAGCGCGCCGAAGAGGCTGAGGCCGAAATGCGTGATCCTAATGACGAGGATCAAGCGCAGCAAGATTCCGACCAGGCTTCTCAGGATCAGGACGCTGAAAGCAGCGAGCTGATGAACAGAAGGGTCAGCGAGCTGGAAAGCTATACCGTCTATAGCCGGGAAGACGACGAAGAGATTGGTGACGTCAAGCGCGTGGTTCGCGACACCCAGAGTAACGATATCTACGTCGTGATTTCTAGGGGTGGTTTCCTGGGTTTCGGCGCCGATGAGATGGGTTACAGATTGGATGACTTAGCGCTGCGCGGCGATGAAGAACTTGAGGTTCGCTCGGCTGACGACGGTGTATCCGGCGACTATGGTAGCGACCAGTACGAGGATCTCGACGGCGACAGCACTGTCCTCGAGTCCAGGCAGCGCAATGACTGAACATGGCATTTAACGGTTCGATCCATCGCTAGATTTAGCGGTCCGGTGATGATTAACGCGGCTACGGCCGCGTTTTTTTTATGCGCTGTCGCCGATCAGCAGCGTGAAGCCGACATCCTTTTGCCGCGCCACGCGCTCGCCGGCCAGCTGCGCCAACAGTTGCTCTGCCGCCAGCTGCCCCATACGGTGCCGCGGCGAGCGGATGGTGGTGAGCCGCGGCGTGACGAACTGGCCCAGCGGCAGGCCGTTGAAGCCGACGATGGCGATGTCCTTGGGTACGCCGAGGCCGAGGCGCTGGGCATGGAGCAGAGCGCCGGTGGCCAGGTCATCGTTGGCGAAGTGGATGGCATCGGCGCGGGGATGCGACGCGAGTACCTGATCGAGGGCCGTGGCACCTACCTCCAGGTTTCCCAGACGCTCCAGGTCGAGTAGCGGCGCCGCCAGTCCCGCCTCCTCGAGCACCTCGCGGTGGCCTGAGTAGCGCATGCCGGCGCGGTAGTCCTCGGCCATTCGCCCCCCCACGTAGACGATCTCGCGATGACCGCGCGCCAGCAGGTGGTGGGCCATGCAGCGCCCGGCCGCGACGTGGTCCAGGCCGACATTGAGATCCAGCGCCTCGCCCAGCTCCATCATCTCCATGACCGGCTTGTCCCCCTGGCGCAGCAGGGCGCGGCAGGCGTCGCTGTGGCGCAGCCCGGCGGTGACCAGTGCCGAGCAGGACCAGCCCAGGAAGGTGCGCACCAGCTGGGCCTCGCGGTCGAGATCGTAGTCGGTGTTGCCGAGCAGGATCTGGTAGCCCTCGGCCTCGAAGGTCTCCTGCAGCCCCTGGATGACCTCGATGAACACCGCGTTGGACAGCGACGGCACGATCACCGCGATGAACCGCGAGCTGGCCGAGGCCAGACTGCCGGCCACCAGGTTGGGCACATAGCCGAGCCGCTCCACGGTGGCGAGGATATGCCGACGAGTCTCGGCATTGACGCGCTCCGGCGTATTCAGCGCCCTGGATACCGTGATCGCCGAGACGCCGGCCGCTGCGGCGACCTGGCTCAGGGTGGTGCGCGCCGAACCGCGTCGTCGGCGTGGGGGAGATGAGGTAGACATTGGTCGTGTCCTTGCAAACCCGTCTTGCTGATGGCGGTTGGCTCTACTAAAAAGGATGTTAGCGCTAACATGATAGCGCTAGCAGCAACGCTCGCTTGGCAGACCTAGAGCAGCAGCACCGCTCGGGACTGACCCGGCGGCAGGCCGAAGTGGAGTTGCCTCTTAGCGAGGAACGCCGGGGGCAGGTCGAAGAGGAGGTTTGCGCCATGGATGGCGCAAGGTAGCGCCCAGGGATGGGTTCACAGCGCCTCCTCGTAGGCCTGCCGACGGATAAGTTTCGAGCGGTGCTGCTATCAGCGACCTTACCGGGCATCCCAAGGAGATCAGAGTGAGCCACAGCAGCCCCCATATACATCCACACGTCGGCGTCGTCGGCGTCGTCGGCCTCGGCGCCATGGGCATGGGCACGGCGCGGGCGCTTCACGAGCGGGGCCTGACGGTGACCGGCTGCGACGTCTCGGCGGATGCCCGGGACGCCTTCGTGGCCCACGGCGGCAGCAGCGTGGCGTCACCGGCGGAGCTGGCCGGCTGTGACGTCGTGGTGCTGCTGGTGGTCAACGGCGAGCAGGTCGAGCAGGTGCTGTTCGGCGAGCAGGGTCTGGTCGGCCAACTGGCGCCGGGCAGCCTGGTCGTCCAGTGTGCCACCGTGGCGCCCAGCCAGGCCCGCGGCCTCGGCGAGCGGCTGGCCGGCGCCGGGCTTGCGATGCTTGATGCGCCGGTCAGCGGCGGGGCAGCCAAGGCGCGCAGCGGTGATCTCTCGGTGATGGCGTCTGGCGATGCCGTCGCCTTCGACAAGGCTCAGCCGGTGCTCGACGCCATGGCCGCTACCGTCTACCGGCTGGGCGACGAGCCCGGCGTCGGCTCGAGCATGAAGCTGGTCAACCAGCTGCTCGCCGGGGTGCATATCGCCACCGCCGCCGAGGCCATGGCACTGGGCATCCGCATGGGCCTCGACCCGGACACCGTATACGACGTCATCACCCACTCGGCGGGCAACTCCTGGATGTTCGAGAACCGCGTGCCGCATATTCTCGAGGGCGACTATACGCCGCTCTCCGCCGTGGACATCTTCGTCAAGGATCTCAATATCGTGCATCAGACCGGCCGCGAGCTGGCCATGCCCACCCCGGTGGCGGCCAGCGCCCTGCAGCAGTTCACCGCCGCCAAGGGCGCCGGCTTCGGCCGCGAGGATGACTCGGCGGTGATCAAGGTCTATCAGCGCCTGTCGGGCATTGACCTGCCCCAGGCGGCCAACGATGCCGACGCCGGAGGTGACCCATGAGCCTGGTACTGGGTGCCATCGCCGACGACTTCACCGGTGCCACCGATCTCGCCAACAACCTGGTGCGCGCCGGCATGCGCTGCGTGCAGCTGATCGGCGTGCCCGACGATGAGCTGGCGCTGGGCGAGGTCGATGCGGTGGTGGTAGCGCTCAAGTCGCGCTCCTGCCCGGCGCAGGACGCGGTGGCCGACTCCCTGGCGGCGCTGGAGTGGCTCGCGGCCCGCGGCGCGCGGCAGATCTTCTTCAAGTACTGTTCCACCTTCGACTCCACCGACGCCGGCAATATCGGCCCGGTGGCCGATGCACTGCTGGAGCGGTTGGGCGGTGGCCAGACCGTGATGGTGCCGGCCTTTCCCGTCAACGGCCGCAGCGTCTACCAGGGCCACCTGTTCGTCGGCGACCGGCTGCTCAACGACAGCGGCATGCAGCACCACCCGCTCAACCCCATGACCGATGCCGACCTGGTCAGGGTGCTGGGGCGCCAGACGCCTCACCCGGTGGGCCTGGCCGCCCGGCCGGTGCTGGCCCGCGGCGGTGACGCGACCCGTGCGCATCTCGACGCCCTGGCGGCGGATGGCATACGCCACGTGATCTGCGACAGCCTCGACGAGCACGACCTCGAGGTGCTGGCCGAGGCGGTGGTCGACTTGCCGCTGGTCACCGGCGGCTCCGGCCTCGGCCAGGCGCTGCCGGCCGAGTATCGGCGCCGCGGCTGGCTGGCCGAGGTGGCCGAGCCGGGTCGCCTTGCGCAGTCATCAGGCAGCGCCCTGGTGCTCTCGGGCAGCTGCTCGCGAGCGACGCTGGGCCAAGTGGCCGCGTTCCTCGCGCATCACCCCGGCATGGCCCTCGACCCGCTGCAGCTCGCCGAAGGCGGGGCGCATCTCGACGCCGCCCTGGCCTTTGCCCGTGAGCACCTCGCCAGCGGCGGCCCGGTACTGGTCTATGCCTCCGCCGACCCCGAACGGGTCAAGGCCGCCCAGCAGGCGCTGGGCGTGGCCCGCGCCGGCGAGCTGGTGGAGCAGGCCCTGGGCCAGCTGGCCGGCACCCTGGTCGAGGAAGGCGTCGGGCGCCTGGTGGTGGCCGGCGGCGAGAGCTCCGGGGCGGTGGTCTCGGCACTGGGCATTCGCCAGCTGCGCATCGGCGGCCAGATCGACCCCGGCGTGCCCTGGACCCAGGCGCCGCGTCAGGGTCAAGCGCCGCTGTCGCTGGCGCTCAAGTCGGGCAACTTCGGCGGCGAGGACTTCTTTACCCGCGCCTTCACGGTGCTGGATGAGCTGACCGGGGAGGGCAGAGCATGAGCAGTGGCAACGCCTCCCGCCAGGAAAACCAGCTGCGCGAGCAGATCGCCACCCTCGGCCAGTCGCTGTTCGACCGCGGCCTGACCATGGGTTCCAGCGGCAATATCAGCGTGCGTCTCGACGACGGCGGCTGGCTGATGACGCCGACCAACGCCTGCCTGGGACGCCTCGATCCGGCGTGTATCTCGCGCCTTGATGGCCAGGGGCAATGGCTCGACGGCGACAAGCCGACCAAGGAGCACTTCTTGCACATGGCGATGTACGCCGAACGCCCGCGCTCCGGGGCCATCGTGCACCTTCACTCGACTCACTCGGTGGCGGTCTCCTGCCTGCCGGACATCGACCCCTGCGACTGCATACCGCCGCTAACCGCCTACTATGTGATGAGGGTCGGCCGCCTGCCGCTGGTGCCCTACCACGTGCCCGGCGACCCGACCCTGGGCGACGCGGTGCGCGGCCTGGCCGGCCAGCACAGCGCGGTGCTGCTGGCCAACCACGGGCCGGTGGTGGCCGGCAAGAACCTCGAAGCGGCGGTCTACGCCACCGAGGAGCTGGAAGAGACCGCCAAGCTGTTCCTGCTGCTGCGCGGCGAAAATCCGCGGGCCCTGACGCCGGAGCAGGTCGCCGAGCTCGAGGCGCGCTTCCCGCGTGATTGATGTGAACCAAACTGGATACCCACGATGATTCGACTGGCCGCCAACCTCAGCATGCTGTTCAACGAGCACGACTTCCTCGACCGTTTTGCGGCGGCCGCCCAGGCGGGCTTCCGTGGGGTCGAGTACCTGTTCCCCTACGAGCATGCCCCCGACACTCTGCGCGGCTTGCTTGACGAGCATGGCCTCGAGCAGGTGCTGTTCAACCTGCCGCCGGGGGACTGGGCGGCCGGCGAGCGCGGCCTGGCGAGCCTGCCGGGGCGCGAAGGGGAGTTCCGCGACTCCGTTGGCGAGGCGCTGCGCTACGCCGAGGCGCTCGACTGCCCGCGGGTGCACGCCATGGCCGGGCTGCTGCCCGCCGATGCCGACGACGCGGCCCACGCCGCCCATCACGCCACCTATATCAGTAACCTGCGCTTCGCCGCCCGCGAGGCCGCCAAGTCAGGCCGCGAGCTGCTCATCGAGCCGATCAACACCCGCGACATGCCGGGCTTCTTCCTGTCCCGCCAGGCCCAGGCCATGGCGGTGCTGGAAGAGGTCGGCGAGCCCAACCTGCGACTGCAGTTCGACCTCTATCACTGCCAGATCATGGACGGCGACCTGACGCGCCATCTCGAGCGGCAGTTCGCCGCCATTGGCCACGTGCAGATCGCCGGCGTGCCGGAGCGCCATGAGCCCGACGTCGGCGAGGTGCACTACCCGTCGCTGTTCGAGCGCCTCGAGGCGCTGGGCTACGCTGGCTGGATCGGCTGCGAGTATCGTCCGGCCGGCGACACTCGCCGCGGCCTGGGCTGGGGGCGCGAGTACGGGCTGCTCCCCGGCTGAGGTAGTGCCGCGACACCACAACCACGGATTTCAAGAACAAGAGGACGCCACTCTCCATGCATATTCTGATCACCGGCGCCGCCGGCTTTCTCGGCCAGCGCCTGCTGCACCGCCTGATCGACCGCGGCGAGCTGTGCGGTCAAGCGATCAGCCGCTTCACGCTGGTCGACCAGGGTGAGGCCGCCGTGCCCCAGGCAGCGGGCATCGAATTCGACAACCGGGCGCTGGATATCACCGCCCCCGGCGCCTGGGACAGCGTGCTCGACGGCCGCCCCGACGTCATCTACCACCTGGCGGCGGTGGTGAGTTCCGCCGCCGAGGCAGATCTCGACCTCGGCATGGCGGTGAACTTCGACGCCACCCGGGCACTGCTGGAAGGCTGCCGCGCCCGTGAGCTGAGCGCCACGCGGCTGGTGATGGCAAGCTCAGTGGCCGCCTACGGCGGCGACCTGCCCGAGACCCTCGACGACATGACCGCGCTGCAGCCGCAGAACTCCTACGGCGCCCAGAAGGCGATGTGCGAGCTGCTGATCAACGACTATAGCCGCCGCGGCCTGGTCGACGGCCGCGTGCTGCGCCTGCCGACCATCGTGATCCGCCCCGGGCGGCCCAACGCCGCGGCGTCGAGCTTCGCCTCGAGCATCCTGCGCGAGCCGTTGAACGGCGAGGAGGCAATCTGCCCGGTGCCGCGCGAGCAGCCGCTGTTCGTGATGTCGCCAGGCAAGGTGATCGAGGCGCTGGTGCACGGCGCCGAGGTCGACGGCGACGCGCTGGGCAAGTTCCGCGCTTTCATGCTGCCGGGGATCACGGTCACGGTCGCCGAGATGCTCGAGGCGCTGGGCCAAGCCGCTGGCGACGAGGCCGTGGCCCGGGTGCGCCATGAGCCCGACCCGCGCATCGCGGCGATCATCGCCAGCTGGCCGGCGCGCTTCGATACCGCCAAGGCCGACCGCTTGGGCTTCGCCGGCGACGACGATTTCAAGCAGATCATCGATGCGTTCATATCGGAGCAGCAGTGAAGCAAAACTGCGAAAAATTCATGGCTGATAACGCCAGTAGAGCCATGGCACAGCGAGGAACGCCGGGGGCAGGCTTTCGAGGAGGTTTCGATGCCATGGGTGAGGAGCACTGCTCCGAACGGGTTGGCCATGGATGGCCAGCCCCGGTCCTGCAAGCGGAGCAGGATGCGAGAGCGCAGCAGGGCATCGGTAGCGCCCAGGGAGGGTTTACAGCGCCTCCTCGAGAGCCTGCCGACGGAACAGTTCCGAGCGCTGGCAGCCCAGCGCGTTAGTAGCCCAGAGCAAGCGACGCACCTGATGCGTCATCAATGGCACGGCGCCAAGCGCCGTATCGACAACAATAGAGGAATGCCACATGACAACACGCCTAGCTCGTCGTCCCCTGGTCACCGCCATCGGCGGTGCCGTTTCACTGACCCTGGCCGGCATGGCTCTGCAGGCCCAGGCCGCTACCGAGATCAGCCTCGGCCACACGCTCTCCTCCACCTCCCACTATGCGGTGGGCGCCCAGGCCTTCAAGGAGACCCTGGAGGAACTCTCCGACGGCGCCTTCACCGTCACCGAACACAGCTCCGGCTCACTGGGCGGTGAGCGCGAGATGATCGAGGGCTTGCAGATCGGCACCGTGGACATCGTCATCACCTCCACCGGGCCGCTCGGCAACTTCGTGCCCGAGACCTACGTGCTCGACCTGCCGTTCCTGTTCGAGGACTACGACCAGGCGCGCTGCGTGCTCGACAGCGAGCTCGGCGACGAGCTGCTGACCAAGATGAGCGACCATGACCTGGTCGGCCTGGCCTGGTCGGAGAACGGCTTCCGTCACATGACCAACAGCCGCCGCGAGATCAGCTCGCCGGCCGATGCCGACGGCCTGCGGGTGCGCACCATGGAGAACGAGGTCCACCAGGAAGCGTTCCGCCAGATGGGCGCCCGGCCCACCCCGATGGCCTTCCCCGAGCTGTTCACCGCCCTGCAGCAGGGCACCGTGGATGGCCAGGAGAACCCCATCACGGTGATCGTGGCCACCAACTTCTGGGAAGTGCAGGACTACCTGTCGCTGACCGGCCACGTCTATTCGCCCTCCGCGGTGCTCGGCTCGCCGATCCTGCTCGACGGCTTGAGCGACGAGGAGCGCGAGTGGTTCCACGAGGCTGCCCGCGCCTCCGCCGAGGCGACTCGCGGAGAAGTCTCGCGCCTCGAGGAGGAGGGTGTCGCGCTGCTCGAAGAGAACGGCATGACGGTCAAGACCGACATCGACATCGGCCCCTTCCAGGAAGCCGTGGCGCCGGCCTACGAGATCTTCACCGCCGAGCACGGTAGCGAGATGCTCGACCGGATCCAGGAAAAAGCTGCCAGCTGCTGATGGCCTTAGCCCCCGGCGCATGCCGGGGGTCTCTCTGCACAGGGTGACGTTATGCTCACTGCGTTTTTGCGCGTCGAGCACCAGTTGACGCGTCTGGCGATGGCCATCGCCATCGTCATGCTGGTGATCTCGGTGACGCTCAGTTTCTATCAGGTACTGACCCGCTTCGTGTTCAACGCCCCCTCGACCTGGACCGAGGTGGCCTCGCGGGCGTCGATGATCTGGTGCGTGTTCATGGCCGCCGCGGCCACTTTCCGCGGCGGCTACATGATGGCCGTGGAGGCGATCTACAAGGTCATACCCGAGCGCTTTGCGCTATGGCTGGAGACGGCCATCGTGCTGTGCTGCCTGCTGGTGCTGGGGGTGCTGATCTACTTCGGTATCCTGATGACCGGTCGCGTCGGCAACCAGACCATGTCAGGCATGAACATTCCCATGTCCTACGCCTACGCGGCGATTCCCACCGGGTCGGCGTTCGCCATCGTCGCGGTGCTGGCGCGGCTGTTCGCCCAGCTCAGCGGGCGCGAAGCGGTCGGCCCCGACAACAGCGAGGTCAGCCCCGAGGTCGAGCTGCAGCAGGTGCAGCAGGCCCAGCAGGATATCGCCAAGGATGACGCAAGCGGGGGGCCGCGCCCATGAACCTGGTCATCGGACTCTCGCTGCTGATTTTGTTCGCCTTCGGCGTGCCGATCGCCATCTCGATCATGCTGGCGTCGATCATCGGCATCGAATTCTTCACCCGGCTGCCGCTACTGCTGGTGCCGCAGCAGATGTTCATCGGCATCGACAAATTCCCGCTGATGGCCATCCCGTTCTTCATCCTGGCCGGCAACCTGATGGCCGCCGGGGGGATCTCCCAGCGTCTGGTCGACCTGGCCAAGTCGATCGTCGGCCAGGTCCAGGGCGGGCTGGCGATGTCCTGCGTGCTGACCTGCATGATGTTCGCCGCGGTGTCCGGCTCCAGCGTGGCGACCACCTTCGCCATCGGCGCGATCCTGATCCCGGCGATGGTCAAGCACGGCTACCCCAAGCCGCTGGCGGCCTCGATCCAGGCCTCCTCGGCGGAGCTCGGGGTGCTGATTCCGCCGTCGATCCCGCTGATCCTCTACGGGGTCAGCACCGATACCTCGATCGGCCAGCTGTTCCTGGCCGGCGTGGGGCCGGGCTTCCTGATCGGCGGGGCGCTGATTCTGTTCCTCTACCTGTTCTGCAAGGCGCGCGGCTTCGGCAAGGAGGATTACAAGGACAGCACCGGCTTCGTCACCTCCTTCCAGCGCGCCTGGGCGGCGATGTTGATGCCGGTGGTGGTGATCGGCGGCATCTACGGCGGCGTGTTCACGCCCACCGAGGCCTCGGCGGTGGCGGTGTTCTACGCGCTGATCGTGGGTGGCTTCTACTATCGCGAACTGAAGCTCGCCGATATGGTGCCGATCCTGCGCCAGAGCGTGATCTCCACCGCGGCGGTGATGCTGATCATCGCCGCCGCCTCGCTGTTCAGCTTCCTGCTCAGCCGCATCGGCCTGCCGGCGCAGATCGCCAATGCGGTGACCGCGGCCATCGACAACCCGCTGATGTTCCTGCTGGTGGTCAATGCGCTGCTGCTGGTGGTGGGCATGTTCATCGAGACCTCGGCGGCGATCCTGGTGCTGGCGCCGATCCTTACCCCGATCGCCATGCAGTTCGGCATCCACCCGGTGCACTTCGGGCTGGTGATGGTGGTCAACCTGGCGCTGGGCATGATCACCCCGCCGCTCGGCGTCAACCTGTTCGCCGCTTGCGCGGTGGCCAAGATCTCGATCGATCAGATGCTGCCGTGGCTGCTGCGTTTCGTGCTGGTGGTGCTGGCCTGCCTGATGCTGATCACCTACCTGCCGTGGATCTCCATGGGCCTGGTCAATCTGGTATATGGATAAAGGAGAAGAACCATGATGGAGAGCCCTGCAATGCCGCCCCAGGCGGCGCTGATCGGCGGCGAATGGCAGGCCACCGCCGCCACCCTGGATATGGAGGCCCCGGCCAGCGGCCGGGTCACCACCCGCATTGCGCGCTGCCAGGCGGCGGAAGTGGATGCGGCGGTGAGTGCCGCGCGCCGTGCCTTCGATGGGGAGCTCGGCGACTGGGCGCGCTGGAGTACCCGCGAGCGCGGCGCCTGGCTGCTGGCCATGGCCGCGGCCATCGAGGCCGACCACGCCCATCTGGCGGCGCTGGAGTGCCTCGACACCGGCAAGCCGCTGACCCAGGCGCGTGCCGACATCAGCGCCTGCGCGCGCTATTTCCGCTTCTACGGTGGCGGCGCCGACAAGCTCCACGGCGAGACCATCCCCTATGAGACCGGCTTCACGGTGATGACCCTGCGCGAGCCCTACGGCGTGTGTGCCCAGATCATCCCCTGGAACTACCCGGCGCAGATCTTCGGCCGCTGCGTAGCGGCGGCGCTGGCCACCGGCAACACGGTGGTGCTCAAGCCCGCCGAGGACGCTTGCCTGAGCGTGCTACGCCTGGCCGAGCTGGCCACCCAGCTCGGCCTGCCCGCCGGGGTGCTCAACGTGGTGCCGGGGCTGGGTCGCGAGGCCGGCGCCGCGCTGGCCGCGCATCCGGGCATCGATCATCTCTCCTTTACCGGCTCGCCGGAGACCGGCACCCAGGTGGCCCAGGCGGCGGCGGTGCACCATGTGCCGGTGACCCTGGAGCTGGGCGGCAAGTCGCCGCAGATCGTGTTCGCCGATGCCGACCTCGACGCCGCCTTCGATACCGTGGTGCGCGGCATCATCCAGAACGCCGGCCAGACCTGTTCGGCGGGTAGCCGGCTGCTGGTCCAGCGTGAGATCGCCGAGGCCTTCACCGGACGCCTGGTGGAGCGCTTCGCAGCGCTGCGCTGCGACGCCGGCGAAGCCGATGCCGACTGCGGGCCGCTGATCAACGCCCGCCAGAAGTCGCGGCTCGAGGCGCGCCTGGCCGCCGCCGAGGCCGACGGCATTCGCATCGCGGCACGTGGTAGGTTGGCCGAGGGCGCATCAGCGCAGGGCCACTTCGTGGTGCCGCAGCTGCTCACCGGGATCCCTGACGGCCACAGCGTGCTCAACGAGGAGCTGTTCGGCCCGGTGCTGGCGGTGCAGGTCTTCGACGACGAGGCTGAGGCGCTGCGCCTGGCCAACGCCACCGACTTCGGCCTGTGTGCCGGCGTCTGGACCCGCGACGGTGGGCGGCAGCTGCGCCTGGCGCGGGGCATCCGCAGCGGTCAGGTATTCGTCAACAACTACGGCGCCGGCGGCGGCATCGAGCTGCCCTTCGGCGGTGTGGGGCGCTCCGGCCACGGCCGCGAGAAGGGCTTCGAGGGCCTGCGCAGCTATACGCGCCTCAAGACGGTGGCGATCCAGCATGGCTGATATCCGTCGTTGTAATACGCCCCTTTTTATACCGTTATCTTACTGTGGAGGCCTGCAATGAACCACTCCCCTGAAGCGTCTGATCGAGTGTTGCGCATCGGCATGGTCGGCGTCGGGCTGATGGGCCACGGCATCGCCAGCAACCTGCTCAAGGCCGGGCATTCGCTGACCTTTCTCGACCACCCCGGCAACCAGCCGGTGGACGACCTGCGTGCGGCCGGCGCCGAGTCCCGCGCCAGCGCCCGCGAGGTGGCCGAAGGCGCCGAGCTGGTGCTGCTGTGCGTGACCGGCTCGCCGCAGGTCGAGGCGGTGCTGTTCGAGCCCGGCGGCGTGCTGGAGGGGCTGGCGCCCGGGGCGGTGGTGGTGGACTGCTCCACGGCGCTGCCCAGCGCCACGGCCAAGGTGGCCGAGCGGGTCGAGCAGGCCGGTGGCCGTTTCATGGACGCCGCCATGACCCGCACGCCCAAGGAGGCCGAGGAGGGCAGGCTTAACCTGATCGTCGGCGCGCCCCAGGCGCTGTTCGATGAGCTGCGTCCGGTACTGGCGTGCTTCGCCGAGAACATCGCCCACGCCGGCGACGTCAGCGCCGGTCATACGCTCAAGCTGCTGCACAACTTCGTCTCGCTGGGCTTCTCGGCGGTGCTCGCCGAGGCCGCGGCGGCCTCGCGGCGGGCCGGCATCGACGACGCGGCGCTGCTCGAGGTACTCGGCAAGGGCGGCGGCGGCGGAGTGGTGTTCGAGCGCCTGCGGCCGTTCATTGCCGACGGTGATTCCACTGGCTTTCGCTTCAGCGTCGCCAACGCCAGCAAGGATCTCGGCTACTACCACACCATGACCGACGAGCTTGGAGTCGAGCGTGGCGTTGCCGCAGCGGTGCACGCCCTCTACCAGAGCATCGACGACCCGGCGCTGACGGTGCCGGAGGTGATTGGCGAGCTCGAAAGGCGCCGCTAGTCGCCAAGACAAGCCCACAAAAGGGGAGCATGATGCAGGAAAACGTCTTCAAGACACGGCTGCTGGCCGGCGAGCCGCAGACCGGCATCTGGCTGGGCATGGCCAGCCCCTACGTCGCCGAGATGGCCGCCACCGCGGGCTTCGACTGGCTGCTGCTCGACGCCGAGCACGCGCCCAACGACGTCGCCAGCCTGCTCGCCCAGCTGCAGGCCATGGCGCCCTATACCAGCGCCCCGGTGGTACGGCCGCCGGTGGGCGACCCGGTGCTGATCAAGCGCTACCTGGATATCGGCGTTCAGAACCTGCTGGTGCCGATGGTCGAGTCGGCGGAACAGGCCGCCGCCCTGGTGGCGGCGATGCGCTACCCTCCCGAGGGCATCCGCGGCGTGGGCCACGTGCTGTCGCGGGCGGCGCGCTGGGGGCAGGTGCCCGATTACCTGTCCCAGGCCAACCGCCAGATGTGCCTGCTGGTGCAGGTCGAGACCCTGCGCGGCCTGGAGAATCTCGAGGCGATTGCCGCGGTGGAGGGCGTCGACGGCGTCTTCATCGGGCCGGCGGATCTCTCCGCAGCGATGGGGCATCTCGGCGACCTGGGCCACCCCGAGGTGGTGGCGGCGGTGGACGACGGCGTGCGGCGTATCCGCGCCGCCGGCAAAGCGGCGGGTATCGTCACCGTCGACGAAGCCGAAGCGCAGCGCTACCTCGAGGCTGGCTGCAGCTTCGTCGGCGTGGGTGTCGACAGCGTGCTGTTCGTCGACGCGCTGCGTGGCCTGGCGGGGCGCTTCAGCACCCGTTGAGCGTTGCGCTCAGCCCTTACGGCCGGGGCAGAATGCGCCCCGGGTTCAGGGCGTGTGCCGGATCGAACAGCGTCTTGATGCCGTCTGCCAGCTCGCGTTCCAGCGGCGACAGCCGTGCCAGGTAGGCGGCCTGCTTGGTGCGGCCGATGCCGTGCTCGGCGCTGATGCTGCCGCCTAGGTCATCCACCACCTCGAACAGCAGCGCCTCCAGCTCATGCAGGTGGGCGTGCTTGTCGGCGTCCGCCATAGCCCTGGGAGGCAGCACATTGACGTGCAGGTTGCCGTCGCCGATGTGGCCGTAAGCGATCACCTCACAGTCCGGCGATGCCGCCATGATCGCCGCCGAGGCGCGTTCGACGACCTCTGGAATCCGCGAAATGGGCACCGAGACATCGCTGCGCAGGTGCTCGCCGTAGCGCCGCTGGCCCTCCAGCATGCTCTCGCGGAACTGCCACAGCTGCTGGCCCTGGGCATCGCTTGCCGCCAGGGCGCCGTCCAGCACCAGCTCGCGCTCCATGCCCTGTTCGAGCAGGTGCTCGAGCATCGCGCCGAGATCCAGCGGGCCGCTGGCGGCGACCTCCATCAGCACGTACCAGGGGTAAGCGTCGTCGAGCGGGTCGCTGAGCGTCGGCGTGGCCTCCATGGCCAGCTGGATGCAGCGCCGCGGGATCAGCTCGAAGGCGCTGAGCAGGTCGCTGCAGTCGCGGCGTGCCAGCCCGTAGAGCGCAATCACCGCCTCCACCGAGGGCAGGCCGAGCAGCGCCGTGCGGCTCTGGGTCGCCCGCGGCGAGAGCTTGAGTACCGCCGCGGTGACGATGCCCAGGGTGCCCTCGCTGCCCAGCAGCAGCTGCTGCAGCGGGTAGCCGCGGTTGTCCTTGTGCAGCGCCTTGAGGCCGTGCCAGATGCGCCCGTCGGGCATTACCACCTCGAGACCCAGCACCAGCTCGCGCATCATGCCGTAGCGCAGCACGTTGAGGCCGCCGGCGTTGGTGGCGATATTGCCGCCGATCTGGCAGCTGCCCTGGGCGCCCAGCGACAGCGGGAAGTCGCAGTCGTGCTCGGCCGCCGCCTGCTTGACGTTGTCGAGGATGCAGCCGGCGTCGACGGTCATGCTGAAGTTGATCGGGTCGATCTCGCGCACCCGGTCCATGCGCTCCAGGCTGATCACCAGTTCAGCGCCGTCTTCGGCCGGCAGGGCGCCGGCCACCAGGCCGCTGTGGCCGCCCTGGGGCGTCATGGCCACGCCGTGCTCGCGACACAGCCGCACGGTGTCGGCCACCTCCTCGGTGGACGCGGGGCGCGCCACCGCCAGCGGCTGGCCGAGCCGCTCGCCGGCCCAGTCGACCGTGTAGCGGGCCATGTCGTCGCGCTCGCGCAGCAGGCCGCGCTGACCCAGTCGCTGTTGCAGGGCATCGAGTAGCGTGTCGGTGCTCATGAGTGTCGGCCTCCTTAACCCTGGCTGAGGTCACGCATCAGTTGGCGAATGCCGTAGGTCCAGGGCGGCAGCTGATCGCTGCGCCCGACCCGATTGACCAGCGCGCCCAGCGTCGGGGTGGCGATGGTCACGGTATCGCCCAGGTGGTGGGTGAAGCCCTGGCCCTGGCCGTCGCGATCCTGGATCGGCGAGAACATGGTGCCCAGGTAGAGCATCACGCCATCCGGGTACTGGTGGTGGGCGCCGATGGTCTGGCGTACCAGGTCCAGCGGGTCGCGGCTGATCTCGGCCATGTCGCTCTCGCCCTCGAGCAGGAAGTCGTCGTCCTGCCCTTCGATGCGCAGCGAGACCTTGGCGCGGCGCACGTCGTCGATGCCGAAGCCGTCGTCGAATACGCGAATGAACGGGCCGATGGCGCTGGAGGCGTTGTTGTCCTTGGCCTTGCCCAGCAGCAGGGCGCTGCGGCCCTCGACGTCGCGCAGGTTGACGTCGTTGCCCAGGGTCGCGCCCTTGACCTCGCCGCGGCTGTCCACCGCCAGCACGATCTCCGGCTCGGGGTTGTTCCACTGCGAGGCGGGGTGCAGGCCCACCGTGGTTCCGAACCCCACCGACGACAGCGGCGGCGCCTTGGAGAACACCTCGGCGTCGGGGCCGATGCCCACCTCCATGTACTGCGACCAGCCGCCGCGCTGCTGGAGTTCGTGCTTGAGCGCCATGGCTTCATCGGAGCCCGGCACGATCTGCGACAGGTCGCTGCCGATCAGCGCCTGCAGTTCGGCGCGCAGGGTGTTGGCCCGCCCCGGGTCGCCGCCGGCCTGCTCCTCGATGACCCGCTCCATCAGGCTCACCGCGAAGGTCACCCCGCACGCCTTGACCGCTTGCACGTCGCAGGGGGCGAGCAGGTAGGGGGCACGCTGGGGCTCGGCCAGCGAGTTGTCGAGCAGGGCCTGCACCGGGCCCAGCGACTCGCCCTCGGCGCTGCGCAGCGCCTCGACCAGGTCGTCGCGCTCGAGCAGGTCGGCCATGGTCGGCCCCAGGTGGCTGATATCGATCGCCTCATCGCCGCGCAGCGTGATGAGTACCGGGCGCGGCTGCGGCGCGTCGCGCCAGGCGCGGCCGACCAGCAGCGCGCGGTCGAGGTCGTGGGGCAGCAGGTCGGGGGAGCGGTGACGGGTCATGGGGCCTCCGTGGGTGGCGAGCTGGCGGCTGGCCGGGCATCGCCTATCATGTTATTGATGTCGTCTTGTATGAAAGGTATGCCATTACTATAACAGCGTAATTCACCATATCTACAGGGCGTAGCGCATCCAGAGACACGATCGCAAGGCCTGAGGAGTGATGCCATGTTCGACGAGTGGAAAGGTAAGCGTGTGCTGATCACCGGCGCCAGCCGCGGGATCGGGGCGGCGGTAGCGCTGCAGCTGGGGCGGCTGGGGGCCAGGGTCGGGGTGCACTACCACGCCAGTACCGAAGGCGCCGAGCAGGTGGTCGAGGCGATCCGTGCGGCGGGGGGCGAAGCGGTAGCCTTGAAGGGCGACCTCAGTCGCTCGGCGGATGCCAAGCGGGTGGTCGACGAGGCCGCCGAGCAGCTGGGTGGGCTCGACGTGTTGATCAACAATGCCGGCGACATGCTGGGCCGCGTGGCGCTGGAGGAGATCGACGACGCGCGCTACGACGGCGTCATGGACCTCAACGTGCGCTCGCTGGTGATGGCCTCCCAGGCGGCGCTGCCGCATCTGCGCCGCGCGGGTGGCGGCAATATCATTCATACCACCTCCATTGCCGCCCGCAACGGCGGCGGCCCGGGGGCCGGCCTGTATGCCTCGGCCAAGGGCTTCGTGAGCACCCTGACGCGCAATATGGCCAAGGAGCTCGCCGCCGAGGGTATCCGGGTCAACGCCGTGGCGCCGGGCACCATCGCCACCGACTTCCACGCCCGGCACTCCAACACCGGGCACCTGGACGCGGCGCGCGCCAGCATTCCCATGGGCCGGCTGGGCACTGCCGAGGAGTGCGTCGGCGCCTATCTGTTCCTGGGCAGCGAGGCGCTGAGCGGCTACGTCACCGGGCAAGTCATCGAGGTCAACGGAGGGCAATTGATGCCATGAGTGAATCGCATACTGAAGGGACCGCTGTGCCCCCGTTCGCCACCGCCATCACCATGGGCGACCCGGCTGGCATCGGGCCGGAGATCATCTGCCGGGCGGTGGCCGCGATGCCCGAGGAGACACGCCGCCAGACGCTGCTGGTGGGGGATCCGGCGATCTTTCGTCGCGCCGCGGCGCTGATCGAGGCGCCGCTGGCGCTTATCCCCTGGTCGCCCGGCGATGCGCTCCCCGACCAGGGCGTGGCGGTGGCCGCGGTGGAGGCGCCGGCGGGGGGCGAGATCCCCGATGGCCGGATCAGCGCCGCCGCCGGCGACATGGCCTTCCGCTGCGTCGAGCGGGCGGTGCAGCTGGTCCAGGCGCGCCACGCCGGGGTGATCGTCACCGCGCCGCTCAACAAGGCGGCGCTGCATGCCGCGGGCCACGACTACGACGGCCATACCGGCATGCTGGCCTCGCTGACCGGCGCACCGTCGTCGTTCATGCTGCTGGCGTCCGAAACGCTCTCCACGCTGCACGTCTCGACCCACGTCTCGCTGCGCGACGCCATCGAGCGGGTCACACCCGAACGCATCATCGCCACCGTCGAGGCGGGGCACGCCCATCTCAAGGCGCTGGGCCTGGCCCAGCCGCGCATCGCCGTGGCCGGCTTGAACCCGCACTGCGGCGAGGGCGGCATCTTCGGCGACGAGGATGAGCGCTGCATCGCCCCAGCGGTAGAGGCCCTGCGCGAGGCGGGCTTCGACGTGCAGGGGCCGATCTCCGCCGACACGGTCTTCTACCGCGCCAGCCGCGGCGAGTTCGACCTGGTGGTGGCGCAGTACCACGACCAGGGGCATATCCCGGTCAAGCTGATCGCCTTCGATACCACCGTCAACGTCAGCCTGGGCTTGCCGATCCAGCGTACCTCGGTAGATCACGGCACCGCCTTCGACATCGCCTGGCAGGGCCGCGCCGACGCCACCAACCTGGGCTCGGCACTGGCCTATGCCCAGCGCCTGGTAGCCGGAGGCATGGTGTGAGCCGCTGCCGGCTCGCGATCATCGCCGACGACCTCACCGGCGCCCTGGACGCCTGCGCGCCCTTTGCCGCCCGCGGTGCCGATGCGCGGGTGGTGGTGGCGCAGCAGCAGCTGCCTGAGCTGGCAGCCGAGTGGCAGGCGGCGCCGCCCGAAGTGGTGGCGATCAACACCGAGTCGCGGCATCTAACGGCCGAGGCCGCCGCTGCGCGGGTCACGGCGGCCTTCGAGGCGCTGCGCCCATTGGCGCCCGAGCGCTGGTTCAAGAAGGTCGATTCCACGCTGCGCGGCCAGGTCGTCGCCGAGTGCAAGGCGCTTAGGCAGGCCCTGGGGCTGCCGCTGCTGCTGGCACCGGCGGTGCCGGCTCAGCAGCGCGAGGTGCGCGCCGCAGAAGTGTGGGTAGACGGCGTGCGCCTGGCCGACAGCGACTATCGTCTCGATGCCCGCTCGCCGCCGCTAGCGGGGCCGATCGACGAGGCCTTCGCCGCCGCGGGCCTGCCGCTGGCCCGGGTCGTGGCGCAGCCCGGGATAACCCTCGCCGCGAGCGATGCGGTGGTCGATACCCGCAGTGAAGGCGAACTTGCCGTGCTCTACGATGCTGCGCTGCGCGCCGGTGGCGGGTTCTGCCTGGCCGGGGCGGCGGGGCTCGCCCAGGCCGTCGCCCAGCGCCTGTTCGGCCGCCTGCAGGGCGGGCGGCCGGCCATCGCCGCCGGTCAAGCGAGGCTCTACGTGGTCGGCTCGCGGGCGCCGCGCAGCGACGCCCAGTGTCACCAGCTGCTCAGCCATGCCCCCGACCTTCCTGAGCTCACCCCCGAGCAGTTGGGTGAGGCGCCAGCGCTGCCGGCTCAGCTGCTGCTGCGTCCGGCGCCCGGTGGGCAGCGCGATGCCGCGCAGGTGGCCCGAGCCCTGGCGGAGGGCGCCGCCGCATGGCGCGAGGCGCATCCGACGGGGCTGCTGTTCGCCACCGGCGGCGATACGGCATTGGCGGTTCTCACGCGGCTTGGGGTGCGCTATCTGAGCGTCGCGGCGGAGTGGTCGCCGGGCGTGGTCCTCGGCCTGTGTGACGGCGATCCCGCGCGGCCGGTGATCACCAAGGCCGGCGGCTTCGGCGACCCGCAGCTGCTGGCGGCACTGCACGGCAGCATGCCGGGGCCGCGGGGCTACGCCGTTAGTCGATAACCGCGCAGCGGAGGTTGCGTCACACCGGGTGAACGGCTAGGTTTCAAGCTGGGTGGTATGATACGTATACAGCACAACACTAACGCTATCCGAAGATAGCCACAGGAGTACGCACATGCATAACAATATTCGCCGCCAACACACCCTCGGCCGCTGGTTTTCCGTGTCGCTGCTGGCCGCCGGGGTCAGCCTGGCCGGTGCCGCCTATGGCCAGGAGAGCCTGCGCTTCGCCCACGTCTACGAGACCTCGGAGCCCTTCCATCAGTGGGCCGAGTGGGCCGCCGACGAGATCGAGGAGCGCACCGAGGGGCGCTACCGCATCAGCGTGCATCCCGCCTCGTCGCTGGGCAGCGAAGAGGATATCAACGAGGGGCTGACGCTGGGCACGGTCGACATGATCTATACCGGCACCCAGTTCGCCGGCCACGCCTACGGGCCGATGGGGATCGCCGGGGCGCCCTATATGTTCCGCGACTTCGATCACTGGCAGGCCTACGCCGAGAGCGATCTGTTCCAGGAGATCGCCGACGGCTACCGCGATGCCACCGGTAACGTACCGATCGCGCTCAACTACTACGGCGAGCGCCACGTCACCTCCAACGACCCGATCAACGTGCCCGAGGACATGGAGCGCCTGCGTATTCGTGTACCCGGCGCGCCGCTGTACATGATGTTCCCGCGGGCCGCCGGCGCCAACCCGACGCCGATCGCCTTCAGCGAGGTCTATCTGGCCCTGCAGCAGGGTGTGGTGGACGCCCAGGAGAACCCGCTGCCGGCGATCCGCGCGATGGCCTTCCACGAGGTTCAGGACTACATCAACCTCACCGGCCACGTCACCGACTCGCTGATCACCATCGTCAGCGGCACTCGCTGGAACCAGCTCTCCGAAGAGGATCAGGAAATCTTCCGCGAGGTACTGCAGGAGGCGGCGCAGAACAACACCGCCGACATCCTCCAGGCCGAGGCGGAGCTCGCCGAGTGGTTCGAGGAGCAGGGCAACACAGTCAACGAGGTGGATCGCGAGCCGTTCCGCGATATCACCGTGCCTTACCACCTCGGCGACGACGCCAACTGGGACGAGGAACTCTACGAGCGCCTGCAGGCAATCGGCCAGTAAGCGGACATCGACTAACGTGCCCACTGCCTGGCAGTGGGCATCTGGAGGAGTGTCATGCCGAAAGACAGCGAGGGCCTCGACGACGCCGTCGACCCCATGCTCGACTTCGAGTCGGCGTTCGAGGATGACGAGTTCCACTTCAGCGACTACGCCATCGAGGACTACTTCACCCTGGTGGTGTTCTGGGCGCTGATCCTGGTCGTCTCACTGCAGTTCTTCACCCGCTATGTGCTGGGTGACTCGACCACCTGGACCGAGGAGATCGCACGCTACCTGCTGATTATTGTCGGCTTCGCGGGTAGCGCCATGGCGGTGCGCAAGGGCACCCATATCATGGTCGAGTTCTTCTACCGCTATATGCCCAACTGGCTTGGCAAGCTGGTGGCCGGCGTTGCCGAAGGCGTCAGCGTAGGGTTCTATTTCGCCATGGCCTGGGTCACCTACAAGCTCGCCGATCGCACCGGCAGCATGATGATCTCCGTCGACCTGCCGAAGAACATTATCTATTACACCGTCTTTGCCGCCTTCGTGGTGATGGCGCTACGCGGTATTCAGCGAATCGTCCTGCGCCTGCGCGCGGCACGTCAGTAAGGGTGCGTCTACATGTCTCGACTTTCCATGCTGCGCTGGCGAGCACCGCTCCTCACGCCGCTGCTCTCGGCCCTGGCCGTACTTGGCTGCGTGGTGCTGGCGGTGACCGGCTACTACCTGTCATTTCTATTCTTCACGCTGTTCACACTGCTGGTGCTGGGGGTGCCGATTGCCATCAGCCTGGCGGGGGCCTGCCTGCTGTTCGTGGTGATCTCCGGCCAGGTGCCGGACATCGTGGTCGCACACCGCATGATCAACGGCATCGACAGCTTTCCGCTGCTGGCCATCCCGTTCTTCATCTTCGCCGGCAGCCTGATGAACAATGCCGGTATCACCGAACGCATCTTCAACTTCGCCAAGGCCTTGATGGGCTGGATGCGCGGCGGCCTTGGGCATGTCAACGTTGGCGCCAGTATCGTCTTCTCGGGCATGTCGGGGGCGGCGGTGGCCGATGCCGGCGGTCTGGGTACCATCGAGATCAAGGCGATGAAGGACGCCGGCTATGACGAGGAGTTCGCGGTGGGTATCACCGCCGCCTCGTCGACCATCGGGCCGATCATCCCGCCCAGCCTGCCGATGGTGATCTACGGCGTGATGGCTTCGGCCTCGGTGGGCCAGCTGTTCGCCGCCGGCCTGATTCCCGGGCTGCTGATGGGGGCGATGCTGATGGGCATGATCTTCATCATCTCGCGTCGCCGCGGCTATACCGCCGATGCGCGCTTCTCGATGGGGGTGCTGGGCAAGACCTTCAGCCGCGCGGTGCTGTCGCTGATGACGCCGGTGATCATCGTCGGCGGCATCATCACCGGGGTCTTCACGCCCACCGAGTCGGCGGTAGCCGCGGTGGTCTATGCGCTGTTCCTGGGGGTGATGGTCTACCGTACCCTTAGCTGGCGCAAGCTGCTCAAGGTCAGCATGGAGACCATCGAGACCACCGCGATCATTCTGTTCATCGTCGCCTCGGCGTCGATCTTCGCCTGGATCCTATCGAGCAACCAGGTCACCCAGCACCTGGTGGCGGTGCTGGGGCCCTTTGCCGACAGCAAGATCGCGGTGCTGCTGTTCTCCAACGCCGTGCTGATCATCATCGGCTGCTTCATGGAAACCATCGCCGCCATCACCATCCTGGTACCGGTGCTGCTGCCCATGGCCATCGCGGTGGGCGTCGATCCGGTGCACTTCGGCGTGATCATGGTGCTCAACCTGATGATCGGCCTGCTGACGCCGCCGGTGGGCATGGTGCTCTACGTGCTGTCGCGGGTCTCCAACGTCAGCTTCGAGCGCTGCATGCGCGGCACCATCCCGTTCCTGATTCCGCTGGTGGTGTGCCTGCTGCTGGTGACCTTCATTCCGGCCATCTCCATGTGGCTGCCGACCCTGATCTACCGCTGATCGACCCACAGGAGAGCAACCGAGCCCATGAGCGACGCCTATACCGCCATTCGCGTAGCCCGCCACGACCTGGAGCGTTTCATGGACGCGGCGCTGGCGCGCCGCGGCGCCGATGCCGCCAGTCGTGAGGCGGTGATCCGCGCGCTGGTCACCGCCTCGCGCTGGGGCACCGACAGCCACGGCCTGCGCCTGCTGCCACACTATCTCGAGGCGCTCGCCGGCGGCCGCATCAACCCGCGGCCGCAGCTGCAGTTCACGCAGCGCCTGCCGGCTACCGGCCACCTCGATGCCGACCACGCCATGGGCCATCTGGCCGGCTACACCGCCATGCAGCACGCCGTGGCGATGGCCCGCGAGATGGGCATGGGCGCGGTGGCGGTGGCCAACTCCTCGCACTACGGTGCCGCCGGCTGCTACGCGCTGGCGGCCGCCGAGCAGGGCATGCTGGGGCTGACGGTGAGCAACTCCGACCCCTTCGTGCTATTGCATCACAGCGAGCGAGCCTTCCACGGCACCAACCCGATCGCCTTCGCCGCACCGCTGGCGGGCGGCAACCCCTACGTGTTCGATATGGCGACCAGCGCGATTCCCTGGAACCGCGTCCAGCAGTACGGCGCCATCGGCCGCCAGCTGCCCGACCAGGTGGCGGCCACCGCCGCCGGCGGGGTGACCCGCACGCCCGCCGAGGTGAGCGCGCTGCTGCCGCTGGGGGGCAGCGAGTTCGGCTTCAAGGGAGCGGCGCTGGGCGGCTTCGCCGAGGTCTTGAGCTCGACCCTGTCGGGCATGCTCAACGGCTTTCGGCTGCTGCCTATGGTCGGCGACGACATGGCCACGCCGCGCGGTGTCAGCCACTTCTTCCTGGCCATCAATCCAGCCGGCTTCATCGATCTCGAACAGTTCCAGCAGCGCCTGGGCGACTACCTCGCCGACCTGCGCAGTCAGCCCGCCGTGGCCGGCGGCGAGGTGCTGGCGCCGGGCGACCGCGAGTGGCGCTGCATGGCCCAGCGCGACGCAGAGGGCATTCCCCTCGACACGGCCAATCGTGAGGCCTATGCCGAGCTTGCCGAGCGACTCGATATTGCACCGCTAACGGCGCTTTAGGATCACCGGCGCGCGCTGTCGGCGCGGGGATAATGCAGTAACATGGTCGGCATGTCGGCGTCGCAGCGCGTGGCGGGCGCCCAAGCAGAGCAAGAGGGACGTAGATGAGCAAGTACCGCGTAGAGCGCAAGACGCTGTCCGAACAGGTCGCCGAGCAGCTCGAGGCCGAGATCCTCGAGGGGCGGCTGAGCGAGAACGACCAGCTACCCTCCGAGCGCGAACTGATGGAGCAGTTCGGGGTCGGTCGGCCGGCGGTACGCGAAGCGCTGTTCCACCTTCAGCAGCTGGGGCTGATCGCCATCAACAGCGGCACCCGGGCGCGGGTCATCCGGCCCACCGCCGAGGCGGTGATGGCACGGCTCTCCGGCGTCACCCGGCAGTTGCTCTCCAAGCCCGACGGGCAACAGTATTTTCAGGAAGCGCGGGCCATGTTCGAGATCTCGCTGGCGCGCTACGCCGCCCAGCATGCCAGCGACGAGGACCTGGCCCGGCTGCGCGCCGCGCTCGACGACAACCGCGCCGCGGTGGGTGACGAAGCGCGCTTCAAGCGCTCCGACAACGCCTTCCACGGGGTGCTGGCGAATATTGCCCGCAACCCGATCTTCGACGCCATCCACGAGTCGCTCTCCGAGTGGCTCGACGACCGCCGCGCCCAGGTGCTGCAGCAGAAAGACGAGGACAAGGCCGCCATGGCCGCGCATATCGAGATCGTCGAAGCCATCGAATCCCGTGACCCGGACGCCGCCGAAGCCGCCATGCGTCGCCACCTCGACCGCCACTACGGCACCTACATGCAGCTCAAGAAGCGGCTTATCGACAGCGAGGACAACTCAGCCTAGCCCTGCCTGGGATCCTTAACGCAACGAGCCCGCCCGTGTTGAGGCGGGCTCGTTGCGTTTTGGGCTGCTACAACGACACACCGCGCTTCCAGGGGATGAAGTCGTACTGGGCGAGGCGCACCGCCTGGGGCTGGTAGCGGCCCGAGGCGGTGTCGATGCACAGCCGGAGCAGGTCGTCGGCGAGCTCGTCGATCTGCGCCTCGCCGCGGATGATCGGCCCCGCATCGAAGTCGATCACGTCGCTCATGCGCGCCGCCAGTTCGCTATTGCTGGAGATCTTCATCACCGGGGTGACCGGGTTGCCGGTGGGGGTGCCGAGCCCGGTGGTGAACAGGATCAGGTTGGCGCCGGAGCCGGCCAGGGCGGTGGTCGACTCGACGTCGTTGCCCGGTGAGCAGAGCAGGCTCAGCCCGGCGCGGGTGCGCGGCTCGGTGTAGTCGAGCACGTCGACGATGGGGCTGTCGCCGCCTTTCTTGGCGGCGCCGGCGGACTTCATGGCGTCGGTGATCAGGCCGTCGCGGATATTGCCCGGCGAGGGGTTCATCGAGAAATCGGCGCCGACCCGGGAGGCGTGACGCTGGTAGGCGCTCATCAAGGCCTGGAAGCGCTCGGCCACCCGGTCATCGCTGCAGCGCGCCACCAGCTCATGCTCGACGCCGCACAGCTCGGGAAACTCGCTGAGCATGCCGCTGCCGCCCAGCGCCACCAGGCGGTCCATCACCGCGCCCACCAGCGGGTTGGCGGAGAGCCCCGAGAAACCGTCCGAGCCGCCGCACTCGGCGCCCAGGCTCAGCGCCGAGAGCGGGGCCGGGGTGCGCGGGGTGCGATTGGCCTCGGCCAGGCCGTCGAAGATGGTGGTCAGCGCATCGCGGATCAGCGCCTCCTCGCTCTGGCTGGCCTGCTGCTCCAGGTAGTGCACCGGCCGTAGCCCCTGAGGGTCGCGGCTGGCCACGGCCTGCTGAATCATCTCGATCTGCGCTTTCTGGCAGCCCAGGCTGAGCACCGTGGCGCCGGCCACGTTGGGGTGGCAGATATAGCCGGCCAGCAGCTGGCACAGCGCCTGGGCGTCGTCGTCGGTGCCGCCGCAACCCAGCGTATGGGTCAGGAAGCGCACGCCGTCGACGTTGGGGAACAGCCGCTCGGCGGCAGCCTGGGGCGAGGGTGCGGCGGCGTCGCCGTGCAGCAGCTCGCGCGCCATGCGCTTGTAGTCGCGGTAGGGGTCTTCGCCGAGGGCGTCGGCCACGCACTGGCGCAGCACCTCGATATTGCGGTTCTCGCAGAACACCAGCGGCACCACCAGCCACACGTTGGCGGTACCTACGCTGCCATCGGCGCGCTGGTAGCCGTCGAATGTCATGCCCTGGAAGGCGCTGACGTCCGGCGCCTGCCATTCGCCGCGGCGCGCCTGCACGCTGCTGGAGTCGGTGCTATGGGCAGTGTTGTCGGTGGTGATGGCGGCCCCGGCGGCGATCGCTTGGGTGGCACGCCCTACGGTCACGCCATACATGATCACGCTGTCGCCCACGGCGAGATCCGCCAGGGCGAACTTGTGCTTGTGACGGATCGGCTCGACGAGCTGCAGCGTCCGGCCGCCGTCGTCGATCTGGCTGCCTGCCGCCAGGTCCTTGAGCGCCACCCGAACGTTGTCGGCGGCGTGCACGCGCAGGCTGGTCAGGCGGCCGGCGTCGCTGGCAATGGGTGTGGTCATGGTCGTGCTCCTGCTCATCGCGCGTCGCTTTCGGCGACCAGGCGCTGCTGCTGTTCACCGAGGCCGTCGATACCCAGGCGCATGGTCTGGCCGGGGCGCAGGTAGACCTGCGGCTGCTGGCCCATGCCCACGCCGGGCGGGGTGCCGGTGGAGATCACGTCGCCGGGCTGCAGGCTCATGAAGCGGCTCAGGTAGCTGATCAGGTAGGGCACCTGGTAGACCATGGTGCTGGTGCTGCCATCCTGGTAGCGCTTGCCGTCGACCTCCAGCCACATGGCCAGGCGATGCGGGTCGTCGATCTCATCGGGCGTCACCAGCCACGGGCCCAGCGGGCCGAAGGTGTCGCAGCCCTTGCCCTTGTCCCAGCTGCCGCTGCGCTCGAGCTGGAATTCGCGCTCGGAGATGTCGTTGATCACGCAGAACCCGGCCACGTGCTGCATGGCGTCGGCCTCGTCGACGTAGCGCGCGGCCTTGCCGATCACTACGCCGAGCTCGACCTCCCAATCGGTCTTTTGCGAGTCGCGGGGAATGATCACGTCGTCGTTGGGGCCGCAGATGGCGCTGGTCCACTTGTTGAAGACCACCGGCTCCGGCGGCACCTCGGCGCCGGTCTCGGCGGCGTGGTCGGAGTAGTTGAGGCCGATGCAGATGAACTTGCCGACTCCGCCCACGCAGGGGCCGAGGCGGGTGCCGTCGGCCACCTCGGGCAACTGCGCGAGATCCAGTTCGGCGAGCGCGGCCAGCGCGTTGCGGTCGAGATGAGCACCGCTGAGGTCGGTGACGTGGGCCGACAGGTCGCGAATCCTGCCCTGGGCATCCAGGGCGCCGGGTTTTTCCTGCCCGGCGGGGCCGAAGCGCAGCAGTTTCATGAGCGTTTCCTCACTGTGTAAGGGCGACTGGGTCAGGTCAGCCAGCCACCGTCGATGGTGTGGGTGGTGCCGGTGGTATAGCCGGACTCGTCGGCGGCCAGGTAGCAGGCCAGGGCGGCGATCTCATCGGCCTGCCCCAACCGGCCGAGCGGCTGGCGGGCCTCGAACTCGGCGAACACCGCGGCCTCGTCGCGGCCCTGCTGTGCCGCCTGTTGGCGAATGCGCTGGCGCAGCGACGGCGACTCGACGGTGCCCGGGCAGATCGCGTTGCAGCGAATGCCCTGGCCGACATAGTCGGCGGCGATCGACTTGGTCAACCCGATCACCGCGGCCTTGCTGGCGCCGTAGGCGCAGCGGTTGGGCACGCCCTTGAGGCTCGAAGCCACCGAGGCCATGTTGATCACGCTGCCCCCGCCAGCCTCGATCATACCCGGCAACAGCGCGCGGGTGAGCCGAAACATGGCGGTGACGTTGAGCTCGAAGGAGCGCAGCCAGTCGCTTGCCTCGCAGCTGAGCAGGCTGCCGTCGGCCACGTAGCCGGCACAGTTGAACAGCACATCGAGGCCGTCGAGTTCGGCGGCGAGCTGGGTAATCTGCTCGTCGTCGGTGACGTCGAGGCGTCGGGTTTCGATTCCCGGCGTGCCGTGAAGCGTGGCCAGCGCCTCGGCATCGATATCGGTGGCGATCACGCGGGCCCCTTCGGCGGCGAAGCGCAGTGCGGCGGCGCGGCCGATGCCGTTGGCGGCGGCGGTGATCAGGGCGGTCTTGTTCTCCAGTCGTCGCATCGGCGTGTCCCAGGCGTGGGTTATTGGTATGACAGGATACTAGCCTGATGGTTAGCCAGTATGGAACATCTCGCCGGGCTTGCCAACTGATGGGATCGGTCGACCGAGGAGGGTGTAATTGTCTCTCAGCGAGGGACGCCGGGGACAAGCCGAAGAGGGGGTTTGCGCCATGGATGGCGCAAGGTAGCGCCCAGGGACGGGTTCACAGCGCCTCCTCGTAGGCTTGTCGACGGATCAGTTCCGAGCGCTGCTGTCTGTCTGCGACAATCCCGCTCAGTGGCCGTTCACGCACAAGAAAGGCGGCCCGCAGGCCGCCTGATGTGATGCTACCGGGTGCTGGGCGAGGTCACGCCTCGCGCTTGCCGTCCAGCAGCCGGCTGACCGCATAGGGGTTGCCGTCGTGGAGCGCCTCGGGCAGCAGCCCCTGGGGCAGGTTCTGGTAGCACACCGGACGCAGGAAGCGCTGGATCGCCGCGGCGCCCACCGAGGTGGTGCGAGCGTCCGAGGTGGCCGGGTAGGGGCCGCCGTGGACCATGGCATGGCACACCTCGACGCCGGTCGGCCAGCCGTTGACCAGAATGCGTCCGGCGCGACGCTCGAGGGTCGGCAGCAGGACGCGGGCGGCGTCGAGATCGCTGTCATCCATCTGCAGTGTTGCGGTGAGCTGGCCCTCCAGCGACTCGGCGACCGCCTGCATCTCGCTGATGTCGGTGCAGGCCACCACCAGCGCGGTAGCGCCGAAGACCTCGGCCTGCAGCGCCTCATCGGCGAGGAAATCGGCGGCCTGGGTGACGTAAAGGCCGGGCTGGCACTGGTTCTGGCCGTCACCGGCCTGTCCGCGGGCAACTTCGCGCACCTTGGGATGTGCGGCCAGCGTCTCGACGCCTTGTTGGTAGGCGGCATGAATGCCCGGCGTCAGCATGGTCTGGGCCGCGCTCTGCTCGAGGGCCTGGCCCGCCGCGGCAACGAAGTTGTCCAGCGGCGTACCGGCGAGGCCCAGCAGCAGCCCCGGGTTGGTGCAGAACTGGCCGGCGCCCATGTTGAGCGAGGCGACGAAGCCCTCGGCGATGGCCTCGGCGCGTTCACTCAGCGCCGCCGGCATCAGCAGCACCGGGTTGATGGAACTCATCTCGGCGTAGACCGGAATCGGCTCCGGGCGCGCCTGGGCGATGGCCGCCAGGGCCTGGCCGCCGCGGCGCGAGCCGGTAAAGCCCACTGCCTTGATGCGCGCGTCCTTGACCAGGGCCTGGCCCAGCGCGTTACCGGCGCCGAATAGCAGCGAGAACACCCCCTCGGGCAGCCGGCAGTGGGCGACGGCGGCCTGGATGGCGCGGCCCACCAGCTCCGAGGTGCCGGGGTGTGCGGGGTGCGCCTTGACCACCACCGGGCAGCCGGCGGCCAGTGCCGAGGCCGTGTCGCCCCCGGCCACCGAGAACGCCAGCGGGAAGTTGCTGGCACCGAACACCGCCACCGGGCCCAGGGCGATATGCCGCTGGCGCAGGTCGGGGCGCGGCATCGGCGCGCGCTCGGGCAGCGCCGGGTCGATGCGCACGTCCAGCCACTCGCCGCGGCGGACTTCGCTGGCGAACAGCCGCAGCTGGCCGCAGGTGCGGCCGCGCTCACCCTCGAGGCGGGCCTGGTGCAAGCCGGACTCGGCCATGCCACGCTCGATCAGCGCGTCGCCGAGGGCTTCGATCTCCTCGGCGATGCGCTCGAGAAAGCGCGCGCGGGTCTCCAGGTCGGTATCGCGGTAAGCGTCGAAGGCCTCGGCGGCTAGCGCGCAGGCCTGTTCGATCTGGCGATCGTCGACGCCGGGGTAGTCCGGCGACAGGCGCTCACCGCTGTTCGGGTCTACCGCGTGCAGACGCTCGCCGCTGCCGGCGACGGCTTGCTGTCCAATTAGCGACTTGCCTTGCAGTGTCATGGTCACTCCTGGCTGGTGGTGTATCGACATGTTCGGCCATCGACAAGGCGATGGGCCGGATAGGGTTCATTGAACGCACTATAGTGCTGTCATACAAGGCTACCACAGGAAATGTTCAACATTGAGTGACCCAGGAGGTCATGGCGCGGGTGATCTGGCGTAGCTGGTCGGGTGACGTGATATAGGCCGGCATGGTGTACAGCCAGCGGCCGAACGGGCGTAGCCACACGCCCTGGCGGCGGGCATGGGCCTGGGCACCGATCAGGCTGGCAGGATGCTTGAACTCGATGGCGGCGCAGGCGCCGAGCACGCGGACATCGCTGACCGCCGGGTGGGCCAACAGGGTGCCATTCAGCAGCTCCTCGCGCAGTATTGTGTTGAGCCGGGCGATCTTGCCCAGGTAATCCTCTTCCTCGAACACCGCGATACTCTCGAGTGCCACGCGGCAGGCCAGCGGATTGCCCATGAAGGTCGGGCCGTGCATAAAGGCGTGGCCCTCGTCATCGCTAAGGAAGGTGTTATAGACCTGGCCGGTGGCCAGGGTCGCGGCGTGCCCCAGGTAGCCGCCGGTGAGGCCCTTGGAGAGCACCATGATGTCCGGCGTGACGCCGGCATGCTCGGCGGCGAACAGTTTGCCGGTGCGGCCGAAGCCGGTGGCCACCTCGTCGAAGATCAGCAGCACGTCGAATTTGTCGCACAGCTCGCGGGCGGCGCGCACATAGTGGGGCGAGGTCATGTTGAGCCCGCCGGCGGCCTGCAGCAGCGGCTCCATCAGCAGCGCGGCGACCTGGTGGTGGCAGGCCTCGAGGGCCGCGCGCAGGGCAGCGATATCGGCCTCGACCTCCTCGGCCGGGGCATCGAAGGGCGCCGTGGGCGCCGGGGCAAAGTGGTGGCGGGGCAGCAGGCCACTAAACAGCGAGTGCATGCCCTCTTCGGGATCGCAGACCGCCATGCAGCCGCTGGTATCGCCGTGGTAGGCGCGCATCAACGAGAGCATGCGGTGCTTTTCGGGACGGCCGCGTAGTACTTGATACTGCACGGCCATCTTCATTGCGACTTCCATACCCACCGACCCGCTGTCGGAAAAGAACACGTGCTCGAGGCCCGGCGGGGTGATCCGCACCAGCGTCTCGGCGAGCTCGACCGCGGGAGCATGGGACATGCCGCCGAGCATCACGTGGCACAGGGTGTCGGCCTGCTGCTGAATCGCCGCCACCAGGCGCGGGTGCCCATAGCCATGAATCATGCACCACCAGGAGCAGGTGGCGTCCAGCAGCCGCTCGCCGCCGGCGAGCTCGAGAACGGCGCCCTGGCCGCCGACCACCTCGAGGGGAGGGGGTTGGGTTTGCATCTGGGCGTAGGGATGCCAAAGGGAGGATGACGACATGCGAGGCACCTTGTGGAAGTCCTGTAAACCTGTGTTTTTTTGTAGGTTAACAAAGCATCGGGGGTTTAAACAATAAACACTGCTATTACGCGGCTGATTAATTCGTGGACTATTACGTTGAGATGCTGCAACAATGTCGCTACGATATTGAAACTCCACGTCGATTGCGGTGATAATGCATCGGCATCCCGCACACTGGCATCCGTTAAAGAAAGGAATTGCAATGTCTCTGCTTAGCGCCTACATGCAGAAAGAGCAGCTTCTCAAGCAGCTCACCGAAGAACTGCACAACATGGAAAGCGATCAGCGCCTCAAGGCCGAACTCGAATTCAAGGAAAAGCTCGAAGCGCTGATGAAGGAGTTCAACAAGTCGGCCGCTGACGTGATCGACCTGCTGGATCCGAAGCCGGCCAACAAGGCCGCTGCCAAGTCGCCCTCTGCCTCAGCCGGCGGCCGTCGCAAGCGCAAGCTGAAGATCTACAAGAACCCCAACACCGGTGAAGTCGTCGAGACTCGCGGGGGTAATCAGAAGACCCTCAAGGCGTGGAAGGACGAGTTCGGTAACGACACCGTCGAGTCCTGGCTGGTACGCATCGAAGAGTGATGCCGCAGCACCCAGTTTAGACACCTGCAAAAAGGCCGCGCGTAAAGCGCGGCCTTTTTGTGGGGAGGCACCTCACCGGCGTTATTGCGGGCCGATCAGGTGTTTGACTTCGAGATAGGCCGCGAGTCCCCAGGGGCCGAGTTCCCGGCCGATACCGCTACGCTTGAAACCTCCCCAGCCGGTTTGTGGCAGTACCAACTGCTCGCTGTTGTACCAGATACAGCCGGCACGCAGTTGGCGACCCACGCGCTTGGCGCGTGCCGGATCATCGCTGATGACCGTGGCGGCGAGCCCGAAGTCGCTGGCATTGGCGAGTTCGATTGCCTCGGCCTCGCTGGCTGCCGAGCGGCCGCACAGCACCGGCCCGAAGATCTCCTCCTGCCACAGCCGGCTGGTGGTCGGCACGTCGCGATACAGCGTTGGCGCCAGGAAGTAGCCCTGCTCGGGAAGCGTGCGGTGGCGCCCGTCGCGTACCGCTGTGAGACCCTCCTGCTCGGCGATCGCCAGATAGGCCTGGACGGCCTCGCGCTGGCGGGCGCTGGTCAGCGGCCCCATGTCACTGGCTTCGTCGAGCGGGTCGCCGAGCTGCAGCGCGTCGATACGGCTGGCCAGGGCGGCGTAGACCGCGTCGGCCAATGGCTCGGCGACGATCAGCCGTGAGGTGGCCGAGCAGATCTGGCCGGCATTGAAATAGATGCCTGCCATGATCCAGTCCGCGGCCTGCTCGGGGTCGGCATCGTCGAGTACCACCACCGGCGACTTGCCGCCGAGCTCCAGCGATACGCCACGCGAGCCCTCGCTAGCGGCGCGCATCACCGCCTCACCCACCCGATTGCTGCCGGTGAACGAGAGCTTGTCGACGTCGCGGTGGGCGGTGAGCGGCGCGCCGATGCCGTCGCCGTCGCCGTGCAGCAGGTTGAACACGCCGGCGGGCAGCCCGATCTCGCTGGCGATCTCGGCCAGCGCCTGCTCCGGCAGCGGCGTGACCTCGGAGGGCTTGAGCACCGCGGTGCAGCCGGCGGCCAGTGCCGGGGCCAGCTTCCAGGCGCTGGTCACCAGCGGGAAGTTCCACGGCGTGATCAGGCCCACCACGCCGGCCGGGTCGAAGTAGCAGCGCGCCTCGACGCCTTCCATCTCCAGGGCGACGGGCTGGCCCTGGCGGGCATCCAGGGCCCGCGCCTGGCCGGCGTAGTAGCGGTAGCAGGCGATGGCGTCGTCGAGGTCGATACCGGCCTCGGCCAGCACCTTGCCGTTATTGGTGCATGACAGCCGTATCAGCGCCTCGCGGCGCGTGGTCAGGGCGTCGGCGAAGGCATCCAGATAGTCACCGCGCGCGGCGCCGCTCAGCGCCTGCCAGCCGGGCAGGGCGCGCCGCGCGGCGGCCACGGCGTCGTCGACATCGGCCGGGTCGCCGGCGGTCACCTCGGCGATCAGCTGCTCGCGGTAGGGGTCATGCACCGGCAGCCAGCGCGTACCGCGGCTGGCCACCCAGCGGCCGTCGATATAGTGATGATCGAGTCGTTGCACCTGGGAACTCCTATGTGTGTCGTGGCGCCATGCCTAGATTGGCGTTGGCGCCAGCCCTCTTTGTGGGAGCGAATTCATTCGCGATGGGCATGCCATGATGCGGCGCCGATCTCGATCAGGAAGGGGCCGTCCAGCGGGCGCGAGGCCAGCGCCTCGGCGAGGCTCTCCGGGTCGTCGACATGGGTAGCCACGCAGCCGAAGCCACGCGCCAGGGCCAGGAAGTCCGGCGGCAGGATATCCACCCCGAGCCGTGCGACGCCGTGGGCATCCATGTAGCGCCTGATCTCCTCGTAGCCGGCGTTGTGCCACAGCAGGATCACCACCGGCAGGCGCTCCTCCACCGCGGTGGCCAGCTCCGACAAGGTAAACATCACCCCGCCGTCGCCGACCAGCGCCACCACCGGCAGGTCGGGCCGCGCCAGCTGGGCACCGAGTGCTGCCGGCAGGCCGTAGCCGAGGGTGCCGTAGCCGGTCGAGGCGTTGAAGTAGCGCCGCGGCGCCGGCTGCGAGACCAGATGATTGCCGGCGTAGACCGGCGCGGTGGAGTCGCCGACCAGGATCGCTTCGGGCAGCTGCTCGGCCAGGGTGGCGTAGAGCGGCACGAAATCGGCGAAGGCCGGATCGTGGGCCAGGTCTAGCGCGGCCAGGGCGGCTGCGGTGCGCGGCGCACCGTCGCGGGGTGTTGCCACCGGAAAGTGCTCGAGCAGCAGTGCCAGGCTGCGCCCGGCATCGGCCACCAGGCCCAGCGACAGGCGCTGGTTGCGCACCAGCTGCTCGGGGTCGAGGTCGATGCGGATCAGCGTGCCGGCCAGCGCGAAACCGTCGTCGAACACCACGTCGTAGTCGGTCTCGCCGAGCTCGGTGCCCACGGCAAGGATCACGTCGGCGTCGCGGGCCAGCGCGCGGACCGCCGGCAGGGCGGCATTGGCGCCCAGATCGAGGGGGTGGTCACGGCCCAGCAGGCCCTTGGCGTTGATGGTGGTGACCGTCGGCGCATCGAGGCGTTCGACCAGTGTGCGTGCCGCCTCGGGGGCGTCCACGCAGCCGCCGCCGAGCAGCACCAGCGGGCGCTCGGCGCTGCGCAGCCAGCTGGCCGCCTGGGCCAGCCCCTCGGGATCCGGTGCGGGGCGGTAGATCGCCGCTGCCTGCCAGCTGAGCGGCGCCGTGACCGGCACATTGAACAGGTCGATGGGGATCTCGATATGCACCGGCCCCGGGCGCGCGCCGCGGAACACCGCGAAGGCCCGCGCCAGCACCTCGGGCAGCGCCTCGGCATCGAGCAGGGTGTGGCTGAAACGCGCCACGCCGCTGATCATCTGCTGTTGGCTGGGTAGCTCATGCAGCCGGCCCTGGCCGCGGCCCAGGGTGTCGCGGCGGTTGACGCTGGAGATCACCAGCATCGGCACCGAGTCGGCCAGCGCCTGACCCATGGCGGTGGCGATATTGGTCATGCCCGGCCCGGTGATGATCAGGCACACCCCCGGCTTGCCGCTGGCGCGGGCGTAGCCGTCGGCCATGAAGCCGGCGCCCTGTTCGTGGCGCGGAGTGACGTGCTGCACGCCGCTGTCCTCGAGGCCGCGGTAGAGCTCCACGGTATGCACCCCAGGGATGCCGAACAGGGTGTCAACCCCGTAGGCATCGCGCAGCAGGCGTATCAGCAGCTCGGCGCAGGTCATGGTGGTGTCGGTCATCGCGAGTGCCTCAGAAGAAGAAGGTGTGTGCCATGAAGGCGATGATCGGCAGCGTGATCGCGGTGCGCAGCAGGAAGATCACCAGCAGCTCCCACAGCTTGAGAGGAATCTTCGACTTGAGGATCAGCGCACCGATCTCCGACATGTAGATCAACTGGGTCAGCGACAGGCAGGCGATCACGAAGCGGGTCAGCTCGCTCTCGATATTGGTCGCCAGCACCGCCGGCAGGAACATGTCGGCGAAGCCCACCAGGGTCGCCGGTGCGGCGGCCTCGGCCTCGGGAATGCGTAGCAGCTCGAGTATCGGGACCATCGGGTAGGAGAGCCAGGTGAACAGCGGCGTGAACTCGGCGAGGATCAGCGCCACGGTACCGATCGCCATCACCAGCGGCAGTAGCGCCAGGAAGATGTCGGCGACATTGAACAGCGCGTTGCGAGCCAGTTCGCGGGGGCCGGGGGCGGTCTCGGCGCGCTTCACCGCCATGGTCAGGCTGTAGCGGAACACGCCCATGTCCTCGGTGCGCTTCTCCTTTAGCTGGCAGCCCACCGGCTCGTAGTAGGTATCCGGCTTGCGCGACAGCGGCGGCAGGCGCGGCACGATGATGGCGGCGATCAGCCCCGATACCACCACCGTGAAGTAGAACTGCACGAACATGTGATTGAGATCGACGAAGCTGGTGATCAGCAGGCTGAAGGCGATCGACACGATCGAGAAGTTGGTGGCGATCACCGCCGCCTCGCGGCGGTTGTAGAAGCCCTTCTCGTACTGCTGGGTGGTGATCAGTACGCCCACCGTGCCGGAGCCCATCCACGAGGCGGTGGCGTCGATGGCGCTGCGGCCCGGCAGGCGGAAGATCACCCGGAACGGCTTGCGCACCAGGCTGCCGATGAACTCCATGAAGCCGAAGTCGACCAGGAACGGCAGCAGGATGGCGGCGAAGAAGAAGAACGTCAGCAGCACCGGCGCCAGGTCGTTGAGCATCACCCCGCCGGTGAAGGAGGCGGTGACGAACTCGGGGCCGAACTGGAACAGCACCATCAGCGCAAAGGCCGCGCCGAGGATACGCATGCCGAACCACACCGGGCCGACGTCGAACATCTCCTTGAACACGCCCTCCGCGGCGAAGGCCGGCTTGCTGACCTTGACCCAGGTGGTGATGACCACCGACAGGCACAGCACCACGGTGGCGATGGCCGGTAGCGACCCGCCGAGCAGTGTCTGCAGGCCGTCGGCCATCAGGCCCATGCCGATGTTGATGGTGTCGCCGACCTGAAACGGGATCAGGAACAGGCTCACACCGATCAGCGAAGGAATCAGGAATTTCAGCAGGTTGCCACGGTCTAGCGGCGCTCGCGGCACCGTCTCTTGGGTGGTCTCGGAAGAGGGCATGAGGTCATCCTCGTTGTTGTCGTGAACGTTGTCGTCAGTCAGTGGGGGTATCGGCTCGATCAATCCTGGTGTTTTACGCCGGGCAGGACGCACAGCATTTCATACAGCAGCGTGGCGCCCATCAGCGCGGTGTTGCCGCTCGGGTCGTAGGGCGGCGAGACCTCGACCAGGTCGCCGCCGACGATATTGAGGCCGGCAGCACCGCGCACCAGCTCCAGGCCCTGGGAAGAGGTCAGGCCGCCCATCTCGACGGTGCCGGTGCCAGGGGCCACCGAGGGGTCGAGACCGTCGATGTCGAAGGTGATATAGACCGGCGTGTCGCCCATCTGCTCGCGCACCTCGGCCATCAGCGGCGCCAGCGACTTGTACCAGCACTCCTCGGCGGTCACCACGCGGAAGCCCTGGTCGCGGCACCAGTCGAAGTCCTCGGCGGCATAGCCGGTGCCGCGCAGGCCGATCTGCACCACCTTGCCGTGGGCCAGCAGGCCTTCTTCCTGGGCGCGGCGGAACGGCGTGCCGTGGGCGAGGGGCTCGCCAAACATGTGCTCGTTGACGTCGGCATGGGCGTCGATATGGATCAGGCCCACTGGGCCATGCTTGTTGGCCATGGCGCGCAGGATGGGCAGGGTGATCAGGTGGTCGCCGCCCATGGTCAGCGGCTTGCAGTCGTGGCGCAGCACCTCGTCGTAGAAGGCGCTGATGATGTCGACGCTCTTGGGCAGGTGAAAGGTGTTGATCGGCACGTCGCCGATATCCGCCACCTGCAGGCTGTCGAAGGGCGCGGCGCGGGTGGCCATGTTGTAGGGGCGCAGCATGCGCGACTCGTCGCGGATCTGACGCGGCCCGAGGCGCGTACCCGGCCGGTTGGAGGTGGCGATATCCATCGGCACGCCGATAAAGGCCACGTCCAGGCCCGCGGCGCTGTCCTGGGTGGGCAGGCGCATCATCGTCGCCGGGCCGGCGAAGCGCGGCATCTCGTTGCCGCCCAGCGGCTGATTGAAGTCGCTCATGCTGTTCTCCTTATAGAATTATCTCTTTGGCGAACCCATCGCGGCTAAAGCCGCTCCTACTTTTGCCTTGGCGCCAGCGCATCACTCTTACTCCTGCACATTGCGTGCCAAGTTTACGCGACTGTTTTATGGGCAGTTTCCGGCAGGGTGATACGTTTTTACATCATTGCGCCGCCGAATTGATTTAAAAATGCATCAATGATGCGTTAACGTATCGTTTTCGCCCTGCTCGAGACCCGCCATGCGCGACATCGATAGCCAAGTGTTGGCCACCATCGTCGAGACGGCCAGCGACCATTTCTTCATCGTCGACGGCGAGGGCCGGGTGCTGGACGTCAGCCCCGGCGCGGCGGCGGTATACGGCATGAGCCGCGAGGCGCTGTGCCGCACCACGGTGCAGGCGCTGGAAGCCAAGGAGATTCTCAAGCCCTCGGTAAGCCTGGAGGTGATGCGCAGCGGCGAGCCCGCCCAGCTGATGCAGCAGACCGCCACCGGGCGGCGGGTGATCGCCCAGGCGCATCCGGTGTATATCGGCGGCAAGCTCGAGCGGGTGGTCAGTCGCTCGATGGATCTCACCGACCTGCAGCTGCTGCAGGACGAGTACGCGCTGCTCCAGCAGCGCTTCAGCGACCACCTCAAGCGCAGCGGCGGCGGCTCGATCGGTGACGACCTGGAACTCGACAGCCTCGAGGTGCGCAGCGGCGTGATGCGCGAGATCGCCATGCTGCTCAAGCGCGTGGCGCCCACCGATGCCACCGTGCTGCTGCTCGGCGAGTCGGGGGTCGGCAAGACCGCCTTCGCCCGTCAGCTGCACCGCTGGAGCCGGCGTGGCGACGGCCCCTTCATCGACATCAACTGCGCCTCGATCCCCGAGAGCCTGTTCGAGTCCGAGATGTTCGGCTACCAGCCCGGTGCCTTCAGCGGCGCCACCCGCCAGGGGCGTGCCGGGCTGCTCGAGCAGGCAGACGGCGGCACCCTGTTCCTCGACGAGATCGGCGAGCTGCCGCTGGCCATGCAGACCAAGCTGCTCAAGGTGATCCAGGACGGCAGCCTGACGCGGCTGGGCGATACCCGGCCGCGGCGGGTAGACTTCCGGCTGGTGGTGGCCACCAACCAGGACCTCGCCGCACGGGTGGAGGCGGGCGCCTTTCGCCTCGACCTCTACTACCGGGTCAACGTGATTCCGGTCACGCTGCCGCCGCTTCGCGAGCGCCGTGAAGACATCCCGGTGCTGGCCGAGCTGCAGCTGGCGCGACTCAACCAGCGCTATGGTGGCAACAAGCTGCTGCATGCCAGCCTGTGGTCGCAGTTGATGGCCCGCGACTGGCCGGGTAACGTACGTGAGCTCGAGAATACCCTGGAGCGGGCCTGGCTCTCGTCGCCGGGCGACCTGATCGAGGCCGATGCCGGCCAGGAGAGGTTCGCCGCCGGTCGCGAACCCGGTATACTGGTTGGCGACCGCTCACCCGATACGCCTACGCCCGGCGCCATGCCGCTGCCCGAGGGGCAAACCCTCAAGCAGGCGATGGCGCACGTCGAGCGCGATATTCTCGCATCACTGTGCCGCCACTATCCGAGTACCTATGCCATGGCGCGGCGCCTGGGCATCAGTCAGCCCAGCGTGGTGCGCAAGCTCAACAAATACGGTTTGACGATCAACAACGCGAGATAAGTCACTCAAGAATGCGATACGAAAAACGCCAAAAACCCATGGACGAGCGCGAAAAACTGCGCAAATTCCGCGAACTCGACGACGCCTTTGCCGACGCCCTGGCCGCGCTGGATAGTGGCGAAGCGTCCCGCGACATGCCCCGGGTGATGAGCGCCGACGCCCGCCGCGAGGCCGACGAACGCGACCGTCAAGCCGACTTCGAGCGCCGCGTCACCGCGCTGATGCAGGAGTACCGGCAGCCCAGCGAATCGGTCAGCCTGCTGATGCGCACGCTGTTGTCGCTAGGCAAGATCGGCTGATTGCCAGGTCACCCATAGTTACATAACAACACACTGCCCGGTTCCCAACCTGGGGGGTAACGCGTTAGGGTCGCTATATCATTGTATTGAAACGGAGATAATATGACCTTTGCTAAGCGCCTCGCCGCCCCGATGTTTGCCGCCCTGGTGGCAACGCCGGCTATTGCCATCGCCCAGGATATGGGTCAGGAGATGGCTCCGCAGCAGGCGGCCCCCAGCCCCGAGGAGCAGGTGGCTCAACTGGATGAGATGGTGGGCCTCGACCAGGCGCAGCAGGACCAGATCGTCGGCTACCTCACCGAGCTTCAGCAGGGTGTGGGCGAGCGTCAGAGCGAAGTCCAGGCCCTCGAGCAGCAGCTGCTCGACCACTCCGGCCCCGACTACGACGAGAACGCCATTCGCCAGACCGCCAATCAGCTGGGCGACCTGACCGGCGAAATCGCCGCCGACAGCGTCATTCTCCAGTCGCGCATCGAAGCCGCCATGACCCAGGAGCAGCGCGACGCACTCGATGAGGCGGCGCGCCAGCAGGAAGAGCAGATGCGCCAGATGCAGGAGCAGATGCAGCAGCAACAGCAGCAGCAAGCGCCGCAGTAATAGCGGCCATGCCCGTGCCGTGAGCGCTCACGGCAACGCAGACGAGGCGGCTTCCCAGCGGGGAGCCGCCTCGTTGGGTTCTGGACCCTGCGTCGATGGCCTGGTGATGGGCCGGGCCATCGGGTAGGCTGACAAAAAAGATAAGTGTGCAAAGGACGTGGGGACATGGACGACTACCCTCAGATCCGCCATCACGGCGGTGCCGAAGGGGTCACCGGCAGCTGCCATCGGCTGCAACTGGCAAATGATCGCGCGCTGCTGGTCGACTGCGGCCTCTTCCAGGGCCAGGACGCCGACGGCGACAGCGCCTTCGCGCAGCATCAGGTGGCGTTCAGCGTCGACGACGTGCTGGCGCTGCTGGTCACCCACGTGCATATCGACCATATCGGCCGGCTGCCCTACCTGCTGGCGGCGGGCTACCGCGGGCCAATCCTCTGCTCGGTGCCCTCGGCGCGGCTGCTGCCGCTGGTGATCGAAGACGCCCTGCGCATTGGCTTCACCCGCGACGCCCAACTGATCGAGCGCTTTCTGGCCAAGGTGGACGAGCACCTGGTGGCGCTGGAGTACAACACCTGGCACACCCTGCTCGACGATGACCGGCACTGCATCAAGGTCCGCCTGCAGCGCGCCGGGCATATTCTCGGCTCCGCCTACATCGAGGTCGACAGCCTCGAACGTGCCAGCGGCAAGCAGCAGCGCACGCTGTTTTCCGGCGACCTCGGCGCGCCCTACACGCCGCTGCTGCCGGCCCCCAAGCCGCCCTACGGCTGCGACGTGCTGGTGCTCGAGTCGACCTACGGCGACCGGGTGCATGAACAGCGCCGCACGCGGCGAGGGCGCCTCAAGGCCGCCATCGAGAGGGCGCTGGAGAATGGCGGCACGGTGATCATCCCCGCCTTCAGCATCGGCCGCACCCAGGAGCTGCTCTACGAACTGGAGGGGCTGACCCACGCCGCCAAGGATAGCCGCTGGCGCGAGCTCGAGATCATCATCGATTCACCGTTGGCGGCACGCTTCAATCGTCTCTACCGCGAACTCAAACCCTACTGGGACGCCGAGGCCCATCGCCTGATGGGCAGCGGGCGTCACCCGCTGAGCTTCGACAACCTCACCAGCGTGGAGGGCCACGACGCCCATGAGCGCACGGTAGCCTATCTCGCCCGCAGCGGCCGGCCCGCGGTGGTGATCGCCGCCAGCGGCATGGCCAGCGGCGGGCGGGTGGTCGAGTATCTTCGCCAGATGCTCGGCGACCCGCGCCACGCCGTGCTGTTCGTCGGCTACCAGGCCCCCGGCACCCTGGGCAACGACATCCGTCGCTACGGCCCCGGCGGCGGCTGGGTCGAGATCGACGGCCAGCGCATCGATATTCGCGCCCACGTCGAGAGTATCAGTGGCTACTCGGCCCACGCCGACCAGCACGACCTGCTCAACTTCATCCGCCGCATGCGCAAGCCGCCCCGCGAAATCCGCCTGGTACACGGCGACGCCGCCGCCAAGGCGGCACTCAAGGCCGAAATCGACGCCTGGGCGCAGCAGGCAGGGCACCGCGTCGAGGTAATCGCCAACCCCATGATAAGATGAATTGAGTGGCAGACATGGCAGAGAAGGAGAGTGGCGCGATGCGCGAGCAAGATTCCGTCCTTGCCAAGATCGTCGAACTCGCTTGCGCCGATGCCCAACTCGACGTGGTGTGGTTGTACGGGTCGCGGGCCAAGGGCACGCATGCTGAATCCAGCGATTACGACCTGGCGGTGGCATTTCGCGACGTTGTCGAATCGCCGCTCGAGCGCCGCTTGCGACCGGAAACACTGGCACAGCAATGGGCAGATTCGCTAGGGTTGCCCGACGATATGCTCTCCATCGTCGATATCAACCAAGCGCCGTTGCCGCTGGCCATGGCGGTGATTCGAACCGGGCGCGCTATCTGGGTACATAGTCCACTGCGCCTCGCCAGGGAAGAGAACCGGATCACCTCGATGTGGGAACTCGACTATCTCTATCATCAGCGCCACTACGGCGTGTCGTGACATTGCGGAAGGCTGCCATGGAACCCGAGTACGTTGCTTCGAGGCGTGAGCACTTGGCGCGATTACGAGAAGAGCTTCAGCAGCTGCATGATCTCCTGGTGGCCGATCGAGTGCTTCCACCGCTGGTGTATCGTGCCGCCGAGCGCAACCTTCAGCTGCTCACGGAAGCCTGTATCGGTATTGCCAAGCAAACACTCAAAGCCCAGGGTGTCGTCGCACCAAGTGACGCCAGGCAGGCTTTTGCCAAGCTGCGGAGCATGGGGCTGGACGCCACCGAGGCCGAATGGCCCAAGATCATCGGCTTGCGCAATGCGCTGGTTCACGATTACCTCAACCTCGATGAGCGCATCGTTCTCGATATCATCCGTGAACAGCGCTACCGGCTGCTGCTCGACTTTGCCGAACAGCGACTCGCTGACCCACACCCTCAACGAGACTAACGTATCTCCCACATTACCTTGGCGCCGCCCCTTACTCCTTACGCTGGGCGAGGCTCATCAGGTAGAGCGCGGCGGCAAGTGCCAATACCGAGAGCGCCAGGTAGATGGCATCCAGTGGGGTCTGGAAGCGGATATCCACCACGGCGCGGAAGAACTCGATGATCACCGCCAGGATCACCACCCGGGCGATCTTGTCCTTGAGCTGGTCGAACGACTGCACGTTGAACGGGTGATGGGGCGTATGATCCTCGGCCTGTTCGATGGGTGACACGAACAGCCGATAGACGCCGAGCCCGAAGATCAGCAGCACGATGGCGATCAGGTAGATATCGATGGCCATGATGATGCTGGGCACCACGCTATCGTGAATGTCCTCCACGCCGCCAAACAGGTAATACGCCACGGTGTCGATCAACACCTTGATGATGTCGATGGTGCCGATGGTGAACAGCACGACCGCGCCGAGCAGGCTGGGTACCACCGCCATCATCACCAGGAAGCGTGAATTCCACAGGTAGCGCTCCAGGCGCTGCTCGGTGCGGCTCTGAGCAGTGGGCGCTGGGGCGGCCGGCGGCGTTGGCCGCGAGTCGTCGTGTGAACCAGGGTCGTTGTGCATAGTGGCGGTTTCTCGAGACGGTGGCGCGCCAGGCTCAGCGCGGCGATGCATTGTGTTTCAGGCGCTTTAACCAGCGCTGTTTGGCGTACTGACGCAGATTGTGCACGTCATCGGTTTCATCGACGATGTCCTGGCCGAGTATGGTTTCGATGATGTCTTCCAGCGTGATCAACCCTACCCAGGTGCCGTTCTCGTCGTGCACCACGCGCAGGTGGTGGTGATCGCGCAGCATATCGGAAAACACCTGCTCGATGCTGGTGGTGTCGGCAATGCTTATGATGGGCCGCTTGATCTCGCCCATGGTCTGCGTATCTGCGGCATGGTAGGTATCGGTACGATGCACATAGCCGAAGGCGTGTTCGCTCTGGTCCATGACCGGGAGTCGGGTATAGGGCGCCTTGCCATACTGCGCATCAAACTCCACCACCGTCATCTCCGGCGATACCGTTTCGCATACCGTACGCGGCGTCATGGCATCCTTCACCGCCATCTCATGCAAGTTGAGAATATTGATGATGGTGCGTGACTCGTCCTGGTCAAGCACGCGCTCCTCGAGGCCGATGTTGGACAGCGCCTTGATCTCGGCGCGCAGGTCGACGTCGTGCTCGGATTTTCCCAGCCGCCGGGTGATCCTTTCCGACAGCCAGATGAACGGCATCAGTAGCACGATCATGATGCGCAGCAGCGGGGGCAGGAAGGGTGCCAGCTGGCGCCAATAGGTCGCACCCAAGGTCTTGGGGATGATCTCCGAGAGCACCAGGATCAGCAGCGTCATCACCGCCGAGGCCACGGCAATGTAGGTCTCGCCGAAGATCACCGCCACCTGGGCGCCAACGCCGGTGGCACCGGCGGTATGCGCGATGGTGTTGAGGGTCAGGATGGCGGCCAGCGGCCGGTCGATATTGGCCTTGAGCGCCGCCAGTGCGGCGTGAGCGGCAGGGCGCTCCTCCTTGAGCCGAGCAATGTAGCTTGGCGTGAGCGAAAGCAGTGCGGCTTCGAGGACGGAACACAAGAACGATACGGCAAGTGACGCAACGATGATCGTCGCCAGGAGAATCATGGAGGCTCGCGGTGAGGAGTGTCAGCGCTATATACGCAATGGCCGAGACGCTGTCAACGACGGCGCGCTGAGGTGCTGACCTTACTGCTGAGTGCGCTTCAACTGCTGCCGGCGAAGCTGCAACAAACCCGCCATCACCAGCCAGGTGCAGAGTGCTGCCAGCGCATCGTCGGCCACGATCCCCAGGCCGCCGGGCCAGCCTTCCACCAGGTGTATCGGTGGTGGTTTGAGAATATCGAAGAGGCGGAATAACAGGAACGCAGAGGCCATCACCCAGGGGTTACGCGCGGCCTGCAGGCCGAGCACCGCAAGTGGGAACAGCAGGTACTCATCGGCAACGATCTGCGCCGGGTCACCGCCGCCAACCGCCAGCGCCGCATAGTGGCAAAGCGGGATGGCTACTGCGACAAGCAGGGCAGCAAGGGTTGCCTGAATCGCCAGCGGATAGCGCAGCAGCCACCAGGCCAGTGGCAGCCCCAGCAGGCTGCCAAACGTCCCCGGTGCGAGTGGCAGAGTCCCCAGGCCAAAACCGGTTCCCACCGCGATGAGTATGCCTTCCAGCACGCGCTTGCCTCCCGGGGCATCGTTCAAGAGCGCAATAGCGTAGCACTGGCGGTGTGTTTAACCCCATCGAGACTGACGTCTCTCCTACCTTTACCTTGGCGCTGTCCCCCCAGTGAAGGAGCGACGTCAGCCGCGATGCGGCGCGCAGCGCTGCCTTTCTGGTACTGCTGGCTGATGATGCTGGTACGCCTCGGCAGGCTGTGTGTTTAACAAAACACCCATCCATCCGCGAACGTATAATGCTTTTAAAATCGCCACTTTGCCTGCTTGCGGCCAGCCTGTATCCTTGCCCGCACAACTAAAATTAGGGGCGCAACAAAACACTACCCCGGGTGGCTAGAGCCTGCCCCGCGCTCCCCATAAAATAGACGCAAACCGCATCGCATCGCCGCTGGCGAGGTGTATGCTGGTTTTACATTGCGTAAAGATCGGACTGGCAGCAGGGATAGCAAGGCGCACCATCGGCGGGGTCTTGCCTGTTCAACTTACTATGGGGAGCGCTCGCTTCCTTCCTCTGCGCATTGCCTTGCCAGCCACGGTCGTCATCAGGGCCCGGGAATGCGTCCGTTCACAATCCCCGGGCGGTAGCGTGCCCGCGCGCAGCAGCGGCATCCTCATGGACTCAGTCAACTCTCAAGGAACGTAATGAACGTCACGGTTTTCGGCACCGGCTACGTCGGGCTGGTACAGGGCGCCATTCTGGCAGATGTAGGCCACGATGTGGTGTGTGTGGATATCGATGCCGAAAAGGTCGCGCGGCTCGAGCAGGGCATCATCCCCATCTATGAGCCTGGCCTGGAGCCGCTGGTGAAAGACAACGTCGATGCCGGTCGGCTCAGCTTCACCACCGATGCCGCGGCCGGCGTCAAGCACGGCCAGGTGCAGTTCATCGCCGTGGGCACGCCGCCCGACGAAGACGGCAGCGCCGACCTGCAGTACGTGCTCAAGGTCGCCGAGACCATCGCCACCCACATGACCCGCGACCAGATCATCATCGACAAGTCCACCGTGCCGGTGGGCACCGCCGACAAGGTCCATGCCAAGGTGGCCGAGGTGCTGGCAGCGAATGGCAAGCGCGAGCTCGGCTTCGATGTGGTCTCCAATCCGGAGTTCCTCAAAGAGGGCAGTGCGGTGGCCGACTGCCAGAAGCCCGATCGCATCATCATCGGCACCCAGAACGCCGAGACCATCGAGGTGATGCGCGAGCTCTACGCGCCGTTCAACCGCAACCACGACCGCCTGATCGTGATGGACGTACGCAGCGCCGAGCTGACCAAGTACGCCGCCAACTGCATGCTGGCCACCAAGATCAGCTTCATGAACGAGATCGCCAACCTCGCCGAACGCCTGGGCGCTGACATCGAAGCGGTGCGCCAGGGCATTGGCTCCGACCCGCGCATCGGCTACCACTTCATCTACCCCGGCGTGGGCTACGGCGGCTCGTGCTTCCCCAAGGACGTGCAGGCGCTGATCCGCACCGCCGACGGCATCGACTTCGACGCCAAGGTGCTCAAGGCAGTGGAAGCCCGCAACATGGAGCAGAAGACCACCCTGTTCCACAAGATCCACAAGCACTACGCCGGCGACCTGGCCGGCAAGACCTTTGCCGTGTGGGGGCTCGCCTTCAAGCCCAACACCGACGACATGCGCGAGGCCCCCAGCCGCGTGCTGATGGAAGCACTGTGGCAGGCCGGCGCCAAGGTCCAGGCCTATGACCCCGAAGCCATGGAAGAAGCCCAGCGCGTCTACGGCAGCCGCGACGACCTGGCCCTGTGCGGCACCAAGGAAGCCGCCCTCAAGGGCGCCGACGCCCTGGTCATCGTCACCGAGTGGCAGAGCTTCCGAGCCCCGGACTTTGAGCTGATCAAGCAGCAGCTGGGCCAGCCCACCGTGTTCGACGGCCGCAACATGTTCGAGCCCGCGCGCATGCAGCGCAAAGGCTTCACCTACTACTCCGTTGGACGGCAGTAGGGCGCCACACCCAATGTGGGAGCGAATTCATTCGCGATTGCAGTGCGCAGCGCTGCCACTACGTAAGGCCACGCCAAGGTAGCCAACATCGCCTTATGCGCCTCACAGATGCCCAGCGCCAAACCATTCGGCAGATCGTTACCGAAGAGCTAGGCCCCAGCGCCAGTGTGCGGCTGTTCGGCTCGCGGCTGGACGACAACGCCCGCGGTGGTGACATTGACCTGCACGTTGAGCTTAGCGAGCAAGCAGTAAACAGGCTGGCCTGAGAGCAGGGTGTACGGTTATCACAGGAGGCATGCCATGAGGCTAAGTGAAAAAGAAATCCAAGTGATCAAATCTGCATCGAAAGACGTTTTCGGTACGGGCGTTGAAGTTTCACTTTTTGGATCTCGTACTGATGATGCTGCTAGGGGCGGCGATATAGATTTACTGGTGAAAGTAGACACATTTGTTGAGCATCCAGCCTGGGATGTTGCAAGGCTTCAAGCTAAAATCATCAAACAGCTCGGAGACAGAAAAATAGACGTTCTCCTCGATGCACCCAATACGCCTAAAGCTGCAATTCATCACATTGCCAAAACACAGGGAATTACTCTGTGAAATCATCTGCTCAGCGAGAGCGCCTGACATTCCTTCTCCGAGTTGTAGAGAGAGAAATCAAGCACCTGGACTATGCTTCAGGTCAGGTTTTCGATGGTTATTTTAATTACGAAGCAGTGGTAAGGCTAGATGCAACCCCTGAGCTGGCAATGCGCGTGGAAGCCTTCACCAGTCGTTTTTGCCGGTTGCAAGACACATTGGGCGATAAGCTGTTGCCGGCCTTGCTCAAGGCCCTTGGGGAGCCCGATAGAGCTCTACTCATCAACTTGGAAAAAGCTGAGAAATACGGTTGGCTTGATTCGTCAGAGAACTGGATAGCGCTCAGGCAATTGCGGAATCAGATGATTCATGAATACATTGAAGATCCTAAAGTACTCTTTGATGCACTAACTGCTGCTCATGATAATATGAGCGCTCTGAAAAAATTCGCTAAGAGCCTTGAAGCTCAGGCGGAAAAGCTTCAGGCGTAAAAGGCTTCACCTACTTTTCCGTCGGCCGTCAGTAAGGAATTATTTTGCCTAACTTCATCACCAACCCGCTCCGCGCCCGCCTGATCGAGGGCGTCCACGCCGCCGGGCGCGAGGTGCTGGCGATCTACCAGCGCGGCTTCACGGTCGAGACCAAAGACGATGACAGCCCGCTGACCGAGGCCGACATGGCCTCGCACCACGCCCTGGTCGCGCTGCTCGAGGACCTCACCCCCGAGGTGCCGGTGCTCTCCGAGGAGTCCACTGAGGTGCCCTACGCCACGCGCCAGGCCTGGCAGCGCTACTGGCTAATCGACCCGCTCGACGGCACCAAGGAGTTCGTCAACAAGAACGGCGAGTTCACCCTCAACGTGGCGCTGATCGAAGACGGCGTGCCGGTTTTTGGCATCGTTTATGCGCCGGTGCTACAAACCACCTGGGTAGGTCAGGTCGGCGGTGAAGTGTTCAAGATCGCCCAGGGCATCTACGCCAATATCCAGGTTCGTGAGCTGCCCGACCCCGAGGCCGAGCCCTGGAAGGTGGTGGGCAGCCGCCGCCACGGCGCCGACGCGTTCGAGGCCTTCCGTGCCGCCTTGCCCGCCCACGAGTGCGTCTCCATCGGCAGCTCGCTCAAGCTCTGCCTGGTCGCCGAAGGCCGCGCCGACCTCTACCCCCGGCTCGCGCCCACCAGCGAATGGGACACCGCCGCCGCCCAGGCCGTGGTCACCGCCGCCGGCGGCGAGGTACTCAACGCCGAGACCCTCGAACCGCTGCGCTGTAACCAGCAGGAGAGCGTGCTCAACCCGTTCTTCATCGTCTGCGGCCAGCGCGACGAGCGCTGGGAAAGCGCGCTTCGCACATCGCTCGTGTAGGAGCGACTTCAGTCGCGATAATGTTCTATGGACCCGCGTAAATGAAAGTACTGGTCACCGGCAACGCCGGCTTCATTGGCTTCCATGTCGCCAAGCGCCTGCTCGAGCGCGGCGACGAGGTGGTCGGCTTCGACAACGTCAACGACTACTACGACGTCTCGCTCAAGGAGGCCCGCCTGGCGCTGCTCGACGAGACTGCCGCGCGCACCGGCAGCCGCTACACCTTCTACCGTGAAGACCTCGCCAACCGTCAGGCGGTCGAGGCCTGCTTTGCCGACCACCGCTTCGACAGGGTGATCCACCTGGCCGCCCAGGCCGGCGTGCGCTACTCGCTGGAGAACCCCCACAGCTACGTGCAGAGCAACCTGGTGGGTTTCACGCATATCATCGAAGGCTGCCGCCACGCTCAAGTGCCACACCTCACCTACGCCAGCACCAGCAGCGTCTACGGCGCCAATACCACGATGCCGTTCTCCGAGCAGCACGGCGTGGACCACCCGCTGCAGTTCTACGCCGCCACCAAGAAGGCCAACGAGCTGATGGCGCACAGCTACAGCCACCTGTACCAGCTGCCTACCACCGGCCTGCGCTTCTTCACCGTCTACGGCCCCTGGGGCCGGCCGGACATGGCGCTGTTCAAGTTCACCCAGAAGATCCTGGCCGGCGAGCCGATCCCGGTGTTCAACCACGGCAACCACAGCCGCGACTTCACCTACATCGACGACATCGTCGAAGGTGTGATCCGCGCCAGCGACGACATCGCCACGCCGGACCCAAGCTGGCGCAGTGACGCCCCAAGCCCCGCCACCAGCAATGCGCCGTACCGGCTCTTCAACATCGGCAATAACAGCCCGATCAAGCTCAGCGCTTACATCGAAGCGCTGGAAGCCGCGCTTGATAAGCCGGCGATCAAGGACCTGCTGCCGCTCCAGCCCGGCGACGTACCCGATACCTACGCCGACTCGAGTGCTCTGCAGCAAGCGGTGGGCTACGCCCCCAGCACACCGGTGGATGAGGGGGTGGGGGAGTTTGTGAGGTGGTATCGAGAGTTATATTCAGGATCGTCTGTCTGAGTAGAGACGGTACTCGGTGTTGGCGTTGAATCAACAAGGCGACGTCCACCCCCTAAGCAAACTGGCTCACCAACCCCAGTTGTTACATAATTTACGAGTCTATCAAGCAATATTGGAGCGGCAGCATGACTTTTTCTAGGCGGCAATGGCCTACCTTTACCATTCAGAGCTATTTTGCCACTAGATGATGTCATTCGTATGACATGCACTGCTTCAAATTAATTAAAGGAATTGTAATGAAAGTTATTGGGTATACAACGGGTGTATACGATCTTTTTCATATTGGCCATTTGAATGTGCTCAAGCGAGCAAAGCTTGAATGTGACTACCTGATTGTAGGTGTAACGACCGATGAATTGTCGGAATCCAGAAAAGGTAAGCGCCCGATTATTCCGTTTACTGAAAGGATGGAAATCGTAGAGCATATCAAGTTCGTTGATGAAGTCGTGCCTCAAACCAATATGGATAAATTTGAGGCATGGAATAATCTGAAGTTTGATAAAATGTTCGTCGGTGATGACTGGAAAGGCTCAGATAAATGGAATGAGCTTGAACGGCAGTTTGGCGAAATAGGTGTTGAAATCTGTTACTTTCCATATACTGCTCATACGTCAAGCACTAAGCTACGAGAAGTCCTGGAGAAATTATGAGTTCGGAAATATTGCTAGAAGAATTCCGTGATACATTTCGTCTGGATGAACTCACCATCATTCAGGGTGAACACTGGATATTGTCGGTTCGTCCTGAGCAGATTACCTTGGGTTCAATGGTCCTTAGTTCTAGCCTAGGAAAGACCACTCTCAGTCAGCTTACCGCAGAAGAAGGTGCAGAAATGGCTGTCCTTTTAGGTGAAGCCGAAAATCTTGCAAAAGACAAATTCGGCTCTATGCGCATCAATGTACTTTGTTTGATGATGAAAGACCCTATTGTCCATTTTCACATTTTTCCACGTTATGATAAAGAAGTTGAAGTTAGAGGGGTGCACTGGCGTGACGAGGATTACCCGGCACCTCCTTCAATGAGGAAGGTTGAGACTAGTAAAGATATACTTGAGTATTTGGCAAATACTCTTCAGGGCAAAATATAAAGTGATGTTAATATCGGCTGTACACTAGTTTTATAATAATAATTTAACATGACTAATATGTATATGCTGCACTAAATAGTTGCGGCCGCCCTAGGCAAAAAAGAGCGTCAGCTATAAGTTTTTCCGTTCCTTGACCCATCTGCTACCACTTATCAAAAGTCACTACTTTACATTATATATTTGATTATGAAAAAAACCATTATTACATATGGAACATTTGATATGTTTCATGTTGGCCATTTAAACCTTCTCAAAAAAATCCATTCAATTGCAGAAAATGTGATTGTTGGTGTCTCCACTGATGAGTTTAATCTGGAGAAAGGAAAAAGGGTGATGATTCCTTTTGAAAACAGAGTTAGTATTGTTCAGTCAATAAAGTATGTAGATCGCGTTATCCCTGAATGTTCTTGGGATCAAAAGCATGAGGATATTAGAAAGTTCAATGTGGACGTTTTTGCTATTGGAGATGATTGGAAAGGCAAGTTTGATCATCTCGCAGATCTTTGTGAAGTTATATATTTACCAAGGACTGAAAATGTGTCTACAACAGAGATAAAAAAATCCTTAAGAAATTTTTTATCAATTTCTCAAGAAGATTTACGTCAAGCTTTTGAGGTGCTAGAAATCCTTAAGAACGACCTAGAGTAACGGTGAGATTCATATGAATTTAATTCCAGAAAAGCTTTATAAGAAATGGATTTCAATGAGCAAAGGCTATGGGGTCAAAAAAAGAATAGAAAGAATAAGTTGTCTAGACACTGCCAACCTTGTTAAAACTTTATTAGAAAATAAAAAGTATAAAGATTCAGCTCTTATTTATGACATGTGCCAAGGTCACACCGGGCAGGTGAGAAAAAACAAGGAGGTATGGAAGATATTAAGTAGGAATTCAAAACTTTTAGCAGACATTTTAAGCGATGTTGAAAATAAATATTATGACCCTATCTTTTTCATCAGTTTTGATAAAAAAAGAATGCAGGGAGATGATTGTATATCTAAAGGGTGCAGCTTTGAAATAAAGAAGCAATGGAACGGACTCAGGCTGACGTTTTCGATTTCTGATCCCAAAGTGAAAACTATTTATTTAATGCTTGATGATGTTTTATTGAAAAAAATAAATGTTGCCATAGAAGGCGAGAACAGGCCTGATTGGAAGTTTTCTTATATAATAAAAAGAGATTCCTTAAAACATTTTAATGAAAGGTCGAGCCTGGTAGTCGTGTCAAATAATAATGATGTTTTATCATACCATGGTGCAAAGGAAGTTGAAATAAACATCCCGACAGGAAAAGGGAATATTAGTGAGATCCTTTCATCTAGAGGGGAATTGTCTAAAAAAGGTAATATACAGCCTAGCAGTGAAGAAATTAGAGTTTTTCAAGAGGAATATCTGAGTCTATATGATGAATTAAACAAAGTATTTGAGACTTCTGTTGGTAAACCTCTCTTTTTGATGTATGGCACCCTTTTAGGACTTTATAGAAATGGGGACTACATAGATGGAGATGATGATTTTGATGTTGGTTACGTTTCTGATCAAAACGATCCAATAAATGTTAAGATTGAGACAACAAAAATCATGTCTATTTTAGTAAAAAATGGCTTTGATGTGCTTCTAACTAGACGAGGGCGCCCTTTTAGGATCAGTAAAGGTAATGCTAAAATTCACTTGGACGTAAGACCCTTATGGGAGCAGGGTGGTAATGTTTGGGCGCATATCCGTGCTAAACTTAATATGAATATACAGGAGTTCCGTGAGGTAGAGGAAAGGGATTTCAGAGGGCGAAAGGTGTACATTCCAACAGGCACTGAAAGCTTTCTAGAAAGCTACTATGGTAAAAATTGGAGAATACCTGATCCTGGTTTCTCTAATGGAAGCACCTTCATTTCTGATCATATAATAGAAAATCTCCTGTTATGCACGTATAGTTTAGAAGAGCAAGATGACATAAGAAAATCTTTTGAGAATATGTATGATAAAAGTCGAGGTGAATTTGTTTCAACGTCTCTGTATCCACTTTATCCATTGGATAGGTACAATATTAAATGTGGATTTTAAGTTTTTTATAAATTGAGGTCCTGTTATGTTTTCTTTTTTCAAAAAGCATTTGAAAAGTATAGCTAGAAGATTTTTTACCTCTATATTCGGTGATATTGGCGGCGAAAAGTCAGATAATTTGAATATATTAAAGTATAAACCGCTAATGGATATTAACCCAGTAGAGGAAAAATTGATAGTTTTTGAGGCTTTTAAAGGGTGGCGCTACGGTTGTAATCCCAAAGCAATATATGAAGAAATGCTATCTGACTCGAGGTTCAAAGACTATACTTTCGTATGGGCGTTTAAAAACCCTGCATTATTTATACCTGACGAAATTGAAGCCTTGAGATCTGCTACTATAGTAAAGAGGTATTCAGTAGACCATTTGGATTATTTGAGCCGAGCGAAATATTGGATAAGGAATTGTAGAATTGATCCAAATATATCTAAAAAGGCTGATCAAATTTACATGCAAACTTGGCATGGTGCTCCGCTAAAACGCTTGGGGCTTGATGTTGATTTGAATGGTAAAAATACCAACCTCAATTTCTATAAGTCTAAGATTCTTTTAGATGCTAAAAAATCGTCTATAATACTATCTTCTTCTCGATACTGTACAGAAAAGCTATCCAGCGCATTTGGTCTTGATGTTTTAGAGAAAGAAAATAGTATTTTTGAAACAGGCTATCCTAGGAATGACATCCTCGTCAACCACACCGATGAAGATATAAGAAAAGTAAAGAGATTTTATTCAATTCCCAGTGGAAAGAAAATTATACTGTATGCTCCTACTTGGCGGGATGATAAAGATAAGGAAAATGGAATTAGAGAATTTGACTTGGCGATAGATTTTGCTAGCTTATATTCTCAATTGGGCAATGATTATGTAGTAATTTATCGGCCGCATTATTTCATTAAAAACTCTTTTGATTTTTCTTCATATAAGAACTTCGTATTTGATGGGAATCTTGTCAATGATATTAATTTATTATATATAATAAGCGATATCCTTGTTACCGATTATTCGTCAGTATTTTTTGATTATGGGATTTTGCAAAGAAAAATTATTTTCTTTATGTATGATTATGATTTATATGCCAATGATCTCAGGGGATTGTATCTGGATCTGAGTGAACTTCCAGGGGAAGTAGTTTACAATCAAGAGGATTTAATTAAATCTATCTCTAAATCTGAATTAGACAAGGAGAGATTGAGAATATTTAAAAACAAGTACTGTACTTATGAAGACGGTCACTCATCCAAGAGGGCTATAGAGACCCTTTTAAGTCAAGAAAATAAATCCTGATGATGAGTTGTAGTAATGCACGCTGGTCCGCTGCAAACCCTACGTGCTGATACTGGGCGATTTTGGGGCTCTATAATAGCTATAAGGCAGCTTTAGCTGTACTAAGCTGTACTAAGTTGTAGTGAAGTGACCCATGGCAAGGCAAGCAACGTTCATGAAGAATGCCCGTACCCATTAAACCTAAGCCTACACAAGCCTTAAGGTCGAAGCCATTCACGGCGAGGGGGCCGCGTCGGAAGCCATGCGGCACCAGGTATTTGAGTATTATATTGAATGGGACTACAACTGGCAACTCCGGGACAGTACAATTGAGATGATTAGCCCAGAGGCTCTATGAGGCCCGAATGATCGCTTAGATCAGTCCCGCCAATCTGAGTAAGGTCAAACATTATCTGCTACGGTGTAAGTTAGACGGCCCGTTTCTCAGAAGTATATTCAAATGTTTGTGATAGTAAAAGATAGCTAGGTTGGCAGATAGGACTGCAACTGAAAACTCATCAAGAGCATTAAGCTCTGTCTTTTACTCTCTTGGCAGATCAACCAAGAAATAAAATGGAAATTTATGCCTTATTTCTATCAACTATTTAGGAAACTTTTTAGAGTATTTTATAAATTTGGGGGCGTCACTGGGGGAAGGTTGTTAATGGTGGGTGGTTACTATTATTCAAAGGGGCGTTATAAAAAATCTTTAAAATGTTATAAGAAGCTTTTTTCATATTTGGTTGAAGGTAATTATAAATCACTTTATGAGAGTTATCAAAGTTGCCAATTTTTATTAGAGCAGTCTCGTCACTATTCAGATGAAGAACACCCTAATACATTGGATCCATTGTTTAAATGTCGTTCGACGTTAGAGCCCTCTACTTGTCGTACTTCGCGTTTTCCTATAATGAGTGGTGGGGTTTTTGAGCTTGAGTGGACATATTTGGGGCTTAAGATAGAAGGCTGCGTTAGTGGTAAGAAAACCAATAATATCGATATCATATTAAACGACAAAGTAGTGCGGAAAATAAAAATAAAAAAAAGAAAGTTGATTCCTGCTAGATTTACCTACTATTTCAAAAGAGGAGTATTAGATGCCTTTCCCCAACACTCGACCATTGCGCTAAGATCAGGCAATGGTAGGTACCTGCTATGGAAGGGCTGTTATAGAGCAAGCGTTTTTGTGCCACATGGCAATGATCAGCTTTTCAATTTGTTGGATCAGGGGGCCAGCTTGAACAAGAAAGGTTATTTGGCACCCACCTCTGATGAAATAGCTGATCGGCAGCAGCGTTATTTGAAAATTTACGATAGTGCGAAAAATACGTTTGATACGTTGTTTGGTAATCCGCTTTTTCTAATGTATGGCACATTACTTGGACATTGCCGCGAAGGAGATTTTATTCCCGGCGACGATGATTTTGATGTGGGTTATGCCTCTGCACTAGGCGACCCTATATCGGTAAAAGAAGAAACAAAAAAAATTGTCATAGAGCTGGTATTAGCAGGCTATATTTGTAGCTTTAACAGGAGCGGTAGGCTTTTTCGGTTGAGCTTGCCCGGGGAGCCCGCGGGCGTGCACTTGGACGTGCGGCCGGTATGGTACGAGGATCAAGCAATATGGGCGCATAAGCAGGCTAAGCTCCCGCTATCCTTGGATGATTTTCTGCCGGTCATAGAAGGGAGTCTTCGGGGGTATAATGTCTACACACCGGCCTACACTGAGCGCTTCCTAAGGGCGTATTATGGTGACGGGTGGAAAGTACCTGACCCTAGTTTTTCGAATGCTTCTCAAAAAGTGCCTAAGTATGTAATAAAGCATTTGGATAAAACATGCATTACGCCAGCTGAATATCGGGAAATGTGTGATGAAATTGAGAGGCGACGTCCAAACCATCCACAAGCAGCGAAATTGATTTCAATAGGGTTACACAGCCTATACCCTCTTTCAGAATATAAGCGTGAGTGTGGATGGTGAGCGTAAAAAAAATTGTAAAGGAAAGGGTTCTTGCATATTGGTGGAAGTGCAAAAAGTTTGTACTCGATAAGCGATATGAGACTCTCAGGCAGGCGCTTATATCGCAAAGGAAAGGTGGTCGGAAAACAATTCGAGCTTTATTTCTTGTTAGAGAAAATCAGAAGTGGGGTGCTCAAACACTTTACGATGCAATGGCTCTAGATGAATGCTTTGAGCCCATGATCGCTGTGAGTGTAATGAATGCTGAGGATAGCGATATCCAAAAAGGGACCAGAGTCTCGTTTTGGGATAATTTCGATTTTTTCAGAAGCAAAGGAATGAGGGTAGTAAAGGCTTTTGATGAAAATGAAAAAAAATTTATAGTTCTAGATAAGTACTCACCAGATATAGTGTTTTACGACCAACCTTACTGGATACCTCCTGAGCATTCATTATCAAGCGTATCGCGCTACGCTCTGACCTGCTATCTTCCATATGGCTATGGCTTTTACTTGGCCAAGCGTTCTGGTCAGTTATCATCAGATTTTCTTCCTTTAATTTGGCGTGTTTTTTTAGAAAGTGACAATGTTCTTAAAGGCTGGGATGATAGGCAGATGTCAGCGGGAGTTAATTGCGTAAAGATTGGCTATCCTAAAATGGACTCTCTTATTTCTTCCATGTCTGACTCAAATAAAAATGTGTCTATCGCTAGAAAAAATAAGCGAATTATCTATGCTCCTCATCACTCTTTAGAGAAAAAGCATCATAATAAGTATGCAACTTTCCAGTGGAATGGAAGGTGGTTATTGAGCTATGCTAAAATGCACCCTGATATGGATTGGGTTTTTAAGCCCCACCCGCGACTCAAGCATGCCCTGTTGGAAAATGAGTTGATGACGCACGATGAGGTGGATGGTTATTATGCTGAATGGGAGTCGCTAAGTAATGCAGTCGTACTAGACGAAGGCGACTATCTTGAAATTTTCCGAGATTCAGATGCACTCGTGACAGATTGCGGTTCATTTCTACTAGAATACTACTTTACAAGGCGCCCCATCATCCAATTGGTTAATGATGCCTCGGCTGGCTATGGGGAATTTGGCGAAAAAGTAATAGAGTATTATTATAAAGCTCGCGATACAAAAGAGCTTGAGATGTTGCTGTCCGATGTGGTTATTGGTGGAAACGACTATTTGAAAAGTGCTAGGCTTTCAACGCTGGACTTCCCAGATGATCAAGCGGGTGAGCGGATAAAAGAGTATTTAAAAAACGAGCTTTCTTAAACTTTAATTTTTGCCCGTGGCTGCATGTTTAGAATGTGTTTCTATGAGGGCAGTTTTAGGTTTCCTCAAGAATGAGAGATGAAGTGATTGTTGGTCAGTTATTGGCTACGTTAAAAGAGTCGGCAGAAAGTTCAGTTTTTCGCGGCCCGTATACAGTAGTCGATAAAAAAACGCTTCCGCCTAGTAAAAACCCCCACGACTACTGGCATCCTGCTCCCTACTATTGGCCCTTTCCGCTGCCCATTCCCGGTTTACCTTATATTCCCCGAGATGGTAAGCGAGTGCCCGGCACGCGGCTTTATGAGCCGATGAGCGATAATTATGATCGTACTCGTTTGCAGTGTCTTTTTGATGATACGACAGTGTTGGCCCTAGCAGGTGAGATTTTCGAAAGAAAAAACTTTGATGAGCATGCTGTCGCATTGATTCGACGCTGGTTCCTTGACCCCGCCACGGCAATGACGCCACATTTAAAGTATGCTCAGGTTCGCCGTGGTTGGAACAGGAATCAAGGCACTAGCTCAGGAATTATAGAAACCAAAGACTTTTATTATTTTCTTGATGCTGTACGTTACCTTGAGGAAAGAGAGGCGCTTAGTGCGAAGGAGTCGGGTAGCTTTCGTGAGTGGCTAGGGTATTTTTTGCGTTGGCTGCGTACAAGCCGGCAGGGCGTCAAGGAAAGCTCAGCCAAAAACAATCACGGCACCTATTACGATCTTCAGGTGGGGGCTATTGCCGCTTTTCTTGGGGAAGAAAAATTACTCCATGAGATCTTAATTAGAAGTCGCTCACGGATTGCTCAGCAATTTGCCCCGGATGGCTCCCAGCCGGAAGAACTCAAGCGTACCACCACGGCTCACTACTGCTGCTTCAACCTCCAGGGTTGGATTCACCTGGCTCAGCTCGGCGGCGCCTATGGCGAGGGCCTATGGTCCTTTGAAGGGCCGGAGGGGCAGAGCATCCGCAAGGCCATGGAGTGGCTGCTGCCGTATATGGAGCGCGAGTGGCCCTACCAGCAGATTGATGAGTTCGATCGCGAGCGCTTCTATCCCATCTATTATGCCTACCTCGAGCAGTACGGTGAGCCTCCGGGGGTGGATGGCTCCAAGGTGCCGCCCAAGGAGCAGATCAAGCCGCTGTTCTTCCCCCATGATGGCATCCGCCCCTTTTGGCAGCTGCGTTGAGCCTGCTAGACTCGGCAGCCCACGCTGATCAGGTAACACTTTGTTATGTGGCTTTTTCGATTGGGCTGGCGTCACCTTCACTGGTCGGCATCTCTGCTCAAGAAGTTCTTTCGCCTAGTCCCCCTGCCGACCCTGGCGGTGGTGGCGCTCACCCTGGTCAGCCAGCTCACCAAGATGTTGGCGTTCTTCCTGCCGCTGAAAGTTATCATTCTCGTCGGCTCCACGGGTATTCCGCGCTACTTTCCCGCGAGCTGGGCGGCCTTCGATAGAGATGCCCTTGTGGTGGCGTTAAGCCTTGCCGCGATTGGTTTCTACGTCGTCTTCCTTGTGGCAGACAAGCTGCTGGCGGCAATGGCCAACCGGGGGGCAACTGGTGTGCTGTCCCACACCCGCAAGTTGGCGCTGTTCTCAAATCAGGATGAGGTGGCCAGCGAAGCATATCAGCGGCTTGTTTCAGGGCTGGCCACGGGAGTGTTGGCCCTGCTGTTGGCGCTGCTGTTTGCGGTTATCTACCCCGGCTTTCTGCTGGTAATGCTGGCTTACCTCGTCCTCGCCGCGCTGGGGGTCAACCTGGTAGGCCAGCGCCGGGTGCACTACCGGGCCAAATTGCACGAGAACGCCAAGAATATTGCAGGCCTGCTCTCTGGCGCGGGGTTTTTGCTGCTGTTTGCCTTTATGGTGACGGACTTTCTGCTTTGGGGGGGGGCGGGCTTTATGGCGGCGATCATCTGCCTGCTGCTCTCGCGCCAACTGTTTAACCGGCTCGATGGGGCCTTCAAGGATGCGCTCTGGTTGCATGCCAAGCGGTTGCAGGTCAATGCCATCTTCTTCACCGGCCACAAGTTGGCTCCCCAACAGGAGGGGCCGCGACACCGTCGCTTCTGGGCACTGTTGGCGCTGAGCGAACAGCCGGCGCGGCTGGCGAGCGTGATCGAAGCATGCCGTGACGCCCCCTTGGCCGAGGGCAGCCAGCTACATGCCTGCTGGCGGCAGAGCGGGCTAACCGATACCCACGTATTCGAGGTTGAGGTGCAGGCACCAGAGCGTGAGCCGGAGCACTATCTGCTTAAGTTGTTCGGTATTGCCCAGCGCAAGGCGGCGCTGAACGAGGCGGACTTGCTCGCCTCGAGTACCGGCAAGCGTTTGCCGGCCCCTGAACTGCTGGGCGTGGCGAAGTGGCAGGGTTACGACTGCCATCTGTTTATCAAGCCGGAAGGTGAATTGACGGAGAGTAACCGCTTCAGGGATCAGTTGCCCCAGCGGCTTGCGGCCTGCTGGGCGGTGGAGCCCAGTCGTGATCTTGTGCGTCGCTATAGCCGCTCTCACCCCCTGCTGCACCAGCGGCTTAATGCGCCCATTCTGCAACGCCTCGAGGCTGCCGCCGTCAATACGCCGGCGCGGCAAGACGTGGTGCAGCTGGCCCAGCGGCTGGATGAGGTGATCGCGGCGCTAGGTAGTCTGCCACTGGCCATCGTCAACCAGGGCATTACTCGTGAGCTGGCCTTTACCGAGCCACAGGGCGAGCTACTGCTTGGACACTGGGGGCGTTGGGCGTTGGAGCCGGTGGGCGCCGCGTTCCCCGTTGGCCGCCGCTGGAGGGGAGCGCTTGAGCCATGTCTGTCGCAAGCGATTCGGCATCGCCCGTCGCTGGGCGGGCTGTCGCTGGAGCAGGTGCGCCTGAGTGCCTGCTGCAGCGAGCTGGAGATACGCTTTCGTCGCCAGAAGTATCACGATGCCATCGCGCTGATCCCCGAGATTCTCGCTTGCCTGCCAGGTACCGAGACGCCCAGAGCGCAACCTATTAGCGAGGTCCCATGAAGCAAGCGCAGGCGCCTCGCGCCTCAGTGATCATCCCCACCTATTATGATTGGCCTAGCCTGCAGCACTGCCTTGCGGCGCTTGCAAGGCAAACGCTACCTGCCCCCCAGTTCGAGGTGCTGATCGTCAATAATGCGCCAAAGGATCCGCCCCCTGCCGATATGCGGTGGGCCGAGAACGTGCGCCTGCTGCATGAGGCGCGCCCCGGGTCCTATGCGGCGCGCAATGCTGGTCTGGAGGCAGCGAAGGGCGAGCTGGTGGCCTTGGTGGATGCCGACTGCATGCCTGAGCCCAAGTGGCTGGAGGCTGCGCTGGCGAATTTCGAGGATCCCCAGCTCTCATTGTTGGCCGGGCATGTGGCACTGACCTTTGAGGGCGAAAAGCTAACACCGGCCGAGTGTTTCGAGAAAGCTTTTGCCTTTCGCCAGCAGGAGAATGCTGAGCAGGGTGTATCGGTTACCGCTAATTTGATTGTAAGGCATAGCGTGTTCCAAACGGTGGGGTGCTTCGACGAGCAACTGATGTCCGGTGGCGATTTCGAATGGACAGGGCGCGCGACTCGCCGTGGCCATGTTATGCGCTATGCCGCTGACTGCGTGGTGACCCATCCGGCACGCCATCGACTCAGCGAGCTGGCTGCCAAGGCGCGGCGTGTCACGGCTGGCAGCCAGGTCTTGTATAACGAGGGTGCCCTGGGCGGCTGGCGCCGGGTGCTGGGTAACCTGATGGGAGATGTGGTGTCGCTCTGGCGACGCCAGGATATGACTTGGCGCGAACGCGCCTGGGCCCTGGCAGTGCTGGTGTATCTCAAGGGCGTGAAGGCGCAGCAGCGCCTCTCAGCTATGCTGCCATGGTCGTCTGCCCGTCGGGAAGCGCCGCGATGAAGGTGCTGTTTGTCGCGTCCTTTGGTGGGCATTGGGTGCAGATGCGGCGGTTGGCCAAGTTAGTGGAGTGCAGTGCATTGGTATACGTTGGCACCGCTGAAGGAGAGCACGACGGTGCCGACGACTACCTGGAAGACTTCAGTATCCGCGAGCTGTGGTGCGGGATGCGCCAATTGCCGCGGGCTTTAGGCATCGTTCGCCGTCATCGGCCCGACCTGATCATCAGTACCGGGGCTGCCCCGGGACTGCTGCTGCTGTTCGCGGGGTTTCTGCTGGGTATGAAGACCGTGTGGGTAGATAGCATCGCCAACAGCCAGCGGCTGTCGCTCTCAGGGCGTGTGGCCAAGCTGTTTGCCAGCCGGGTGTTAACCCAGTGGCCGGCCTTGGCCAAAGGCCGTGTGCAGTACCAGGGTAGCCTGCTATGAGGGTGATGTTTACCGCCGGTACCCAGTTTGCCTTCCCACGTCTGGCGGAAGTGGTGCATGAGGTGGCCGTCCAGCAGCCTGAGTGGTCGCTGGTGTTTCAGGCGGGGCCCGGGGCGGCATTGGAGGCCTTCGCCGAGCATTCTACTGTGCAGGCCGCCGAGCTGTTTCCTGCCGATCGCTTTCAAGAATTCTTTAACGCGGCCGATCTAGTGGTGACCCACGCCGGGATGGGCAATATCATTGCCTGCCTGGAGGCGGGCAAGCCGTGTATGCTACTGCCGCGCCAGGCTCGCCTGGGCGAGCACCGCAACGACCACCAGGTGGATACCGCCCGGGCGATTACCCAGCGCTACCCGGTGCCGGTGTTTGATGAGGTTGAACCGCTGGTGACGGCGGTAGTGGCACCGGAGCAGTGGCCGGATGGCCTTGAGGATGCGCCAGCCAAGATGGCCGCGGCACGTACCGAGTTCAGCCAGGGCCTTAATCAGCTGTTGCAGGCGCTATGAGGGAAGTGAGTTGATGTTTCAAAGCAGGATGGCGGCCAGGCTTGCCCTGGCCGTTTTGGTGTTGGTGGTGGCACTTTTGGTAGCCACGCCACTGCGGGTGCATGTGTTTATTGCGTTGCTACTGCTGTATGCGCTGGCCTTCGTAATTGTTAATCGCCAGCAGCTGGAGGTCACGGGCACCGACAAGTTGGTGATGCTGGTGCTGTGCAGCTATGCTATCGGCCATCTGCCCGGGTTCGTCATGAGCGATTATTCGTGGCGCTACCTGGCTGTGGGACTGCATATGGTGGCGTTGATCCCGATCTACCTGATGCTGCGCATGGTGCTCGATGAGGGCTGGCTGCGCCACTACCGTAACGGCTTGGAGTGGTCGGCGGTGGCCGGGGCCATGGCGGCGCTGCTGCTGGCGCTGTATCAGGTGGTGGTCCAGGGTAACGGCCGTGCCGATGGCTTCCTGTTTCATATCAACTTCGGTTACCTGGTGGCGTCGCTGTTCTTCCTGCTGGTGGCGATGGTGCCGAGCTCGGCGCGGCGCGGCTGGCTGGTGGCCGGGGCAACGGCGGCGCTGGTGGCCACGGCCTTGAGCACTTCGCGCGGGGCGCTGTTTGCGGTGCCGCTGGTGGCGGCGTTCCTGGTGCTGCTGCACTGGCGGCACTTCGGCGCGCGGCGTATGGCGATCAGTGCCGGAGCCTTCACGGTGGTGGCAGTGCTGGGTTACCTGGTGATTCCCCAGGTCGAGCAGCGGGTCGATGTAACCGTGGATGAGGTGGCCCGGACGCTGGAGGGTGATTATTCCCACAACTCTGCTGGCGGGCGCGTGCGGCTGTGGGCGGGGGCGATAGCCGCCTTCCAGCAGAATCCTTGGGTGGGCCTCACCTATGATGACCGCGAAGCGCTGAATGCGCGCCTCGCCGATGATGCGAATAGCATCGTGGATGACTGGACCGCGACGATCTCCCGTGGCCACGCCCATAGTCAGTACTTCGAGGTGATGGCCACCGGTGGTGTGGTGGGGCTGGTGGCGCTGGCGTTCTACCTGCTGCTGCCGGGGCTCTATTTTCTGCGCGGTTATCTGGTGGCGCGCGACAACCCGTACCACTTCATCGGGTTGCTGTTCAGCGCCGGCTTTATTGTCTTCTGCCTCTCGGAAGTGGCACTGCAACATGAGATGATCGGCACCTACTACGCCTTTATGCTGCTGGTGCTATACGTCATGGCTCAGGTACATGAGTGCGCGCGTGCCGAGGCACCATCACCCGTTGCAAGATGAAGGCTCAAGGGAATGAGACACACGAGTTCAATGCGCTTTTCTGATCGCTATCCGGCGCAGATCATTCTGCCGCTGGTCGATGCAGTGGCGCTGTTTGCCTCGGGCCTGCTGGCCCACTGGCTGCGCTTCGGGCATATGGCAATTCCCGAGCGTATCTGGCTGGCGATGGGCATCATGGCGTTGTTGCTGATCCTGCTCAACACGCAGCAGGGAGGCTACAAGCGCTGGCAGGTCAAGTCCCGAGCCAAGATCCTGCTGCGGCAGATCTTCGTGTGGGCGCTTGTCGCGGTGATCGCCGCCTCGCTTATCTACTTCGCCCATGCCGCAGAGCGTTTCTCGCGGCTGTGGGTGGGCATGACGCTGCTATTTTCGTTCATCTTGGCATGCGGTTTCCGGCTGGCGGCACAATGGCTGCTGCGCCGCGCGCGCCGCCAGGGCAAGGCACTGGTGCCGGTGTTTCTCGTCGGGCCGGGGGCTCAGTTGGTGCGGGTGGGCGAGGGCATGCGCAATTCTCCCGCTGATGGCTACAGCATCGCCGGGGTGTATCGCCTGCGACGCGAGAGCCTGACCAAGGCCCAGTTGGACCGTCTCCGCCGGCGAATCGTCGCCTCCCAGGCCAGCGAGGTGTGGATCTGCGTGCCGTTCGAGTCTGGCCAGATTCTGCGCGATATCTTCCATGCGCTGCGCAACGAGACCGCCGAGGTGCGCTTTATTCCCGACTTCCAGGGCATGCTGTTGCTCAACCACCGCATGAGTGAGGTGGCGGGGCATATGAGCATCGATTTGAGCGTGACGCCCATTGACGGCGTGTCGCGCATCGTCAAGCGCCTCGAGGATCTGGTCCTGGGCAGTGTGATCTCGCTGCTGATCCTGCCGGTGTGCGTGGCGATCGCCATTGCCATCAAGCTCACCTCGCCGGGGCCGGTGCTGTTCAAGCAGTACCGTACCGGGGCCAACGGCCACCGCTTCAAGGTCTACAAGTTCCGCTCCATGGCGGTACACCAAGAGCGCGGCGGCCAGGTGACCCAGGCCTCCAGGGGCGACCCGCGGATCACCCGGCTGGGTGCCTTCCTGCGGCGCACCTCGCTGGATGAACTGCCGCAGTTCTACAACGTGTTGCAGGGGCGCATGTCCATTGTTGGCCCACGGCCGCATGCGCTGTCGCACAACGACTACTATCAGGACATCGTCGAGTCCTACATGAAGCGCCACAAGGTCAACCCGGGCATTACCGGCTGGGCGCAGGTCAACGGCCTGCGCGGCGAGACCGACACCGACGAGAAGATGGAGCGCCGGGTCGCCGCCGATCTCTGGTACATCGACAACTGGTCGCTGTGGCTGGACCTGAAGATCATCGCACTCACGATCTTCAAGGGCTTTATCAACCCCAATGCGTATTGATAATTAAAAAAACTGCGGCTTTACTGACAAAAGCGGGTGCCCATTGGGCACCCGCTTTTGTTTGCACTGCAAAAACCTATGAGGTTGATAAGGCCACTAAGGGTTTGGCCTACCCGACTAGAAAGGTAAATGCTTTTGGAATAACTCTTGATACTCCTTGCGAGTGGCGTTCTTATGACTCTGGAGAGCCTGGCTCTTGTCCGAGATATTATTTATGCTGTTTAGAATAATTTCTCGCAAAGTAGAATAGTCTGTGCCGATCGTTACCTGTTCAGCTTTGAAGCCTTCTACGGTAGCAGCGCGGGCGTCGTGGGCAAGCATGATGCCGGGGATACCCATAGACGCAGATATGCCAATGCCGTGAACCCGATAGCCAATGACAAGATCATAGCTTGCGTATATGTCCAGGTAGTCTTTGGCATCGTATGAGTAGCGCAGGGTTTGTCCGGGAAAATCCTTTTCGAAAGTCGAGAGTTCATCGATGTAGTGAGCCACAAACTCGAACTGATAGTCTTCTCCAAGGTCTCCTATTAATTTCTTGTACATGTCCAGCATGTATTGGTGAGTGTCGTCAGATACGTTATTTGATGCAACCGCGCTGTTAGTGCCATACATCAGGCCGATTTTTTTTACTGAATTGACCGTGCTTTCAGTCTTGCTGGAAAATAGCGCAGGGCATGGAAGTTGAATGGCTCCAGCGGGTGCTAGCCCTCGTTGTGCTGTTTCATCGCGAGTGGTAATGAGTTTGGCGAGTTTGAAGACTTCCTGTTCCACTTGAGTGAAATGCTCATCGCCGAATGAGAATTCACCGCTAGTGCCAAGTCCTAAAAATACACTTGGTAAATTATGAGCTTTTATTTCATCATATAGCTTTACCATCCGCCGGCCTCGCCACTCGGGGGAGCCGGCAAAAACGACCATGTCGGCATAGTCCATGGGTACCCTGTCCTTGACGGAGTTATCCATGAACTTCTCTACGAAATCCTTGCCGAACGCATTATCGATCTTCTTTATAATATCGAATTTTCTTGCTCTGCGTATCTGCGGATTGCGGTTGTAGATGATAGGATTGAAGTCACCCAGGTGCTCGCGAAGAAGGTTCATACAGCCCATCAGAATAAACTCGTCACCTGGGTTCCATTGCCGAGTGGTGGAAAAGACTATATTCATATGTGCTCCTGATGGATGAGACAGCCCAAAATGCAGTACGCATGCCAGAGGTTGGCGTCTGTGTTACTCTGACCTTTTAAATGACGGCCAGACTAGCGGAAAGCGGTGCCGCTTGCCAGCGTGGCCACGCAGGGGTGGGATAGACGTCAATGAGGAAGTGGCTGAACAGCGCCAGAGCGTATCGAGACCGTTATCGTAATACCATCAGCCGCAGACGCTATGATCGAGAGCGGCCACCGATTGAACAGCCCGATAGCATTGAGCGTTTGGTGTTCGTGCGCTGGGATGCCAAGTGGGGCGATTCGGTGGTGTTCTCGTTTGTGCCGCGTGAGCTGCGCAAGCTAGGCAACGTGTCGGTGGAAGTGATCACCACGCCGGAGATGGCGGCTCTGTTCCGCGAGGACTTCGGGGTCGATGTGGTCCACGAGATACGCAAGCGGCCCAGTGCGAAAGAGATCACCCGCCTGGCGGAGCAGATCGGGCCAGTCGATCTGGTGGTGTTTTTTAGCCACCTCGCCAATCACCGCGCGATATACCTCTTGAACCAGCTAAAAGCCAAGCACATTGCCGGGCTCGATGACAGCCTTGGCTTGATCGATCTCAAGCTTGGAACGGCGACTCGAGGCTGGCATTTTGCCGATAAGTACGTGGCGCTGCTGCGGCGCTGTGGCGCCGAGTGCGTGGATACCTCGTATCTGGTGCCACGCGATACCGCGCTGGAGCGGCGGGCAACGGCGCTGATCGCTGAGCGGTCGCGCCCATTCATATGCCTCAACGCCTATAGCAAGGGGCGGGCACGTAGCCTGACTATGGCTAACTGTGCCCGGCTGGCCGAGGCGGTACTGCAGAGGCTGCCGGGGCATGATGTCTGTATGCTGAGTGCGCCAGGCAAGGAGGGCGAAGTGGCGGCGTTTTGTGACGCGTTCGAGGGAGACCGAGTGTTTGCGCTCGCCGCTACCAAGACGATCTATGAGAACATCGCGCTGATTGCGGCCTCTGCCGGTCTGGTGTCGGGTATTACCGCGACGGTACACATGGCGGATGGCCTGGGTGTACCATCGCTGGTGTTGTTTCCTTATGACCCGGCCGACCGCGACGACTGGCACAGCCGCCATGCTGGTTCATTCAACCTGATGGCCAAGCCCAGTGTGCCGATCGATGTCAATGCGCTGGATTGGGATGAGGTGCAGAGGGCGGTGGAGACGTTCTGCGAGGGGCTTACATCGTAGCGCAGCGAATGGCTAGCAGACGAATAAACTTCGCGCGCTTTGGTGTGTCGTATCGCTTCAATGAGTCATAGGCTCGGTAGGGAGGCCATGACCCCTCATTTTTCGCTGGAAGTGATCATGGCGGCGTACAACGACGCTGAGGTACTGGCGCTGACCCTGGAAGGGTATCGGCGCCAGTCGTCGTGCGAGTTCTCGCTGTGCATCGCCGACGATGGCTCTGGCCCTGAGGTGGCAGAGGTCATCGAGCGATTTCGCGCTCAAGGCGTGGACATCCGCCATGTGTGGCATGAAGACCGCGGCTTTCGCAAGGCACAGATCGTCAATCGAGCCATCGCCGGCTCCGAGGCCGATTACATCGTACTTACCGATAGTGACTGTGTGCCAATGCGCCATTTCGTTGCTGACCACCGCGACTGGGCGCAGCCAGGGTATGTGGTTGCAGGGCGACGCGTGGATACCGCCGAGGACCTGACGACGCGAATCAAGCGCGGGGAAGTAGCGCTTTCACGCTTGGAGCATCCGATACGCCTTATTGCCGAGTCGATGCGTGGCAACATTTCTCGCGATGAGTTCGGGCTTCGCCTGCCGCGCTTGCTGGCCCGCCTATGGAGCCGCAAGCCGTTGGCACTGCTGGGCGCCAATATGGGGGTATGGCGAGAGCAGCTGCTGGCGGTGAATGGCTTCGACGGTGACTTCGAAGGCTACGGCGCCGAGGAGGTCGACCTGGAGTGGCGGCTTCAAACTTACGGCGTGCGGCAGCGTGCCATGCGTGGCCGCGGCGGTTTGATCCATATCCACCATCACCAGCGCCAGGTCGATGCCTATGTGTTTCACCTGCTGAAGCACAAGCGGCAGGCTGGCGAGGTGGTGGTGCGAAACGGGATTCGTTGAGGGCAGTGGTCCCGGCAGCGCTGCGCGCTGCATCGGGAATGAATTCCCTTATATGGCCCCGTACGTTGTGCAAGCCCGAATCATCATGGCCGGGGTGAGACTCCTACATTGGGCATGGCGCCCCTGGCAACAGTGAACTGACCCCCAATAGTTGGACGGCTCATTCAGTCGGCGCTTAACCCTCAATCCATCCTTGCCCTTGGCGCTTTCCAGCCTCTTGTCGATTGAGCCGCATAGGTAGTGAGCTGCTGTGCGCACCTTCGGTGTCTCGGCGAGGGCAGGCAATATTTCAGGTGTGCATTCTCCGGAGGGGCGCCAGAGCGCCGCTAGGCCAATTCGTGGAGGGTTGAATGGCCGACGAGGCGCAGTATAGACAAGTATTACTTGTTTGTCGGTGGGTTCTTCTTTGCTGTTGAAAGCGCGCTGCTTTGGCAGGGTGGGGTAAGTCGTTAGCTAGGCGGTGAAAATTCGCGATCACGAACTGGCTAACGAAGGCCCAACAGCATACTGGAGCTTGATATGACTGACAAAAACAAGTACCTGATGTCCGTAGTCGCAGTCGCAGGGATCTCGTCTTCTTTCATGGCCCATGCCGATGTTTCGTGGATGATGGCCACCGGGTATCCAGACGATAGCTTCTTTACTGAGAATCTGCGTGAATTTGTCGCTGAGGTCGAAGAGAATAGTGACGGGCGTATTGCCATCGACATGCGCACAAATAGCACCCTGATAAGCCATGACGAAATCAAAAGATCCGTTCAGAGGTGCGTGGTGCAGCTGGGTGAAATTCGTCTGGGAGCCTACGGCAACGAACACCCCGTCTTTCGCGTCGATGGGCTCCCGGGGTTGGCAACGAGTTACGAGCAAGCCTATCAGTTGAATACTTTTCTTCAGCCCTACTATGAAGACGTACTGAGTGACCAAGGGATCATGCCCTTAACTTTTGTTGCTTGGCCAGGTCAGGGATTCTTCGCTGATCGCCCGATATCATCTACTGATGATGTTCAGGGGATGAGGATAAGAATTTACTCGCACCCGACACAAATGATGGCAGAGCAATTGGGATTTGATGCCACCAACTTGCCGTTCTCAGAAGTGCCTCAGGCATTTTCAACTAATATGATAGAGTCACTTTTCACCAGCGCGCAAACGGGGATTGACGTGCAGGTATGGGATTATGTTGATCACTTCGTTTATACGGGGACCATGCATAATTTCAATTCTTTAATCATTAATGAAGAAGCATTCAATGCGTTGGAGGATGATCTTCAGACGATCGTGATGGATGCCGCGGAAAATGCATATATTCGCGGTCAGGAGATGAGTAGAGAGCGTGCTGCTGAAAATCGTGAAGTCCTTGAAGATAATGGTATTGAAATCACTCAGGCATCCGACGAGTTACAGCAGGCAATTAGTGAAACTGGTGATAGAATCCTCGAAGATTGGAGGGGCGATGCAAGTGAGAGAGGGAATCGAATTATGGATGAATATATCGAGTGGCGCAGTGGCTCCGAATAAGTAAAGGGGAGCTTCTAATATGAGAGCTATCCTAAATGCCATATATCGCATTACAGGAGGGTTGGCAGCCTTTTTCTTGGCTGCCATTGGAGCCTCCGTTATTGTTCAGGTGGTAGGTAGGCAACTTGGTTATACCGTCGATGCAACAGAATTCGCTGGATTCTGCCTTGCGGCATCTACCTTCCTTGCCTTGGCTTATTCATTTCGACATGGCTCACATGTGCGCGTCACTTTGCTGGTGGATTCACTCCCTCCGGGGGCGAAGCGCATTATAGAGATTTGGGTATGTATCTGTGCTCTGGCAGTCTTGTCATGGTTGAGTTGGAATGCCATTCAATATACATGGCAAGCTTACAAGTTCGGGGACGTAAGTCCTGGTCTACTGTCTATATCGCTGTGGATTCCACAGACGGGGATGGTGGCTGGCTTGGTCGTTATGGGTGTGGCAGTGCTGGATGATCTGGTAAACCTCTTGCGCAATGGAAAGGCCGAATATTTTTCCAATTAGAAATAGGCTATGACCTCAGGAGATATATATGGACTCCACGCTATTAGCGCTATGTCTTGTGCTTGTGGGGCTATTGACGATGCTAGCATCCGGTGTATGGGTTGCTATTAGCCTCTTAGGTATAGGGATTAGTGCCCTAGCAGTTTTTTCAAATGTTCCGCTGGGTGATCTCGTCATTTCGAAGCTATGGGAGTCCAGCTGGTCTTGGCCAATGACCGCACTGCCGCTGTTTATATGGATGGGGGAAATCTTATTTCGCACCAAGCTGTCAGGGCTAATGTTCAATGGATTGTCCCCCTGGGTGGGCTGGTTACCGGGGCGGTTGCTGCATGTGAACGTGCTGGGGTGTGGGATCATGGCGGCGGTTGCCGGGTCTTCTGCAGTCACAGCAGCCACTGTAGGCAGGATGAGCATGTCCGAGCTAAAGGACAGGCACTACGATGACCGCCTGATGATCGGTACTCTGGCAGGCTCTGCTACTCTGGGTTTGCTGATTCCGCCTTCGGTAGTGCTTATTGTGTATGGTGTGGTTGCGCAGCAGTCAGTAGCAAGGTTGTTTATGGCAGGCATTTTGCCAGGCATCATGCTGATCACGTTGTTTATGGCGTACATTGCAGTATGGGCCTTGCTAAATCCAGGCAAGATGCCTCCTCCGGAACAGAGAATGACACTTAAACAGCGTCTCCTCGCATCTGTTGGGCTGCTTCCAATCCTATTGCTGATAGCGACCGTTATTGGCTCGATTTATGCTGGTATTGCGACACCTACTGAGTCAGCGACATTCGGTGTGTTGGGGGCGCTTGCGATTGCCCATTTCTCCGGTTCGTTGACAGTGAAAGTTTTCCTCGACAGTCTTCTGGGGGCGACTCGAATTGCCTGTATGATTGGTTTCATCGTTGCGGCTGCTGCAGTCCTATCATCGGCATTTTCATTTATCGGTATACCCCAGTACTTGGCTCAGCTTGTCAATTCTTTAGAGTTGTCTCCCTATATGCTGTTGCTGGTATTGACACTATTTTTCATTGTGCTTGGATGTTTTCTCGAGGGGATCTCGATTCTTGTCATCAGTAGTGCCGTAGTATTGCCGATGTTGCAGGCAGCTGGAATTGATCTTCTGTGGTTCGGTATCTATGTAGTGGTGATTATTGAGTTGGCCCAGATTACGCCACCCATTGGCTTCAATCTTTTCGTATTGCAGTCAATTACGGGAAGGGATATATGGCAAGTAACCATGGCAGCTGCACCATTCTTTGTAATCCTTTGCTTTGCGGCGCTGTTGCTGGTGCTATTTCCGGGCATTGCTACTTGGTTGCCAAGTTTGATGTAAATAACTGGTGAGTTACTGCTGGTGTCGTACGATGATAATTGAACCTAGTAGGAGTTTGATAGCTGGTAGCTGATGTCAGGCTGAGCGAGTTCGATGAACGACGACTTGGGCTGCTTGAACAAAGACGCCTTTACAACACCAGACTGCATAAGGATAACGCGATGATACGCAATGGAGGACAGCTATTCGTCGAGAGTTTGCTCGCGCTGGGAGCATCGAAGAGCTTCGGCGTCCCTGGAGAAAGTTATCTCGCCGTGTTGGATGCACTGCACGATACGGTGGGTCGACTCGATTATGTGCTGTGTCGTAACGAAGGCGGCGCAGCCTTTATGGCGGCGGCGTATGGTAAGTTGACGGGTACGCCGGGACTTTGCTTCGTGACCCGAGGCCCAGGAGCGACCAACGCCTCGATCGGCGTGCACACTGCGATGCAGGATAGCGTGCCTATGCTGCTGTTTGTCGGGCAGGTGGGTACTGATATGAAGGGTCGCGAGGCGTTTCAAGAAGTCGACTACCGCGCCGTCTTTGGCACCATGGCCAAGTGGGCCGTCGAGATTAATAACGTCGAACGGATTAACGAGATCCTCTCGCG